>NZ_KI421513.1:3193216-3520584 GCF_000473325.1 Leisingera caerulea DSM 24564
CGATGCGGACGCCTTCTATGCGGCCGTCAACGCGGTGCATAAGGGCTATATCCGGACGGAAGCGGATGAGCTGCAATACAACCTCCATATCATGATGCGGTTCGGCCTGGAGCGCGCGCTGATGAGCGGCGACCTGGCGGTGAAGGATCTGGAAGCCGCCTGGAACGACCGGTTCGAGGCGGATTTCGGCTATGCCGTCGACAAACCTTCGCACGGCTGTTTGCAGGATGTGCACTGGTCGGTGGGTCTGTTCGGCTATTTCCCGACGTACAGCCTGGGCAATGTCTATGCCGGCTGCCTGTACCAGGCGCTGCGCCGGGATGTGCCGGGCCTGGATGCACAGCTGGCCGAGGGCAATACCGAAGGCGCGACCGGATGGCTGAAGGAGAACCTGCAGCAGCACGGCGGCTTGCGCAGTCCGCGCGAGACCATCGTCCATGCTTCCGGCATGGAGCCGGGCCATGCCCCGCTGCTGGCCTACCTCGAAGAAAAGTTCAGCCTGCTCTACGACCTCTGAAGCACGCCGGGTTTCGGCCTAACCCCTATCCGGGGCAGCGGAAATTCAGCTGCCCCGGAAATGCCGCATTCCACGTTTATTCTCAGCGCCACATGGGGATGTGAGTAAGAGAGTAAAGTTATGCATACAGCCGTAGCCTACCTGATCTTTGCCAGCTTCGTGCTGGCACCAAACCTGATCTGAGGCCGCCCTCAGATCAGCGCCATGCGTTCGGCCCGCTCAGGGTCCGGGAAGGGGCGGTAGAGGCCGATCTCCGCACCGGAGATCAGCGCCGTGACATGCGAATAGAGCTTTTCCACTTCCTCGTCGTGTTCGCCGAGAACGCGGAAGGCCTGATCCAGCTGCGTCATGTCCCGGAATTCGATTTCCAGCAGAAAATCCCGGCAATTGTCGCTGGCCAGATTCAGCTTGCGCCGCAGAAGCCGCCAGCCCAGCACGACGCCGCGTTCCTGCAGATAACTCATCCACTGGTCCACCGCACTGGCAAAGCTCAGCGCCTTGGCTTCGTGATGCAGGTCAATAGAGCAGTGATACAAGTTCATGGGGCATCCCCTTGCTGAGAAAACGGAACTTGCCCGCAAGGATGCCAGAAACCCGTTAGGGGGCCGTTAACAAAGCGAACGCCGCCCTGGCAACAGGACGGCGCTCATTGTTTCAAGGCGGACGGGGCTTATTCCTCGCCGCCGTCCTCTTCCTCGCCGTTCTCGGCAATCCAGGCGACAGAGACCACTTCTTCGCCCTTGCCGGTGTTGAACACCCGCACGCCGCCGGCCGAACGCGACCGGAAGGAGATGCCATCGACCGGCACCCGGATCGACTGTCCCTTGGAGGTGGCCAGCATGATCTGGTCGTCCATCTCAACCGGGAAGGAGGCGACGATTTCACCGCCGCGCATGGCCTTGTCCATCGCGGTGACACCCATGCCGCCGCGGCCGCGGACCGGGTAGTCATGCGACGAGGACAGCTTGCCCGAGCCGCCGGTGGTGATGGTCAGGATCAGGTTCTCAGCCGCCGACATCTCTGCATAAAGCTCAGTCGAGAAGTTCGGATCCTCGGGCGCGTCCTCATCGGTGGTTTCCGCATCGTCGGTCAGACCGGCCATCGCCCGGCGCATCTTGAGGTAGGCGGTGCGCTGTTCCGGCGTGTACTTGGAGTGGCGGATCACCGACATGGAGACCACGCTGTCCTCGCCGGTCAGCCTGATGCCGCGGACACCGGTGGATTCACGCGAGTTGAACACCCGCACGTCGGTGGAGCGGAAGCGGATGGCGCGGCCCGAGTTGGTGAACAGCATCACATCGTCATCTTCCGAGCAGATGCGCACGTTCACCAGTTTGACGGAGCCGTCTTCCGGCAGTTTCATTGCGATCTTGCCGTTGCGGCGGACGTTGGTGAAGTCGGACAGCCGGTTGCGGCGCACGTCGCCGCCGGAGGTCGCAAAGACCACCTGCAGGTTTTCCCACTCCTCATCCGGCACATCGACCGGCATGATGGCGGCGATGGACACCCCGGTCGGGATCGGCAGGATGTTGACGATCGCCTTGCCCTTGGAGGTGCGGCCGCCCTGCGGCAGGCGCCAGGTCTTGAGCTTGTAGACCATGCCGTCAGTGGTGAAGAACAGGAGCTGGGTGTGGGTGTTGGCCACAAACAGCGTGGTCACCACGTCCTCTTCCTTGGTCTGCATGCCGCTGAGGCCCTTTCCGCCGCGCTTCTGGGCGCGGAAGTCGGCCAGCGGGGTCCGCTTGATGTAGCCGCCGGAGGTCACGGTCACCACCATGTCCTCGCGCTCGATCAGGTCCTCGTCCTCCATGTCGCCGGACCAGTCGACGATCTGGGTGCGGCGCGGCACGGCGAAGTTGTCGCGCACCTCGCGCAGCTCGTCCGAAATGATGCCCATAATGCGTTCGCGCGACGACAGAATCTCAAGGTATTCCTTGATCTTTGATGCCAGTTCTTCCAGTTCGTCGGTGACTTCCTTGACGCCGATCTGGGTCAGACGCTGCAGGCGCAGTTCCAGGATGGCACGGGCCTGGGTCTCGGACAGGTTATAGGTACCGTCGTCGTTCATCTTGTGGGTCGGGTCGTCGATCAGGCGGATGTAGTCCGCAATCTCGGCGGCCGGCCAGCGCCGGGTCATCAGTTTTTCGCGCGCTTCTGCCGCGTCCGCCGAAGAGCGGATGGTTGCCACGATTTCATCGACATTGGAGACCGCAACAGCCAGGCCGCACAGGATGTGGCTGCGCTCACGCGCTTTGCGCAGCAGGTGCGCGGTGCGGCGGGCGACAACATCCTCCCGGAAATCAATGAAGGAGGTCAGAAACCTGCGCAGCGTCAGCTGCTCCGGCCGGCCGCCGTTCAGCGCCAGCATGTTGCAGCCGAACGAGGTCTGCATCGGGGAGAAACGGTAAAGCTGGTTCAGCACCACTTCGGGCGTCGCGTCGCGCTTCAGCTCGACCACCACCCGCACGCCGTTGCGGTCGGATTCATCCTGAACGTGGGAGACGCCCTCGATCTTTTTCTCGCGGACCTGCTCGGCGATCTTTTCGATCATCGCGGCCTTGTTCACCTGATAGGGAATCTCGTCCACGACAATGGCATAGCGGTCCTTGCGGATCTCCTCCACGCGGGTCTTGGCGCGGATGATCACGCTGCCGCGGCCCTCCAGGTACGCCTTGCGCGCGCCGGAGCGGCCCAGCATCAGCGCGCCGGTCGGGAAGTCGGGGCCGGGGATGTAGTCGATCAGCTGCTCGCTGGTCAGGTCCGGGTCCTCGATCAGCGCCAGGGTTGCATCGACCACTTCGCCCAGGTTGTGCGGCGGGATGTTGGTGGCCATGCCAACCGCGATACCGCCGGCGCCGTTGACCAGCATGTTCGGGAAACGGGCCGGGAGCACGGTCGGCTCGCGGTCCTTGCCGTCGTAGTTGTCCTGGAAATCGACGGTCTCTTTCTCGATGTCCGCCAGGATCGCCGCGGCGGGCTTGTCCATGCGGACCTCGGTGTAGCGCATGGCCGCCGGGTTGTCGCCGTCCATCGAGCCGAAGTTGCCCTGGCCGTCCAGAAGCGGCAGCGACATCGAGAAGTCCTGCGCCATCCGCACCAGCGCGTCATAGATCGCAGAGTCGCCGTGCGGGTGGTATTTACCCATCACGTCGCCCACGGGACGGGCCGACTTGCGGTAGGCCTTGTCATGGGTGTTGCCGGATTCGTGCATCGCATAGAGAATGCGGCGGTGAACCGGTTTCAGGCCGTCCCGCAGGTCCGGGATGGCACGGCTGACAATGACCGACATCGCATAGTCGAGATAGGAGTTGCGCATCTCGGCTTCGATGGAAACGGTCGGCCCATCATATGCCGGGCGTTCCGGCATGTTTTCTTCCATATTTTCAGGAGTTTCCGGCGTATCGCTCACGTTGGCTGCCCGCTCTTTCTTATGGCTCTATATATTGTGTTCGCACCCTATCAGATACCGTATATGCGGCGCAAGCAAACAGCCCGGAAAGCCGCAATCAGTCCGTTCACGCGATGGTAACGCACTGTTTTTGGGGAAATTAACCATTTCCAGCCTAGCATCAACAAGAGGGGGCAAAGATTGGAGGCTGAAAATGGAGACCAGCGAAACCGAGCTGATGCTGAAAGGATACGGGCTGACCACAGCGGAATTCACCTATCATATGCCGGACCATATCCATGTCCTGAACACGTTTGTCTGGCAGCAGTACGACCTTGCGCCGGACCACCCGCGGCTGTTTGAGTTCATCGAATTCTGGCAGCGCGAGATTGAGGGGCCGCTGCATTCGGTGCGGTTCAATCACCGCAAAATGATCAGCCCCGGCGAATGGCGCAACGTGGTCGGGGAATTCCAGATCCACTAGGCCATCCTGTCCGGAAGGCAACAGGCAAGCCCCCGAACCGCCGGGCTGTTCCTTGGCTATTGCGGGAACCAAAGCGCGGCCTTACTCCTATGCGTGTTAAAAAGTCTGGTGCCGCATGGCAGCGCCGGACAGCGCCAGACGGTGGCGGGCAGTCAATAAGCAGGCAATACGGCAGGAATTCATGCGCACATATATTTTGGGAAACCAGTTCGAGAACGCACTGGTGGCCACGTCAACCATCCGCGAGAGCCTGTATGGCCGGGATGGTGACGACACGTTTTCGATCTATCATTATGACAATGGCACCTATGTGTATCCCGATCTGTCGGACCGGTTTTTCGGCGGCGCCGGCGATGATAAGATCAGTTCGCTCAATTTCGACCTGACGGCGGACAGCACGCTGCGCGATTACAGCCAGCTCAGCTTTCATGGCGGGGCCGGGTATGACACCGTTTCTTCGCAGATCGACGTGCAGATTACCGGCGGCTTCACCCTGGATCTGTCGCAGATTGCGACAAGCGTGCGGTCGGTCGAACATTGGGATTACGGCATTGATTTGGGCACCAGCACCGGCGACGGGGATTTCGTTATCCGCTCCGGCCGGCAGGATGACACGCTGGACATCCGCCAGCGGGAAGCGGCGGAGGACGCGCGCGTCACGGTCAAGACCCTGGCCGGGAACGACCATGTTGAATACTCCACCGTCAAGAACGTCAGCGATCTGCGTGTGAACACTGGTGCAGGCAACGACTATTTTGAGTTCAACGGTTTCTGGAACGTCACCGCTAGCGTTCGCGTCTCCACCGGCAAAGGTAATGACACGGTGGTCATCAACGGAACCACCATCTCCTATCCCGACGGCTTGACTGCGAACATCCGTACCGGTGGCGGCGCCGATACGATCGTTCTGGAAGGGATGCACTCAGAGCGTCTGAAATCGGGCGGGGGGGACGATGACATCTACGTTCTGACCGGGAGCTTCAGCAATGCGGCCGACACGATTTCGACCGGGGCGGGCAAGGACGAGCTGTTCATCGAGCTGGACGCCTATTCCACGGTTGCGGTTCTGGATGATTTCTCGGCCCAGGACGATGTGTTCGTGTTTGACGCTGACGAAGCCGGCGGAACCATCTCCCGCAACACTGACGTGACCTTTGACAGGTCGGAGTGGGAGAACGCCAGCGAAGACCGGCTGTACATGAGCAACGCCGAGAACAAGCTGTATTACGGAGATAACGTGCTGGTGGACTTCACCACCGACGTGACGTTGAGCGCCGCCAATTTCACCACCGGCGACTGGGAGTACTGAAGACCCCTCAGGAGGAGCAGCTGGCCCCCCCAAGGACACAGAACTTGGCGCAATGGGGGTGGTTCAGCTGCACCGGATGCTCGGCCTCGGCCAGGGTCGTGCCCAATTCGAACTCAGGCGCGTAGGGCAGCAGCGTGCAGGCCAGAACGGCGGGTGTCTCTGCGCCTTTGCGCTTGACCACCATCCGCGACGAGGCGCACATGACGCTGTCCGGCGACTTGTTAAGGATACCCCAGCAAGCACTTGTGATTTCGGGAACTTCCACGGTTTCGTCCATCTCCGGGAACAGCACTGTCTGGCCCGGATCCTGCGCGTCGATGGCAAAGCCATGCGCGGCAAACAGTGCGGCATACCCGGCGCGGGCCTGCGCTTCGCTTTCCGACCAGACGGTGCGGCCGGCCACGGCCATCCGGAAGCCATTGTCGCGCAGCCATTCCATGCCTTCGATGGTCTTGGCAAAGCTGCCGCTGCCGCGTTCCTTGTCGTGCAGTTCGGCGCTGTGGTGGTCGACGGAGATCCGCAGGGTCAGCTTGCCGGCAAATTGCTCATGCAGGTCCAACAGTCCGGCTTTCACTGTCTTGCGCATCATCGGGCGCATGGCGTTGGTCAGGATGAGCACCTCAAAACCGCGCTCCAGCGCGGCGCGGGCCATGCCGGTCATCTCGGGGTTCATGAAGGGTTCGCCGCCGGTGAACCCGATTTCCCGGACCGGCCAGCTGCGCTCCGCAATCTGATCCAGATAGCCTTGCACCTCGGCCTCGGTCAGATAGACCAGCGCATCGTTGGTGGGGGAGCTCAGGATATAGCAGTTGCTGCATTCGATATTGCACAGCGTGCCGGTGTTGAACCACAGGGTTTCCGGGCGGCTGAGCGGCACAGAGGCGCGTTGCTGACCATCTGCCGTCACGTAAGCGTCTTGAAACTTGCCTAGGTTCGCGACGGGTTTTTGCAGGTCTTTCATGCAGATGTCCTCTGGGGCAGTTCCTTTCGCCGGAAGCTACCTTATACTGGGCCCGAAATGAAAGCAGCCGGGCGGGCACATGACAGGGATGTGAGCGGCAGTGTGCCGCGCCTGCACCGGCTTAGACAGGAAGAACAATAATGGTTTCGCGTGTCATACCGGTCGACCCGTTTGACCTGGTGGTTTTTGGCGGCACTGGCGATCTGGCGCAGCGCAAGATCCTGCCGGCGCTGTTCCGCCGCCACTGCGCCGGGCAGCTGCCCGGCGGCGAGCGGATAATCGGCGCCGCGCGGACCGCCATGAGCAGCGCGGATTACCGCACCGTCGTGGCAGAATCGATCCGCGAGCACGCGGGCCCCAAGGCCTGCGGCGGCGGTGCGCTGGAGTCGTTCCTGGAACGGGTCAGTTACGTCGCGCTGGATGCCTTGGGCGAGGCGGGCTGGCAGCAGCTTTGCCGCGCGCTGGAGGGGGCGGGGGATGAGCGGGTCCGCATGTTCTATTTCTCCGTCGGGCCGGGCCTGTTCGGGCCGCTGGCGGAACGGCTGCACCGGTATGGCCTGGCTACGGCGCACACCCGGATCGTGGTGGAGAAACCCTTTGGCCGCGATCTGGCCTCCGCGCGGGAGCTGAACCGGACGCTCGCCAGCCATTTCGACGAAGGCCAGATCTACCGGATCGACCATTACCTGGGCAAAGAGACCGTGCAGAACCTGATGGCGGTCCGGTTCGGCAACATGCTGTTCGAACCGCTGTGGAACAGCCAGTATGTCGACCACATTCAGATCACTGTGGCCGAAACCGTCGGTGTTGAAGGGCGCGAGGAGTATTATGAGCGCGCCGGCGCCATGCGGGACATGATGCAGAACCATCTGATGCAGCTGTTGTGCCTGATCGCGATGGAGCCGCCGGCCAAATTCGACCCGGACGCGGTGCGCGACGAAAAGCTCAAGGTGATCCGGGCGCTGGACCCGGTTGAACCGCACCATATTGTGCGCGGCCAGTACCAGGCCAGCCTGGACCCGGAGGCGCCGCATCCGTCCTACCGCGGGCTGGTCAACAACCCGCGCAGCACGACCGAAAGCTATGTGGCGCTGAAGGCGCATATCAGCAACTGGCGGTGGGCGGGCACGCCGTTCTACCTGCGCACCGGCAAGCGGCTGGTGAACCGGTCCTCGGTGATCAACGTGATGTTCAAGGACGCGCCGCATTCGATTTTCGGCGCCGAGGCAGGCCGCCATGCCAACCATCTGAAGATCCGCCTGCAGCCGAATGAAGGCATTACCCTGAGCGTGACCATCAAGGAGCCGGGGCAGGGCGGGATGCGGCTGATTGATGTGCCTCTGGACATGAGCTTTGCCGAGGCGCTGGGGCCGGAAGGCGGCGATCCGCCAGATGCCTACGAACGGCTGATCATGGATGTTGTGCGCGGCAACCAGACGTTGTTCATGAGAGGCGACGAGGTGGAGGCCGCCTGGGCCTGGACCGATCCGCTGATTGCGGGCTGGAAGTCCCGGGGAGATGTGCCTAAACCTTATGAAAGCGGCAGTACCGGACCGGGGGATGCCGATTTGCTTATGCGCCGCGACGGGCGTGAATGGAGGGGGATAAACCCATGAAATTCAACGAATACCCTGACCAGGACATGCTGGCGATTGAAGTCGCGAATGAAATTGCCGGAGACCTGAAAACACATCTTCTGCACCATGACACAGCCTCCTTTGCGGTCGCCGGCGGCACCACGCCCGGGCTCATCTTTGACGATCTTTGTGCGGCGGATATCGAATGGGACCGGGTGCATGTGATGGCGACCGATGAACGCTGGGTGCCGCAGGAGCATGCGCGCTCAAACGCGGCGATGATCCGCAGCCGGCTGCTGCAGGACCGGGCATCTGTGGCCCAATTCATGCCGTTCCACATCCCGGAACGCGAACCGGAGGATGTGCTGGCGGAACTCGAAAGCCGGGTGGTTCCGGAGCTGCCGCTGTCGGTGCTGCTGCTGGGTATGGGCGAGGATATGCACACCGCGTCCCTGTTTCCCGGCGCCGCAGGAATTGTGGCAGCGCTGGAGCCGGATGCGCCTGCACTCACCGTCATGCGTCCGGACAGCCAGCCGGAAGCCCGGGTCAGTCTGACCGCCCGTGTGCTGGATGGCGCGATCGCGAAACACCTGGTGATTTTTGGCGATGCCAAACGGCGGGCGCTTGAACGGGCCGTGTCGCTGCCGCCGGAAACTGCGCCAGTCCAGGCTGTGTTGTCCGAGGTCTCCGTTCATTGGGCACCTTGATTTCAGGAAAGTTAACTATGTTCGATGCCTTGAAGACGCTGCATGCCGAGAAATGCGGCGGGAAAATTCCTGAGCTGTTTGAAAACGACCCGCAGCGTGCCAGCGCCTTCAGCGTGCGGTTCGAAACGCTGCTGTTCGATTATTCCAAGACCCGGATCACTGCGAAGGTGCGCGAGGGCCTGGTCGCACTGTGCGAGGCGCAGGACGTCGCCGGGCGGCGCGCGGCGATGTTCGGCGGCGGTCTGATCAACGAGACCGAACAGCGCGCTGTGCTGCATACCGCTTTGCGCGATCCGGACGGGCCGGAGATGCTGGTCGATGGAGAGGACGTGCGCGCGCCCTTGCGGAAAACGCTGGAGCGGATGGAGGACCTGGCGCGCCGGGTGCGCTCCGGCGCCTTGGCCGGACCGGGCGGCACCTTCACCGATGTGGTCAACATCGGCATTGGCGGATCCGACCTGGGGCCGGTGATGGCAACGCTGGCGCTGGCGCCCTATCATGACGGCCCGCGCTGCCATTTTGTGTCCAACGTCGACGGCGCCCACATTCATGACATCCTGCAACGGATTGATCCCAAAACAACTTTGGTGATCGTCGCCTCCAAGACATTTACTACCGTTGAAACCATGACCAATGCCGCCACGGCGCGGCGCTGGGTAGAGGACGGCGGCGGCGACCCGGCGCGCCAGTTTCTGGCGCTGTCGACCTCCGAGGAAGAGACAGCCGCCTTCGGCATTCCGCGCAAGCATGTGTTTGGCTTTGAGGATTGGGTTGGCGGCCGCTATTCGGTCTGGGGGCCGATCGGGCTGAGCCTGATGCTGGCGGTCGGGCCGGAGCATTTCCGGGATTTTCTGGCGGGCGGCAAGTCGATGGATGACCACTTCCGCGCGGCGCCCTGGGAACAGAACATGCCGGTGATGCTGGCGCTGACCGGGATCTGGCACCATCAGGTCTGCGGTTACCCGACCCGCGCCGTGCTGCCCTATGACCAGCGGCTGCGGCGGCTGCCGGCGTACCTGCAGCAGCTGGAGATGGAATCAAACGGCAAATCCGTTGCTATGGACGGCACGCCGCTGCCTTACAATTCCGGCCCGGTTGTCTGGGGGGAGCCCGGAACCAACGGCCAGCACGCCTTTTACCAGCTGCTGCATCAGGGCACCACGGTGGTGCCGGCGGAATTTCTGGTCGCGGCCAAGGGGCATGAGCCGGAACTGGACCAGCATCACCAGCTGCTTGTGGTGAACTGCCTGGCGCAATCCGAGGCGCTGATGCGCGGCCGCAGCCTGGAAGAAGCCTGCGCGCTGATGAAGGCTGAAGGCTATGAAGGCGCTGAGCTGGAGCGGCAGGCGCGGCACCGGGTGTTCCCGGGCAACCGGCCCTCCACCACGCTGGTGTACCCGCAGCTGACGCCCCATGTGCTGGGCCAGATCATCGCGCTTTATGAACACCGGGTGTTCGTCGAGGGCGTGATTTTGGGCATCAACTCCTTTGATCAATGGGGCGTGGAGCTGGGCAAGGAACTGGCCGATTCCCTGCTGCCGCTGCTGCGCGGCCAGGGGTCTGCGGACGGGAAGGACGGGTCAACCCGTGCCCTTCTCAAATTTGTTCAGGACGCGCAATAAGGCGCTGCCCGGGAAGCCGCCCCGGTCAGCGCTGGCAGGTACACCCCGCGCAGCCCCTCAGGGCATCGTCACGTTGCTGGTGATGGTGTTCACGAACTTGCCTGTTTCCGGGTCGGTCAGGGACGAAAACGAGCCGCCGCCCTTTGCATCAGCCCACGGGCCGCTGCCGCCGCTCAGGGTCCAGCTGCCTGTCAGCGCGCCTGATTGGTCCATGCCTTCGGCGTCCCAGTGCAGCACGACCTTTTCACCTGCACCGTCAGTAAAGGCGCAGATGCCGCCGCCCTCGACCTCGCCAGAGGCGACCTCAACCGCTCCGAAGCAGGGGCCCGCGGCGCCGTTCATCGGATGCTCAGCCTCTTCCATTTTCACATTCTCATAGGAACTGCTGATCTGCATCACCATATGGCCTTCGGCAATCTGGTTGACGGAACTGGTGGAGATGCCGGTGCCTTCGCCCGGCTGATCCCAGGTCGTGCCGGCCAGTGCGGCTCCTGCGCCGAATGCACATAGCAATGCCGCGGTCAAACAATAACGTGTCATACTGATACCCTCCAAACCATGCCGCCTGCACCTTGCTGGCGTGCGATATCAGTTTAGCACACTTCGGCCTGCGCCGCGCGGCGAGCATCCCGCGGCCGGGCGAGGACTGGCGCACGGTCAGGTAGGCTGTGGTTAAGCTGTTGATATGTTGGAAGATTTTGGAGCGGGTAGCGGGAATCGAACCCGCGCGTTCAGCTTGGGAAGCTGACAGGCTACCATTACATCATACCCGCCTGTGAAGAGCAGGATTATGCTGCAGCGCCAAAGAGGTCAAGGGCGCTGCAGCGGAAATTTCCGGGCCTTTTCGGATCAGCCGCGGCGGCGGCGGCGGCGGCCTCCGCCAGCGCCTTCGCTGTCTCCGCCGCCGGTGTTGAAGTTCACCTGCGGCAGGGTCACCACGGTTTCCAGGATCGGGAAGGGTTCTGCCGAGTTCGGGATCGCCGAGGCGTTCACGAAATGCTCCTGGAAGCGGGGCTCGACGGCAGTTTCGATCTTCTCAATCCGCCGAACGGTTTCCTCGATCTCGCTGCGCGCTTCGGTGTTCAAGAGCGCGATGCGGGCGCCGGTGCCTGCGGCGTTGCCAGCCGATGTGACTTTCTCCAGCACGCAGTCGGGGATCATGCCCAGCACCATCGCGTGCTTGGCAGAGATGTGCGCCCCGAAGGCCCCGGCCAGCACGACGCGGTCCACGGTGTCGACGCCGAACTTGTCCATCAGCAGGCGCGCGCCGGAGTAGAGCGCCGCCTTGGCCATCTGGATCGCCCGGATGTCGGGGTTGGTGACGGTGATGGTCGGCCCGCCCTCAGCAGAGCCATCCCACAGCAAATAGGCGTTGGTGCGCCCGTCCTGAATGCAGCGTGAAGAACCGGTCTGTTCCGCCGAGCCGATCAGGCCGGAGGCATCCAGCACACCGGCCAGGCGCATTTCGGCAATCGCCTCGATGATGCCGGAGCCGCAGATGCCGGTAATGCCGGTGGTGGCGATGGATTCGGCAAAGCCGTCCTCGTCCGACCAGACATCAGAGCCGATCACCCGGAAGCGCGGTTCCTTGGTTTCCGGGTTGATCTCGACCCGCTCAATCGCGCCGGGCGCGGCGCGCTGGCCGCTGGAGATCTGCGCGCCCTCGAACGCGGGGCCGGTGGGGGAGGAGCAGGCCAGCACCTTTTCCTTGTTGCCCAGCAGGATCTCGGCGTTGGTGCCGACGTCGACGACCAGCACCAGATCCTCGGATTTGTCGGGCGCCTCCGACAGCGCCACCGCGGCGGCATCTGCGCCGACGTGGCCCGCGATACAGGGCAGCAAGTAGACACGGGCGGCGGGGTGGATGTTCAGATCCAGCTCCGCTGCGCGCAGTGCCAGCGAATTGGACGTCGCCAGGGCAAAGGGCGCCTGGCCCAGCTCAAACGGGTCGATGCCCAGGAACAGGTGGTGCATCACCGGGTTGCAGACAAAGACCGCATCCACGATCAGCGCCTTGTCGATCTCCGCCTCAGCCGCGATCTGGGTGAACAGCGCGTTCATGCCCTCGCGCACCGCGCGGGTCATTTCCTGGTCGCCGCCCTTGTTCATCATCGAATAGGACACCCGGCTCATCAGGTCTTCGCCAAAGCGGATCTGCGGGTTCATGATGCCGGAGGAGGCCACGACCTCGCCGGTTTGCAGATCGCAGAGATGCGCGGCGATGGTGGTGGAGCCGAGGTCGACCGCCAGGCCGTAGATCGAGCCTTCGTAGAAGCCGGGCCAGATGTGCATGATCTTGGGCGGGTGGTTTGCATCGCCCAGGTGCACGGCGACGGTCACCTTCCAGCCGCCTTTGCGCAGGGCAGGCTGCAGCACGCTCAGGATGTGCAGGTCGGTCTTAACCCCCTTTAAGTTCCACTGCGCTTCCAGGGCCTCAATCAGCCGCTCCATATCGCCGGTGGGCTTGTGCATGTCGGGTTCTTCCACCTCGACATAATACAGCCGGGTGGAGGGGTTCATGGTGATGTCGCGGGCCTCGGCGCGCTTGCGCACCACCTGGCGGTGGACCTGGCTTTCCGGCGGCACGTCGATCACGACGTCGCCCTGCACGGTGGCCTGGCAGCCCAAGCGGCGTCCGTCGATAAGGCCGCGCTTGTCCTTATAGCGCTGCTCGACCTTGTTCCATTCGCTCAGCGCGCCCTCCTGCACGGTGACGCCGTGCTTGGGAAACTCGCCATAGGAGGGCGTGATCTGGCACTTGGAACAGATGCCGCGGCCGCCGCAGACCGAGTCGAGGTCGACCCCCAGCTGCCGGGCGGCGGTCAGGATCGGCGTGCCGGCGGGGAAACGCCCGCGCTTTCCGGAGGGGGTAAACACAACGAGGGGTTCGTCAGTCATGCCTGTGGCCTTCTCATTCCGCAATTTAGGCGGAGCATATGGGCTTTTGCGGCAAGCGAAAGGCAATGGGCGGCATTTTCCCGTCTGCTGGCGCCATTTTTGGATATTTGATGACTTTAGGATGCGGGTTTGGGAGCGCCCGTCAGGTGGCCTGCTGCCGCTCAACCTTCTCCAGCCACGCCAGAATCTGCGCCCGGCTGCCGTCGAGTTGAGGCGCAGGGGGGCGGGTTGCGGGGTCCGGCAGGCCGCTCATCTTAATCGGATTGCCAGCTGACAAATATTCGGGGCGGCCATCATTGCCCAGAACATCCACGACCATGTTGCGGGCCAGGATCTGGGGATCCTGAAGCACCTGATCGACGGTCTGGATCGGCCCGGTGGGAATGCCGGCCTCTGTCAGCAGCGCGATCCAATGAGCCTTTGACTGCTCAAGGGTTACCGCCTCGATCAACCGTTTCAAAAGGCGGGCGTTGTCGCAGCGGGCGGGGTTGGTGGCAAAGCGGGCGTCCCCGGCCAGCGGCAGCTGCAGCACATCGCACAGCCGGGTGAACAGCGCGTCATTACCAGCCGCAATCACAAACAGCCCGTCGGAGGCGTGAAAGGTCTCAAACGGGGTGATCGAGGGATGCCGCGCGCCGGAAGGCTGCGGCGCTTCGCCGGTCACCGAGGTGATGGCGATGGCGTGTTCCAGCAGCGCCAGCTGGCTGTCGAGCATGGCCACGTCGACGAATTTGCCTTCACCGGTTTTCTGCACGTCAAGAAGTGCCGCCAGGATGCCGTGCCCCAGGAACATGCCCGCCACGATGTCGCCGATCGAGGCGCCGACCCGCACCGGCTCCCGGTTCTTTTCGCCGGTGATCGACATCACCCCGCCGCGGGCCTGGACCACCATGTCATAGGCTGGTTTCAGGGCATCCGGCCCGCTGTGGCCGAAACCGGAGACGGCACCGTAGATCAGCCGCGGAAACTGCGCGTGCAGCGCATCCCAGCCGTAACCCAGCCGCTGCATCACCCCGGGTCGGAAGTTTTCCAGCAGCACGTCAGCCTGGGCCAGCAGCCGCTCGAATATGGCGCGGTCCTGCGGCGCCTTAAGGTCCAGCGCGATGCTTTCCTTGCCGTGGTTGATGGTGGCGAAGTACGCGCTTTCGCCGTCTTTGAACGGCGGGAAGGCGCGGGTGTCGTCACCGCCTCCGGGGCGCTCCACCTTGATGACCCGGGCGCCCAGGTCCGACAGGATCATGGAGCAGTAGGGGCCGGCCAGCACATGGGTGAGGTCCAGGATGGTAGTGTTTTCCAACGGTCGGGTCATGAGCAGTCCTGTTCGCGGTCCGGTGCGGCACAGTCCTAACGTTCCTGTGAAACAGGTCCTTGATGCAAGTCAGGAAAAGCCGGGTTTTCTGCACTGCAGGAATTCTTGCCCTCTGCCTCTTTTCCCCCGGCCGGTTCTGTGCCATAGGGTCACCGCCAAACGGGGTTATGCATGGGGATGACAAATGCAGATTCGTGAGGCTCTCACCTTTGATGATGTTCTTTTGGTGCCGGGCGCGTCCAGCGTTCTGCCCAACACCGCCGACACCCGCACGCGGGTGACGCAGTCGGTGTCTCTGAACATCCCGCTGCTCAGCTCGGCGATGGACACTGTGACCGAATCCCGCATGGCGATCGCCATGGCGCAGGCCGGCGGCATGGGGGTGATCCACAAGAACCTGAACACCGAAGAGCAGGCCCGCGAAGTGCGCCGGGTGAAACGCTTTGTCTCCGGCATTGTTTACAACCCGATTACCCTGACCGCCGATCAAACCCTGGCCGACGCCAAGGCGCTGCAAGAGCGCTACCGGGTCACCGGCTTTCCGGTGGTGGACGGCTCCGGCCGCGTTGTCGGCATCGTCACCAACCGCGACATGCGGTTTGCCTCTGATGACAGCACGCCGGTTTCGGTCATGATGACCTCTGACAATCTGGCGATGCTGCAGGAGCCTGCGGATCTGGAAGAAGCCAAATCACTGATGAAGGCGCGCCGGATCGAAAAGCTGCTGGTCTCCGACAAGGATGGCAAGCTGACCGGTCTTCTGACCCTGAAGGACACCGAACAGGCGGTGCTGAACCCCACCGCGTGCAAGGATGAACTGGGCCGCCTGCGCGTGGCTGCTGCCAGCTCGGTCGGCGACAGCGGCTTTGCCCGCTCCGAGGCGCTGATTGACGCGGGTGTTGATATCGTTGTGGTCGATACTGCCCATGGCCATTCGGCGGGTGTGATCGACGCGGTGAAGCGGATCAAGGCGCAATACAGCGGCGTGCAGGTGATCGCTGGCAATGTTGCCACCGCAGAAGCCACCCGCGCGCTGATCGACGCGGGCGCGGACGCGGTCAAGGTCGGCATCGGCCCGGGCTCGATCTGCACCACCCGCATGGTGGCAGGTGTCGGGGTGCCGCAGCTGACCGCGATCATGGATTGTGCAGGTGCTGCAGGAGACATCCCGGTTATTGCCGATGGCGGCATCAAGTTCTCCGGCGACTTTGCCAAGGCCATCGCGGCGGGTGCTTCCTGTGCCATGGTCGGCTCGATGATTGCCGGCACGGATGAGTCCCCTGGCGAGGTGATCCTGTATCAAGGCCGCTCGTTCAAATCCTACCGCGGCATGGGGTCGATGGGCGCGATGGCGCGCGGCTCTGCCGACCGCTATTTCCAGAAAGACGCCGCCAGCGACAAGCTGGTGCCGGAAGGGATCGAGGGCCAGGTGCCGTATAAGGGCGGCGCCGGTCCGGTGGTGCACCAGCTGGTTGGCGGCCTGCGTGCCGCGATGGGCTATACCGGTTGTGCCACCGTTGATGAAATGCGCAAGAACTGCAACTTTGTCCGCATCACTGGCGCCGGTCTGAAGGAAAGCCACGTCCACGACGTGCAGATCACCCGCGAAGCGCCGAACTACCGGGCGGGATAAGCTGATGATGGCCGCATGTGAAATTGGGGCAGGGGCATGACCCCCGCCGCCCGCCTGCAGGCGGCCATTGAAATCCTCGACCAGGTGCTGGCGGGGGAGCCTGCGGAAAAGGCGCTGACCTCCTGGGGGCGGCGCAGCCGTTTCGCGGGCTCCAAGGACCGTGCCGCGGTGCGGGATCATGTGTTCACCGCGGTGCGCTGCTTGCGGTCCCATGCCGCCCTGGGCGGCGCTCGCAGCGGGCGGGGGCTGATCCTTGGCGCCCTGCGCGAGGCCGGGGAGGACCCGGATGAAGTGTTCACCGGCCAGGGCCACGCGCCTGCACCGCTGAGCGCGGCGGAACGGCAGCTGCCGCCGCCAGCGGAAGGGGCGGAGGCGCTGGATATCCCCGATTGGCTTTGGCCTAAGTTTCGTGCCAGCCTCGGCCAGGACGCCGAAGCCGCCGCGAGTGCCTTGCGCAGCCGGGCGCCGGTGCATCTGCGGGTGAACACGCCCAAGGGCACCTTGCAGCAGGCGCAGGACGCTTTGGCCGCGGACGGCATTGCCACCCGGCCGCATCCCGCGGCGTCCACCGCGCTGGAAATCACCGAAGGCGCCCGGAAGCTGCGCAATGCCAAGGCCTATTCGGACGGCCTGGTGGAGCTCCAGGACGCCGCTAGCCAGGCAGTGGTTGAGCAGCTGCCGCTGGAGGATGGCATGTCCGTCCTCGATTACTGTGCCGGCGGCGGCGGCAAAAGCCTTGCCATGGCGGCCCGCGCCCGGATCCGCCTGAACGCCCATGACGCCGATCCCAGGCGGATGAAGGACCTGCCGGAGCGGGCTGCGCGGGCAGGCGCCCCGGTGACACTGCTCTCCTCTGCGGATGTTGAGCGCAAAGCCCCCTTTGATCTGGTGCTGTGCGATGTGCCCTGTTCCGGGTCGGGATCCTGGCGGCGGGCACCTGAGGGTAAATGGCGGCTGACGCCGGAGGGCTTGCGCGCGTTGCAGGAAACCCAATCGGAAATTTTGCGCAGGGCGGCCGACCTCACCGCGCCGGGCGGCACGCTGGCCTATGCGACATGCTCTATGCTGCAGGCAGAAAACACTCAGCAGGTTCAAGCCTTTACCGCGAATAACCCTGAGTGGTCGCTGGCGGCAGAACAAAGCTGGAAGGTGCAGGATGGCACCGATGGCTTTTATGTTGCCGTGTTGACGCGCGCAAAAGGCGGTTGATAGGGTCGCGGCCGGGAAACCCTTTGTTTTTCTTAACGTGGTTTTAACCAAAGCCGCCGCGTTATGGCGTCACCAAGCACTGACCATGGAGCCGTAATGTCCGGTCGCCAAGAGACTTCCGTTCCGGAACTGCGCGTTTACGCGCCCGAGCATGCCCGGCTTGCCGCGACGCTGCTGCTGGCCTTGATGCTGATGTCCGGCCCCTGGCTGCTTGCGCTGCCCGACTGGATGAGCCGCGGGTTTATCATGGTGGGGCTGACGCTGGCGGCGGTGGCGGGGCTGATGGTGGTCCAGACCCGGATGCGGCTGAACGCGCGGGCGATGGCGGCAGAGCTGCTGACCGGCTTCATCGAAAAAGATGCCACCCCCAGCTTTGTCACCGATGACGACGGGGTGATCCACGCCTGCAACGGCGCCGCGGCAAAGCGGTTTCAGGATGGCAGCCGGGACACGCTGTCGGGCACGTTGCGCTCGATCCTGGCTAACCCCTCTGCCGTGCTGTACCGGCTGCAAAGCCGCGCCCGCGTCGATGGTGCCGCGCGCGAAGATATCGTGACCCGGCGCGGCCATGTCCGGTTGGCGGTGCACCAGATGACTGGCGGCAGTTTCCTGTGGCGGGTTGAAGATATTCAGGACCGTGGCGGCAATAGCCGCGGCGCGGAGTCGATGCCGGTGCCGATGATTACCGTAGGCCGCACCGGCGCTGTCCTGTTCATGAACGAGGCGGCCCGTAAGCTGATCGGCGAACGGGTGAAATCCACCGACCGCCTGTTCCCTGCGCTGCCGGTTCTGCCGGGGCGGATCAACACGCTCAGCACCAAGAACGGTCCGGTGCAGGTTCTGGTCAGCGAAAACAACCGCACCCAGGGCCGCAGCGAGCTGTTCCTGATGGAAGTGGACGAAGGCGGGCTGGACGCGGCGCAGGCCGGGCTGGAGGCCTTGCCGGTGCCTTTCCTGAAGGTGGCGCCGACCGGCGAGATCCTGACCACCAACCGGATGGCCCTGCGCCTGCTGGGGGTGGAAAGCTGCGCCAATCTGAAACTTGGACAGCTGATGGAGGGCCTTGGCCGCCCGATGTCCGATTGGCTGCGGGATACCGCTGACGGGCTGGCGCCCAACAAATCCGAATTTCTGCGCCTGTCGCGCTCGGACAAGGAGGTTTTTGTCCAGGTCACCCTGACCCGCGTGGTCGAAGAAGGCACCCCGGTGCTGATTGCGGTGCTGAACGACGCGACCGAGCTGAAGACGCTGGAAGCGCAGTTCGTGCAAAGCCAGAAGATGCAGGCGATCGGCCAGCTGGCGGGCGGTGTGGCGCATGACTTCAACAACCTGCTGACGGCGATTTCCGGCCATTGCGACCTGCTGCTGCTGCGCCACGATCAGGGCGATCAGGATTATGGCGATCTGATTCAGATCCATGAGAATGCCAACCGTGCGGCCTCGCTGGTCAGCCAGCTGCTGGCGTTCTCGCGCAAGCAGACGCTGCAGCCGGAAATCCTGGATGTGCGCGACACGCTGTCGGATCTGACCCATCTGCTGAACCGCCTTGTGGGCGAAAAGGTCACGCTGACCCTCAGCCACGATCCGGTGATGAAATCCATCCGCGCCGACAAGCGGCAGCTGGAACAGGTGCTGATGAACCTTGTGGTGAACGCGCGCGATGCGATGCCGCAGGGCGGTGAAATCCGGGTGGAGACCGAGGTGCTGTCGCTGGACAAACCGCTGGAGCGGGACCGCGCCACCGTGCCTGCCGGCGATTGGGTCACTGTGAAGGTTTCGGACGAAGGTGTCGGGATCGCGCCCGACAAGCTGCAGAAGGTGTTTGAACCCTTCTACACCACCAAGCGCACGGGCGAGGGCACCGGCCTGGGCCTGTCCACGGCTTACGGCATCATCAAACAGACCGGCGGCTATATTTTTGTCGACTCGGTCAAGGGGCACGGCACCCAGTTCACGCTGTTCTTCCCGGTCTTCAAGCAGCAGGCGGATGCGCTGGCCGTCGAAAAGCCTGCCGAGGCGGAGGACAAGACCGCTGCCAACCAGCATGGCGAGGGCGTGGTGCTGCTGGTCGAGGACGAGGCGCCGGTGCGGGCCTTTGCCTCCCGCGCGCTGCGGATGCGCGGCTATACTGTGCTGGAGGCAGAGTCGGCCGAGGATGCGCTGCGCACGCTGGAGGATCCCGGCCTGACGGTGGATGTGTTTGTCACCGACGTGGTGATGCCTGGCATGGATGGCCCCAGCTGGGTGCGCGAAGCGCTGAAGGAGCGGCCCGATACCCGTGTGGTCTTTGTGTCCGGTTATGCCGAAGGCGCCTTTGGCGAGGCGCAGCCGGAGGTGCCGAACTCGGTCTTCCTGCCCAAGCCTTTCTCTTTGAACCAGCTGACCGAAACGGTGCACGCCCAGCTGCACTGAGCCGCGGGCAGCAGCTGGAAAAAACAAGCCGCTGGGTCCGGCGGCTTGTGTCTTTCAGCTAACCGGGATCGACTGGTACATCTCGAACTCCGCCGCCCGTTTGCGCCGCAGCCGCGCCTCTGACTCGGGACACACCGGCAGCTCAACCACCGGGCTGACGTTCTTGCGCTCCAGGTGCAGTTCTATGTCCAGCCGCTGTTCCAGGAAAGTTTTCAGCCCGTTCTGGTCCTCATACCGGAACAGATGGCTGACTTTGCAGCCGTTTGGCTGCGCTTCCAGGAACTTTGCCTGGCTGCCGACATTGGCATAGGCGGGGGGCTTGCCCTTGCAGCAGGCGTGCAGGAAGTCGTCGAAAGTTACACCCTTGCTCGAGTTCGGCTTGCCGTCCAGCGCGGGCCGCTGGCGGTAGCGGTACCAGCTGCCCAGCCAGCTGACCGGCTCCCGCATCACAGCTGCAACCTCCAGTTCCGCGCCGCAAACCTTTTCATACATCGGCCGGATCCAGCGGTTGTAACGGTAGAGCGGCGCGTGCTTCAGCTCCGGCGGGCCGGAAATCACCAGATCGGCCCGGTCGCGCAACGCTGCCTGGAAAGCGGTGGTGCCGGTCTTGGGAACGGACAGAAGCGCCAGCCGTTCCTTGAAAAATATCATCATTCCGTTAACTGCCCGGTAAAAATTCTTGCTCGGCCTTATCCATAAACCTCTCTTTAACATCCTGCCCCTGATGTGGGTACATCAGTTTTACTGTTGCAATGTTCCCGGTTTGATCTCATAAGGAACAAGAGGTGAACAAAGCAGTGATTGCCGCACGCCCCGGTGTGTGACAGATAGAAAGGGACAAGGGACTATGGCGGATCTTTTGACCATGAAAAATAAAGTAAGCGGTGACAAGCAAAAGGCGCTCGACAGCGCGCTTGCCCAGATTGAGCGGCAGTTCGGCAAGGGCTCCATCATGAAGCTCGGCGATGGCACAGCCCTGCAGGAGATCGAGGCCAGTTCGACCGGCTCCCTGGGGCTTGACATCGCGCTGGGGATCGGCGGCCTGCCGATGGGCCGGATCATCGAAATTTACGGGCCCGAAAGCTCGGGCAAGACCACGCTGACGCTGCATTGCATTGCGGAACAGCAGAAAAAGGGCGGTGTCTGCGCCTTTGTCGACGCGGAACACGCGCTGGACCCGCAGTATGCGGCCAAGCTGGGCGTCGATCTGGATGAGCTGTTGATCTCGCAGCCAGATACCGGTGAGCAGGCGCTGGAAATCACTGACACGCTGGTGCGTTCCGGCGCGGTCAACATGGTGATTGTCGACTCGGTGGCGGCATTGACCCCCAAGTCGGAGCTTGAGGGCGATATGGGCGACAGCAGCGTCGGCGTGCAGGCCCGCCTGATGAGCCAGGCGATGCGCAAGCTGACCGGCTCCATCAGCCGCTCCAAGTGCATGGTGATCTTCATCAACCAGATCCGCATGAAGATCGGCGTGATGTTCGGCTCCCCCGAAACCACCACCGGCGGCAACGCGCTGAAATTCTACTCCTCCGTCCGCCTGGATATCCGCCGCATCGGCGCGATCAAGGACCGGGACGAGGTGGTCGGCAACTCCACCCGCGTCAAGGTCGTCAAGAACAAGGTGGCGCCGCCGTTCAAGCAGGTGGAATTCGACATCATGTATGGCGAGGGCATCTCCAAGATGGGCGAACTGCTGGACCTGGGCGTGGCGGCCGGTGTCGTCAACAAGTCCGGCGCCTGGTTCTCTTACGGGGATGAGCGGATCGGGCAAGGGCGGGAGAACGCCAAGGTGTTCCTGCGCGAAAACCCTGCCATTGCCTATGATATCGAGGACAAGATCCGCGCGTCGCACGGGCTGGAATTCGAACGCCCGGATCTGGACGGCGCCGACGATATCCTTGAGGCCTAAGCGCCGGATAATCTGATCAAATCTCAAGAACATGAGGGCGTGGCGCAGGCCGCGCCCTTTTTCATGGGCGCCGCCGCTTCCCGCTGTAGACAGTGCCCCGGCAGGCGGGTAAACCTGCCCGGAACGCTTGTTTTTAAGCCCGCAAGAGATCCCGCATATGCCGACGCTCAACGATATCCGCTCTACCTTTCTGAACTACTTTGCCAAACAGGGGCATGAGGTCGTCGACTCCAGCCCGCTGGTGCCGCGCAACGATCCGACGCTGATGTTCACCAACTCCGGCATGGTGCAGTTCAAAAACTGCTTCACCGGGGTGGAAACGCGCGACTACAAACGCGCGACATCGTCGCAGAAATGCGTCCGCGCAGGCGGCAAGCACAACGACCTAGACAACGTGGGCTATACCGCGCGCCACCACACGTTCTTTGAGATGCTCGGCAACTTCTCCTTTGGCGATTACTTCAAGGAAGAGGCGATCCCCTTTGCCTGGGAGCTGATCACCAAGGAATTCGATATTCCGAAGGACCGGCTGTACACCACCGTCTATCACACTGATGACGAGGCCTTTGAAATCTGGAAGAAGATGGGCGTGCCGGAGGACCGGATCATCCGGATCGCAACCTCCGACAACTTCTGGCAGATGGGCGACACCGGCCCCTGCGGACCCTGCACCGAGATCTTCTATGACCACGGCGACCACATCTGGGGCGGCCCTCCGGGCTCGCCCGAGGAAGACGGCGACCGCTTTATCGAGATCTGGAACCTCGTCTTCATGCAGAACGAGCGCTTCGCCGACGGCACCATGGTGGACCTGGACATGCAGTCCATCGACACCGGCATGGGGCTGGAGCGGATTGCGGCACTGCTGCAGGGCACCCACGACAACTACGAAACCGACCTGTTCAAGGCGCTGATCGAAGCCTCGGCGAATGTCACGAACACCGATCCGTTCGGCGACCAGAATGTGCATCACCGGGTGATCGCCGATCACCTGCGGTCCTGCTCGTTCCTGATTGCCGAGGGCGTGCTGCCGTCGAACGAGGGCCGCGGCTACGTTCTGCGCCGGATCATGCGCCGCGCGATGCGCCACGCATCGCTGCTGGGCGCCACCGATCCGGTGATGCACAAGCTGGTGCCGTCGCTGGTTCAGAAGATGGGCGCGGCCTATCCGGAGCTTGGTCAGGGCCAGGCGCTGATCGAAGAGACCTTTGAGCAGGAGGAAACCCGTTTCCTCAAGACCCTGGACCGTGGCTTGAAACTGCTGGACGAAGCCTCTGCCGATCTGGGGCAGGGCGACGTGCTGCCGGGCGAGACCGCTTTCAAACTGTATGACACCTACGGCTTCCCGCTCGACCTGACGCAGGACGCGCTGCGGGTCAAGGAAATTGAAGTCGACACCGACGGCTTTGACGCTGCCATGAAAGCGCAGAAGGAGCAGTCCCGCGCTGGCGGCATCGGGCTGGGTGAAGCCGCGGACGTGAAGGTCTACTTCGACATTCTGGACGCCGTGGGTCCGACTGATTTCCTGGGCTATGAGACCGAGAAGGCCGAAGGCCAGATCGCGGCCATCGTCAAGGACGGTGCACAGCTGCAATCCGCGTCCAAGGGCGAGACGGTTCAGATCATCCTGAACCAGACGCCGTTCTATGGCGAAGCCGGCGGCCAGGTGGGCGACACCGGGGTGCTGACCGTGGAAGGCGGCGCAGCCCGCATCACCGACACCAAGAAGGTGGAGGGGCTGTTCCTGCACATCGCCGAGGTGACCGAGGGCGAGGTAGCCGCCGGGCAGGGCGCGACGATGGAAGTGGACCACGACCGCCGCAGCAAGATCCGTGCCAACCACTCCGCCACGCACCTGCTGCACGAAGCGCTGCGCAACGCATTGGGTGAACATGTGGCGCAGAAGGGCTCGCTGAATGCTGCTGACCGTCTGCGCTTTGACTTCAGCCACAACAAGGCGATGAGTGCTGATGAGCTGGCCAAAGTCGGTGCGGAAGTGAATGATTTCATCCGCCAGAACACGCCGGTCTCCACCCGGATCATGACCCCGGATGATGCGCGCGATCTGGGCGCCCAGGCGCTGTTCGGCGAGAAATACGGCGACGAGGTCCGCGTGGTCTCCATGGGCCGTGCGCCAACCGGCAAGGGCCATGACGGCGACACCTACTCGATTGAGCTGTGCGGCGGCACCCATGTGAAGCAGACCGGCGACATCGGCACCTTCGTGATTCTGGGCGACAGCGCGTCTTCGGCCGGCGTCCGCCGGATTGAGGCGCTGACCGGTGCGGCAGCTGTTGAGCATCTGGAGCGCGAAGCGGGCCGCATGGCTGAGGTTGCTGGCGCGCTGAAGGCGCAGCCTGCAGAAGTTCTGGACCGCCTCAAGGCGATGATGGATGAGCGAAAGGCGCTGCAGAATGAGATTTCCAATCTCAAGCAGCAGATCGCCATGGGCGGTGGTTCCGGCGGCGGTGCCGAGGCTAAGGAGGTGAATGGCAAGAAGTTCCTGGCCCAAGCGCTGCAGGGCGTTTCCGGCAAGGACCTGCGCGGTCTCATCGACAAGCACAAACAGAACATCGGGTCCGGTGTAATCCTGCTGATCGCCGAGGATGATGGAAAGGTGGCCGTGGCCGCCGGCGTGACCGACGATCTGACCGGCGAAGTCTCTGCCGTGGACGTACTGAAAGCCGCGGTTCCGGCTGTTGGCGGCAAGGGCGGCGGCGGCCGTCCGGACATGGCCCAGGGCGGCGGCAAGGACTTCTCCGGCGCTGAGGAAGCCATCAAGGCCGCGGAGGCCGTGCTGGCTGGCTGACCATTTGGTCAAAAAACACTTGGTCTTTCCGGCAAACTGCCTAAGCTGCCGGAAAGATCATAATACTGGGAGGCTCCGATGCCCGCGCTTTGGATTGCACATGTGACCGTCACCGATGCCGATGCCTATGGCAAATACGCTGAACTGGCAGGCCCGGCCATTGCCAAGCATGGCGGCGAGTTCATCGCCCGCGGCGGCCGGTTCGTGCAGCTGGAGGGCACGGAGCGCCCGCGCAACGTGGTGGCCCGGTTCCCGAGCGTCGAGGCGGCTGTCGATTGTTATCACAGCCCGGAATACCAGGAAGCGCTGGACCACGCGCGCGGCGCCTCCGAGCGGGAGCTGATGGTGGTGGAGACCAGCGAGTAAAGGCTGGTGCTCGTGGCGGCTCTGCCGCCTTTTTTGAGTATTTTCGGGAAAGATGAAGGGGCGCCTTGGGTGCCCCTTTTTGCTGTGCGGCAGTGCAGGCCCGCCGCAAGAAAAAGGCGCCCGAAGGCGCCTTTTCCGGTTTGGGTCAGCTTGCGGCCTTGGACATCCGCTTGCGCTCATGCGGGTCCAGATAGCGCTTGCGCAGGCGCACGCTGTTCGGTGTCACCTCAACCAGTTCGTCGTCGTTGATGTAGGCAATCGCTTCTTCCAGAGAGAGCGTCATCGGCGTGGTCAGGCGCACGGCCTCGTCAGTGCCGGAGGCGCGCACGTTGGTCAGCTTCTTGCCCTTCAGCGGGTTCACTTCCAGATCGTTGTCACGGGAGTGTTCCCCGATGATCATGCCGGTGTAGACGTCAGCCTGGGCACCGATCATCATCTTGCCGCGCTCTTCCAGGTTCCACAGCGCGTAAGCAACCGACTGGCCGTTTTCCATCGAGATCAGCACGCCGGCACGGCGGCCCGGGATCGAACCCTTGTGCGGTGCCCAGCCGTGGAACACGCGGTTCAGCACGCCGGTGCCGCGGGTGTCGGTCAGAAACTCGCCGTGATAGCCGATGAGGCCGCGCGACGGCACATGTGCAATGATGCGGGTCTTGCCTGCGCCTGCCGGTTTCATCTCCACCAGCTCACCCTTGCGGGCGCCGGTCAGCTTTTCGATCACCGCGCCGGAGTATTCGTCGTCCACGTCGATGGTGGCTTCTTCGATCGGCTCCATGCGGACGCCGTCGACTTCCTTCATGATCACCTGCGGGCGGGAGATCGACAGCTCGAACCCTTCGCGGCGCATGTTTTCGATCAAAACACCCATCTGCAGTTCGCCACGGCCCGAAACCTCAAACGCCTCGCCGCCGGGGGTATCGGCGATCTTGATGGCGACGTTGGATTCAGCCTCTTTCATCAGACGGTCGCGGATGACGCGGGACTGAACCTTTTTGCCGTCACGGCCGGCCAGGGGGCTGTCATTGATGCCGAAGGTCACGGTGATGGTGGGCGGGTCGATCGGCTGGGCGTCCAGCGGTTCGTCCACGGCCAGAGCACAGATGGTGTCAGCCACAGTGGCCTTGGCCATTCCGGCGATGGACACGATGTCGCCTGCCTGGGCTTCTTCGATGTCCTGCTGGGCCAGGCCGCGGAAAGCCTGAATCCGGGTGACGCGGAACTGCTCGATTTTCTGGCCCATGCGGGTCAGCGCCTGCACGGTGGCACCTACTTTGAGGGTGCCGGATTCGACGCGGCCGGTCAGAAGGCGGCCCACAAACGGGTCGCTGCCAAGCGTGGTCGCCAGCATCCGGAAGTCGTCGTTCTGACGCTTGATCTGCTTGGGTTCCGGCACGTGGTTCACAATCAGGTTGAACAGCGCGTGCAGATCCTTGCGGGGGCCGTCCAGCTCCGCGTCGGCCCAGCCGTTGCGGCCGGAGGCGTACATGTGCGGGAAGTCCAGCTGGTCCTCATTTGCATCCAGAGACGCAAAGAGGTCAAAGCATTCGTCCAGCGCGCGGTCGGGTTCGGCATCGGGCTTGTCGACCTTGTTCAGCACCACAATCGGGCGCAGGCCCAGGGCCAGCGCCTTGGAGGTCACGAATTTGGTCTGCGGCATCGGGCCTTCGGCAGCGTCCACAAGCAGCACCACGCCGTCGACCATCGACAGGATCCGCTCCACCTCGCCGCCGAAATCGGCGTGGCCGGGGGTGTCAACGATGTTGATCCGGGTGCCGTTCCACTCGACCGAGGTGGGTTTGGCAAAAATAGTGATGCCGCGCTCGCGCTCAAGATCGTTGCTGTCCATGGCGCGTTCCGCCACAGCCTGATTTTCGCGGAAGGCGCCGGATTGTTTCAGCAGCTCGTCAACCAGGGTGGTTTTGCCGTGGTCAACGTGAGCAATGATCGCAATGTTGCGCAAGTCCATGACGTTCGCCTTTGTAAGGAAGTTGGGCCGCGCATAGCCCGAACCCCGCGCAAAGGCCAGAGGAAAACCGCCCTGAGGCGTTTTCTAGCGCGGATCAGTGGCCGGAGGACTTGGAAAACAGATGGATGATGACGATCCCGGACATGATCAGCACCATTCCGATGACCGCGGGCAGGTCCAGCTTTTGCCCGAAGACAAAAAACGCAATCACCGCAATCAGCAGGATGCCGAGACCGGACCAGATGGCATAGACAACCCCCACCGGCATGAATTTGAGCGTCAGCCCCATCATGTAGAAGGAGAAGGCATAGGCCACCAGCACGATCAGCGACGGCCCAAGCCGGGAAAACTGCTGGCTGGCCTGCAGCGCTGTGGTGCCGATGGTCTCTGCTGCTACCGCAATGATCAGGTAGAAATAATGTACCGGCATCCCTGCCTCCGTTCTGCGCGCTGGCTCCCGCGGCGGCGGGCCTGTTTCCCCGGTACCGTATCCGCAGCCTTCAAGGAAGTCCCGATGCGTCACCGGCTGACGCTTTTACGCCTGCTGCGGCGGTGAACAGAGGACTGTGCGCGGATACACTGGACTATCAGCTGGGCAATACTTAGGAGATTATTCCGATTTTCCAGCGAAAGATAAAACGCTGATCCGATTCCCAAATGAGAGCGGAGGGACTGCCACATGTGCCGCTGGGCTGCCTATTCGGGTACCGATGTGTTCCTGGAAGACATCATTTCGATACCCGCGCATTCTCTGATTGCCCAAAGCCAGAAAGCGGCAGAGTGCAAGACGGCAACCAATGGCGACGGGTTCGGCATCGCCTGGTACGGCCAGCGCCCGGAGCCGGGCCTGTACCGCGACGTGTATCCGGCCTGGTCGGACTGCAATCTCCGGGCGCTGGTGCGGCAGGTGAAATCGGGTCTGTTTCTGGCGCATGTGCGGGCCTCGACGGGGTCCGCAACCAGCCGTAACAACTGCCACCCGTTCACCGCAGGCCGGTGGAGTTTCATGCATAACGGACAGGTCGGCGGCTTTGAGAAGTTCCGCCGCCACGCCGACATGTGCATACCGGATGAGCTGTATGAGCACCGCAAAGGGGCGACCGACAGCGAGGTGCTGTTTCTTCTCGCCTTGCAGCAAGGCCTGGATGGAGATCCGAAGGCGGCGCTGGAGCGGGCGGTTGCGCGGATGGAGGCCTTGTCCCGCGCGAGAGGAAGCACGCCGCACATGCGCCTGTCCGTGGCGATGTCGGACGGGCAGAGGCTCTATGCGGCGCGCTATTCCTCAGACAGCATTGCGCCCTCGGTCTATTACCGCTGGAGCAGCAGCATGAACGGCTGGGCCGTGGTGTCGGAGCCGCTGGAGCAGACCGGGGAAGCCTGGAACGAGCTGAAGCCGGGCGCCTTTCTGACGCTGACCGGCGAGGGGGCGGAAATACTGCCTTTTCAGCCGTTTCTGGAGTGATGTTCAGCGCGCGGGCGGCTGCTGTTACAGGCGCCCGGCCTGCCGGAACCAAGGTTCAATCTGTGACCGCACGTGGTTCCAGACCCCGGGCGTGCCGCGGCTGACCTTTGTGCCGACACGGGCCTCAAGCTGCGGCAGGGTCACGTCGTAATCGACCCAGCTGCCGCCGCCGTTCAGCAGGTTGAGCAGCACCGGCTGCACCCGGTCGATGGACTTGGCATAGACAGCATCGGCGCTTTCGGCGGCCTCGAACTCCTCCCAGATGGCGCGCATCGGCCCGCCCTGATCTAAGGGCAGCAGACCAAACAGACGGTCAGCTGCGGCTTGCTCCTCGGCTGCCAGCGCCGCGAGCGCGGCGGGATCCACCACACCGTGGATCGGTGCATCGCCTGCGTCGATTTCCACCAGATCGTGCAGCAGCAGCATTTGCAGTACCCGGTCCACATCGGCCGCATTGGCGCTGTGTTCTGACAGTACCCACGCGTAAAGCATGATGTGCCAGCTGTGTTCTGCCGAGTTTTCATGCCGCGAGCCGTCGCCCAGCTTGGACGCGCGGATTATCAGCTTCAGCTTGTCGGCCTCATTCAGGAACTGCAGGCGTTCCGTCAGGCGGCTGCAGTCATATCCGGTGTCTTCGCCCAGCAGGGCCAGCGCATGATGGAAGGCTTCCGGCAGGTCGTGCTCCAGCGCGGCGGCGCGGCCGCCGTAAAGGTTCTGGCGCACCACATCGACATGCCAGTCCAGAGGCTCAGCACCGTAAAGCGTCTGAAACACCGGCTGGCAGTGATCGACCCGCTTGGCAAACCGCGCATCCGCGGTTTGCGCCGCTTCGAACTCCTGCCACAGCGTCAGGAATTCTGCGCCCTGTTCCGCCGGCAGCATTCCGAACAGCCGGTCCGCCGCGGCCTGTTCCGACCGGGCGACGGCGTCCCAGTCCACCTCATCGGTGATCGGGTGGTCGCCCGCGTCGATTTCCACCAGATCATGCAGCAGAAGCATCCGGATGGCGCGGAAAATGTTCACCTCCGGCTCTGCGAAGGGGGCCAGCACCAGCGCATAAAGCGCCAGATGCCAGCTGTGCTCGGCTGAGTTTTCGCGGCGGCTGCAGTCCAGGATCAGGTTCTGGCGCTCGACCCGGCGCAGCTTGTCAGCTTCCAGCAGGAAGGCAAATTGCGCGTGCAGCCGGTCGCTCATGTCTCAGCCCTTGTTTCCAGCTGCGCTTGCAGCGCGGCGACTTTCTGATTGAGAAACTCGCGCGCCTTGCGTTCCGCCAGGCGCACCCGGATTTCCGTGAGGAAGGCTTCTTCGAGCGACTGGGAGGCGGCGCCAAGCACCTGGCCCACCTCCACATACAGCCGGTCCTCGCCGCTGGCGTCCTGAACTTTGAGTGTATCGACCGCCAGTTTTTGGGCCAGCGTCTCGATTGTGCTCATCAGCGGGAGGTCTCCGTCAGGCGGCGCTTAACGTAATCGGTCACGTTGCCGATCATCGTGTCCATATACGGATCCTGGAAGAAGTGGTCCGCGCCCTCGATCTCGGTGTGGGTGATGGTGATGCCCTTCTGCTCGTGCAGCTTGCTGACCAGGTTGGCGGTATCGGCGGGCGGGGCCACGCGGTCGGCGGTGCCGTTGATGATCAGGCCGGAGGACGGGCAGGGCGCCAGGAACGAGAAGTCGTACATGTTGGCGGGCGGCGCGACCGAGATGAATCCGGTGATCTCCGGGCGGCGCATCAGGAGCTGCATGCCGATCCAGGCGCCAAAGGAGAAGCCCGCAACCCAGCAATGCTTGGAGTTGGAGTTCATCGACTGCAGGTAATCCAGCGCCGAGGCGGCATCGGACAGCTCGCCCACGCCCTGGTCGTATTCGCCCTGGCTGCGGCCGACGCCGCGGAAGTTGAACCGCAGTACGGTGAAGCCCATGTTGTAGAACGCATAGTGGAGGTTGTAGACCACCTTATTGTTCATGGTGCCGCCGAACTGCGGATGCGGGTGCAGCACGATGGCGATCGGGGCGTCTTTTTCTTTTTGCGGGTGATAGCGGCCTTCGAGGCGGCCTTCGGGTCCGGGAAAGATGACCTCGGGCATGGGCGGTTTAAATCCTAATCTCGTTTTCGGGTCTGCCGGCAGAATACTTGACGGGTTCCGTCAGGCATCTTAGAACGGTTCTAATCAAGGGCGCAGGCCGGGGCCGAACACCGTCAGGCTGAGATACGCACAGACGCGGGCAAGGTCAATGTTTTCGCGTGGCTGTCCTGATTTCGAGGAGACATAGATGAAGCTTTCCACCAAGGGGCGCTATGCCATGGTCGCGCTGGCCGACATTGCGCTGCAGACGCAGAGCGATCTGGTGCCATTGGGCGATATCTCCAAGCGTCAGGATATCTCCTTGCCGTATCTTGAGCAGTTATTTGTCAAATTGCGCCGCGCCGGGCTGGTTGAATCCGTGCGCGGCCCCGGCGGCGGCTACCGGCTGGCCAAGCCGGCCTCGGAAATCCGGGTTGTCGATGTGCTGTCCGCCGTAGATGAAACAGTGGATGCCATGCACAAAGGGGCAGGCGCCTCCGGGGCGCTGTCCGGCAGCCGGGCGCAGTCGCTGACCAACCGCCTGTGGGAGGGCCTCAGCGCGCATGTTTATGTGTTCCTGCACCAGACCCGCCTGTCGGATGTGATCAAGAATGATCTGGCGCCGTGCCCGGCGGTGCCAAGCCTGTTCGCGGTTGTCGATGACTGAGGCGGAGCGGAAACCGCTCAGAGTTCTTTCTTCAAAAAGCGTATATTGCGCGCGGAAGCGGCGGGAAGGCTTTGCGAAACGGATCTGCGCAGCGTATGAGACGGCAGCGATCCGCAAAAAGATGCATCCATGAAACGTGTTTATCTCGATCATAACGCCACCGCCATTCTGCGTCCCGAAGCACGGGCTGCGATGATTGCGGCGATGGATGTCTGCGGCAACCCGTCTTCGGTCCATGCCGAGGGCCGGGCTGCCAAGGCGCTGGTGGAAAAGGCGCGGGCGCAGGTGGCGGCCGCTTTTGGCGCGGATGGGGCGGATATCGTGTTCACCTCCGGCTCGACCGAAGGCGCGGCGCTGGCGCTGGCCGGCCGCGGCCTGCATGGTGCGCCGGTGGAGCATGACGCGGTGCGCGCCTGGACGGTCGAGGATCTGACTGTAGGTTCAGACGGTGCGGTGGGCATCACTGATCCCGCCGCGTCAACCTTGCAGTTGGCCAACTCGGAAACGGGGATTGTGCAGCGCCTGCCGGAAGGGTTGGCCGTCACGGATGCGACCCAAGCCTTCGGTAAACTGCCGGTGGCGTTCAACTGGCTGGGTGCCCGGATGGCGCTGATTTCGGCGCATAAACTGGGCGGCCCCAAGGGCATAGGTGCCGTGGTGATGAAGCGCGGCACAGAACTGCCTGCGCAGATCAAGGGCGGCGGCCAGGAAATGGGGCGCCGCTCCGGCACCGAAAATGTCATTGGAATCGCGGGCTTCGGCGCCGCAGCTGAAGCGGCTGGCAAAGATCTGGCCAATGGCGTCTGGGACAGGGTTGCGGAACTTAGAAATATTCTAGAAAAGGCGCTTGTGTCTGGCGCAAGCCATACTATTTTTGTCGGGAAGGATCAGAAGCGGCTGCCGAACACCCTGTGTTTCGCAACGCCGGGCTGGAAGGGCGAGACCCAGGTCATGCAAATGGACCTGGCGGGATTTTCCATCAGCGCCGGCAGCGCCTGTTCCAGCGGCAAGGTGCGCGCCAGCGCGGTTCTGACCGCCATGGGATACGACGAGGCCACGGCACAAGGCGCAGTGCGCGTGTCGCTGGGGCCTCAGACAACGGAAGACGACGTGCTGCGCTTTGCCGATGCGTGGCTGCAAAAAGAAAAGAAACATCGCGCCCGTGCAGCGTGAGTGAGGAGATGACAATGGCCGCTTTGGACCAGACCCAAGTCAAGGAAGGTGTTGACCAGGAAACCGTGGACGCAGTCCGCGAGGTAGGCGGCGCTTACAAATACGGCTGGGAGACCGATATCGAGATGGAATACGCCCCCAAGGGGCTGACCCCGGATATCGTCCGGCTGATCTCGGAGAAAAACGAAGAGCCGGAGTGGATGACCGACTGGCGGCTGGCGGCCTATGAACGCTGGCTGCAAAAGGAAGAGCCCGACTGGGCGATGGTCGATTACCCTGAAATCGACTTTCAGGACCAGTATTACTATGCCCGGCCCAAGTCGATGGAAACCAAGCCCAAATCGCTGGATGAGGTCGATCCCAAGCTGCTGGCGACCTACGAAAAGCTGGGTATCCCGCTGAAAGAACAAATGATTCTGGCCGGCGTCGAGGGCGCAGGCGAGACCCCGGAGGAAGGCCGCAAGGTCGCCGTGGATGCGGTTTTCGACTCCGTCTCCGTTGGCACCACCTTCCAGAAAGAGCTTAAGGAAGCGGGTGTCATTTTCTGCTCGATCTCCGAGGCGATCCGCGAACACCCTGAGCTGGTGAAGAAATACCTGGGCTCGGTGGTTCCGGTTTCCGACAACTTCTATGCGACCCTGAACTCCGCCGTGTTCTCTGACGGTTCGTTTGTCTATGTGCCGCCGGGCGTGCGCTGCCCGATGGAACTGTCGACGTATTTCCGTATCAACGCGGAAAACACCGGCCAGTTCGAACGCACCCTGATCATCGCGGACAAGGGCTCCTACGTCTCCTACCTCGAAGGCTGCACCGCGCCGCAGCGCGACACCGCGCAGCTTCACGCCGCAGTGGTGGAAATCATCATCGAGGAAGACGCCGAGGTAAAATACTCCACCGTCCAGAACTGGTACCCGGGCGATGAGAACGGCAAGGGCGGCATCTACAACTTCGTGACCAAACGCGCCGACTGCCGCGGCGACCGTGCCAAGGTGATGTGGACCCAGGTGGAAACCGGCTCTGCCGTGACTTGGAAATACCCCTCCTGCATCCTGCGCGGCGACGACAGCCAGGGCGAGTTCTACTCGATCGCGATCACCAACAACATGCAGCAGGCCGACACCGGCACCAAGATGGTGCACCTGGGCAAGCGCACCAAGTCGCGCATCGTGTCCAAGGGGATTTCGGCGGGCAAGGCGCAGAACACCTACCGCGGTCTGGTGTCGATGCACCCGAAAGCCAAGGACAGCCGAAACTACACCCAGTGCGACTCGCTGCTGATCGGCGACAAGTGCGGGGCGCACACGGTTCCTTACATCGAGGTCAAGAACAACTCCTCCCGCGTGGAGCATGAGGCGACCACCTCCAAGGTGGACGACGACCAGCTGTTCTACTGCCGCCAGCGCGGCATGGATGAGGAAGAGGCAGTGGCCCTGGTGGTCAACGGCTTCTGCAAGGACGTGCTGCAGGCGCTGCCGATGGAGTTCGCCATGGAAGCGCAGCAACTGGTTGCGATCTCGCTGGAAGGGTCTGTCGGCTGATGGCAGGCCCTTGGGCATCACCGCAAGGAGGCAAGAGCATGATCGTCACCACTACAAACTCCGTCGAAGGCTACCAGATTTCCGAATACAAGGGCATCGTGGTGGGCGAGGCGATTATGGGCGCCAATGTGGTGCGGGATGTTTTTGCCCAGATTACCGACATTGTCGGCGGCCGTTCCGGCGCCTATGAAAGCAAGCTGCAGGACGCGCGCGAAACCGCGCTGGCAGAGCTGGAAGACCGCGCCCGGGCCAAAGGCGCCAACGCCGTGGTCGGAGTTGATCTGGATTACGAAGTGGTCGGGCAATCCATGCTGATGGTTTCGGCCAGCGGCACCGCAGTGGTGCTGGGCTAGGCGGCCGGGAGTTGGACATGGCAAAGGACGAGCAGCTGATTGAGCGCCCGGCGCTTACCCTGCCGCCGGAAGAGGCGGAGTGGGTGTGCAGCCATTACCAGGATGCAAAGGTCATCCTGGAGTATGGCAGCGGCGGATCGACCGTGCTGGCGTCTGAGCTGAGCGGGAAGAAGGTCTTTTCCGTCGAGTCCGACAAGATGTGGTACCGCATGATGAAGCGGTACCTGCGTCAGGCCGGGGCCAAGTCCGAGGTGCATCTGCACCACGCCAATGTCGGCAAAACCGGCAAGTGGGGGCGGCCGCTGAACAATGATATGTGGCGGCGGTTCCACCAGTATCCGAATTCCGTCTGGGATCTCGACACCTTCGAGGCGCCGGATCTGGTTCTGATAGACGGCCGCTTCCGGGCGGCTTGCTTTCTGACCGTCATGCTGCGGACGGAGCAGCCTGTCACTGTGCTGTTTGACGACTACGCGGGGCGGGCGCTGTACAAGCAGGTCGAAAAATGGGTGAAGCCGGTTGAAATCCGCGGCCGCATGGCCCGGTTTGAGCTGCTCCCCGATGAACTTCCGCGCCGGGATCTGACCCAGATCCTGACGCTTTACACCAAAACCTTCTAGGCGCCGACGGCTGCCGGAACAGTACTATGCGAGAGGCAAAAATGCTCGAAATCAAAAACTTGCACGTCAAGCTTGAAGATGAAGACAAGCAAATCCTGAAAGGCGTCGACCTGAAGGTCGAGGCTGGCAAAGTTCATGCCATCATGGGGCCGAACGGTTCGGGAAAATCCACCCTGTCCTATGTCCTGTCGGGCCGCGATGGCTATGAAGTGACCGAAGGCTCTGCCGAGCTGGAGGGCGAGGACATCCTGGAGCTGGAGCCGGAAGAGCGCGCCGCTGCCGGCATGTTCCTGGCGTTCCAGTACCCGGTGGAAATCCCCGGCGTCGGCAACATGACCTTCTTGCGCACCGCCGTGAACGCACAGCGCAAGGCCCGCGGCGAAGAAGAGCTGTCGGCCTCCGAGTTCCTGAAAATCATCCGTGCCAAGGCGAAGACCCTGAAGATCGACGCCGAGATGCTGAAGCGTCCGGTCAACGTCGGCTTCTCCGGCGGTGAGAAGAAGCGCAACGAGATCCTGCAGATGGCGATGCTGGAGCCGAAGCTGTGCATCCTGGACGAGACCGACTCCGGCCTCGACGTCGACGCGATGAAGCTGGTGGCGGAAGGCGTGAACGCCCTGCGTGACGAAGGCCGCGGCTTCCTGGTGATCACCCACTATCAGCGCCTGCTGGACCACATCAAACCCGACGTGGTGCACATCCTGGCAAACGGCCGTATCGTCAAAACCGGCGGCCCCGAGCTGGCGCTGGAAGTGGAAAACAACGGTTACGCCGGCATCCTGGCAGAGGAGGCGTAAATGGCCCTGCCCGAAGTCAAGCAAAGCGCAACCGAGGCGCGGCTGTCGGCGCTGAGCCTGCCGGAAAGCGGCTGCCTCAAGGCGGCCCGCGAGGCAGCTCTGTCGCGGGTCCAGACCATGGGTCTGCCCAGCCGCCGCGACGAGTACTGGAAATACACCAAGCCGGACACGCTGGTGCAGGCCGAGGCGCCCAAGGCGGCTGTGTTCCACGCGGACGAAGCCCCGATGTTCAACGCCTTTGAGCGTCTGAACATCGTGTTTGTCGATGGCGTGTTCGATGCTGAGGCGTCCGATGACCTGTCTTTGGAAGGTATTGCCATTGACCGGATCGAGGATATCTGCTGCAAAGATATCCATTGGGCCAAGGACTTGTACGGTGTTCTTGAAGCCCGCGGCCAGACTCCGGTGGAGCGCCCGCTGGCAGCGCTGAACACTGCCTTTGCCACAGATGGCGTGGCGATCCGGGTGACTGGCAAAGTCTCCAAGCCGATCAACTTCACCTATGTGCATTCGGACGAAAACTCCGACGCGATCCTGCACCATGTGATCCGCGTTGAGACCGGCGCCGAGGTGACGATCCTGGAAAACGGCCCGGCGGCATCGCGCTTCAACAAGTGCATGGAGATCGACATCGCCGACGGCGGCAAGCTGCATCTGGTGCGTGCCCAGGGCCGCGACCATGAGCGCCGCGCCGCGACCCATCTGTTCGCCCGCCTGGGAACGGAGTCGGTGTTCAAATCCTTCACCCTGACCGTGAACGGCGTGCTGACCCGCAATGAAGCGGTGATCGAGCTGACCGGTGATGACGCAGTGGCCCATATCGCCGGCGCCTGCGTGGGCGATGGCGACTTCCACCACGACGACACCGTGTTCATCACCCATGACGCGGTGAACTGCGAAAGCCGCCAGGTGTTCAAGAAGGTGCTGCGCAACGGTGCCACTGGCGTGTTCCAAGGCAAAATCCTGGTGAAGGAAGGCGCGCAAAAGACTGACGGATATCAGATTTCACAGTCTTTGCTGCTGGACGAAAACAGCCAGTTCCTGGCCAAGCCGGAACTGGAGATCTATGCCGACGACGTGGCCTGCTCGCATGGCTCGACCTCTGGTGCGATCGACGAGGAAGGCCTGTTCTACCTGCGCTCCCGCGGTGTTCCGCATGCCGAAGCCACCGACCTGATGACGCTGGCTTTCCTGGCAGAAGCGGTGGATGAGATCGAAGACGCGGAGATCGCGGCCGACATCGTCTCCCGCCTCGAAGGCTGGCTGGCCCGGCGCCGCTGATGTCCGTCACCACGGATATCCCCGCAACCTACAAGGGGCCGCGCAAGGTTTTTGCGCGGCTTCTGAGCATGGGCGCCCGCGAAGACCGGCTGCTGGTGTTTCTGCTCGCCGGCTGCGTGCTGACCTTTGTGGCGCAGATGCCGAAACTGGCCCGCGAGGCGCATCTGACCGGACAGGAGCTCAACATGCTGCTGGGCGGCGCGCTGCTGGGCATCGTGTTCATCGCGCCACTGCTTCTGTATGTTCTGGCGCTGGTGGCGCATTGGATCGCCCGGGCCGCGGGCGGGCAGGGTGATGCCTACCGCGCCCGGCTGGCGCTGTTCTGGGCGTTTCTGGCCTCCAGCCCGCTGATCCTGTTGAATGGCCTCGTGGCAGGCTTCATCGGCGCCGGTGCGGCGCTGAATCTGGTGGGCGCACTGTGGTGCGCGGTGTTCCTGTGGTTTTGGGTATCCGGAATGATCCAAGGGTACTGGACAAAGCCATGAATACGCTGGCCGCATTTGCCCTGCTGACAATCAAGTCGCCGCGCGACGCCGCGATGCAGATCCTGGCGCGCGATTGGCCGCGCGAGGCGCTGTGGACAGCGTTCCTGCTGTCCGTGGTGCTGAACACCTGCGTCTATACTCTGCAGCAGGTCCTGTTCCCGTTGCCGCCGGAAGTTCTGCTGCCGCGGTTTGCGCCGGGCGCTTATTTTGCGGTCATTCTGGTCTTGCAGCTGAGCTTCATTGCGATGCTGGCAACCACCGGCCGCTGGCTGGGCGGGCAGGGTGACCTGCCATCGCTGCTGGCGCTGATCACCTGGCTGCAATTGCTGCAGGCCGCGCTGAACGGTGCCATTGTCGTGGTGTTCCTGGTCCTGCCGGCGCTGGGGGCGCTGCTGAACATTGCCGCCAATATCGTTGTGTTCTTTATTCTCTTGCATTTCGTGAACGCGGCGCACAGGTTCGGCTCCGTCTGGCGCTCGCTTGGGGTGGTATTGATGGCCAGCCTGATCCTGGTGTTTGCCCTTCTCTTCATCGTGGGTCTGATCGGCCCAGCCAATCTGGGACTGCCCGAAAATGTATGACGTCGCAAAAATCCGTGCCGATTTCCCGATCCTCTCGCGTGAGGTGAACGGCAAACCGCTGACTTATCTCGACAACGGTGCCTCAGCCCAGAAGCCGCAGGTTGTGATTGACGCTGTGACCAAAGCGTATGCGGAGGAGTATTCCAACGTTCACCGTGGCTTGCACTTCCTTTCCAATCTCGCGACGGAGAAGTATGAGGCCGTCCGCGGCATCATTGCGCGGTTCCTGAATGCGGGCGACGAAAACACCATCGTGCTGAACTCCGGCACTACCGAGGGCATCAATCTGGTGGCCTATGGCTGGGCGATGCCGCGGCTTGAGGCGGGAGACGAGATCATCCTGTCGGTTATGGAGCACCACGCCAACATCGTGCCCTGGCACTTCCTGCGCGAGCGTCAGGGCGTGGTGCTGAAATGGGTCGACACTGAGGCCGACGGCAGCCTGGACCCGCAGAAGGTGATCGACGCCATCACCCCCAGGACCAAGCTGGTGGCGATCACCCAGTGCTCCAACGTGCTGGGCACCGTCGTGGACGTCAAGGCGATCAGCCAAGGCGCCCATGCCAAGGGCGTGCCGGTGCTGGTCGATGGCTCGCAAGGCGCGGTGCATATGCCGGTCGACGTGCAGGATATCGGCTGCGATTTCTATGCGATCACCGGCCACAAGCTCTATGGCCCGTCCGCGTCCGGCGCGATTTACATCAAGCCCGAACGCATGGCTGAAATGCGCCCGTTCATTGGCGGCGGCGACATGATCAAGGAAGTCTCCAAGGAGCAGGTCATCTACAATGATCCGCCGATGAAGTTCGAAGCCGGCACGCCGGGTATCGTGCAGACCATCGGGCTGGGTGTGGCACTGGAATACATGATGGACCTCGGCATGGAGAACATTGCCAGGCACGAAGGCGGCCTGCGCGACTATGCGATGGAGCGGCTGACAGGGTTGAATTGGATCAATGTCCAGGGGCAAACTCCTGGCAAGGCTGCTATTTTCAGCTTCACCATGGAAGGTGCCGCGCATGCCCACGACATCTCGACCATTCTCGACAAGAAAGGCGTCGCGGTGCGTGCAGGCCATCACTGCGCCGGGCCGCTGATGGATCACCTGGGTGTTTCTGCGACCTGCCGCGCGTCCTTTGGCCTCTACAACACTAAGGAAGAGGTCGACACGTTGATCAATGCGCTGGAGCTGGCGCATGAGCTGTTTGCCTGAACCCAGCCACTGACCAAAGAAAGACGGCGCCCGTTGAGGCGCCGTTTTGTGTTTCTGTCCAGTGCTTTACCCTTGGATCTTGTCCGCCTGCAGCGGGCACGAAAGGTAAACCCGGAACTCCTTGCCGACATCACAGCTGACCCGCGCGTGAACCTTGCCCTGCCGGTCCAGGAAGCGCTGGCTGTTGTCCACCGGGAAAATCCCTTCGTGCCAGATGTTAGGGTGGATATAGAGCCCCCTGGAGCCATCGCACCAGAAAGCCACAACCATTTCCGGTTTCAGGTCATCACCAGGCAGTGCGGCAGGAATGATGAAGGGCTTGTTGTCCAATGGAAAGAATAATTGCCCGCCGTCGGGGTGGTAATTCATGTGCCACAGCAGCACCTGATTTCGTGGCGCGGTCTGCTTGTCTGCCTGCGCCTGCTGCGGATCAGTGGACCAGCCGAGAACATAGCTGCCGTTAACGGCTTCGTTCTCGCCATAAAGCACATCGCCGCGCCAGTCGCCGCGGAAGGTGCCCTCGACCCAGCCGGCCTCATCGCCGGTGCCCTCGTCAACCGGACACCAGCCCTGGGCCGGCCACTTTACAATTTCGATCTCAATGGTTTCGGGATCATCCACCATGCAGCCATAACCCTTGACGCTTTCCTCTGTCGCCCGGATCAGCGGCACCTCATGCCAGGGCAGCGAGGGTTTGGTGCTGGCCTCAAAGATATACTCGGGCGCACTCATTTTGCGGAATCTCAGGCCCCCATGTGTTTGTCGACCATCCGTTGGACCATCGGTGCAAAATGCCAGTAGTCCGGCGTCTCCATATCCGCCCGCTTGCCGGCCTCATCCAGATAACGAACAGCGATGATCTGCTTGAGGTTCGGGTTCTTCTCGAACTCCGCCACTTCTTCGGCATCCATCGGCCCGCCTTGCAGCTTCAGCGAATGGATGGAAGCCTCTGACAACCGGTTGAAATACTCCGGCTTGGTGGCGCAGAGATAGCGTTTGGCCGCCACATGGTAACGCACGCAGTCGGTGATCACCGACGGGAAGAATTGTTCCAGAACCTCGGCGCCGGCCTCCTCGTGATAACGGTCCTCGGTGTCATCCATGGAGAACATTCCGAATTCACTGGTAAAATGGCCGATGTCGTGAAGGAGGGCCCCCACGATAATCTCTTCCGGCTGGCCGTTCTGCTCGGCGATTGTGGCGCCTTGCAGCATGTGTTCGGCCATGGTGACTGGCTCGCCCAGATATTCCTCATCGCCGCGGCGGTCGAAGATACCGCCAATGAATTCAACGATATTGCCGCGGTTCAGCTTGCTGACGTCTGGCTTGCTCATCACTCAGCCCCCAAGTTGCGCATTCAGAACGTTCAAGGTCGAAAACAGCCCGTCCTTGTCGGCGTAACACCCCTGCAGCCAGCGCGAGCCGGAGCCGGAATAGCCAAGCCGTGCGTGCAGCACGCGGGTGTTGTCGACTATAAAGCTTTCCCCTGGCTCCAGCTTGAAGGAAACGCCCATTTCGGGATCATCAATGAATTCACCCAGGCGGCGGTAGGCGGCGTAATAGGCCTCCATCTTCTCAAACGGAATGTCGACAAACGGCGCCGAGGAGCGGTTGTTGAACCGTATCGCAATCATCTCGCCATCGGGGGACAGTTCAATCATCGGCCGGCGTGCGCGCAGATGCACCCCGTCAGAACCCTTGTATTCAAACCGGGCCGGATTTCCAGCCAGCAGGGCAAAGCCCTCCGGGTCTTCGTCGCGGAGGCGTTCGGCGGCGCGGAAACCGTCCACCACGATGCTGTCGCCGCCCTCAGCCGAGTTTTCCAGGCAATAGAGGATCTGCAAGCTGGGCACCGGATCGCGGTAGGGGTTGTCGGTATGCGCCTGCAGGCCCAGGCCGGTATACGCCAAGTTGGTCGGGTTCACTTCGGTCCGGACCTCAAAATACTTGCCGTAATTGGTTTCGCGAACAAAACCGAACATGCTGGCGCACTCAATCAGCGCCCCCTCGCGCACCGGGCCGTTCACCAGCTTGGCAAACCCAAGCCGGGCAATGGCGTCCAGCCAGTCGCGTTTTGCCTTGGGATCCGACTGTACCTCGTTCCAGTCGAACGCGGGGGCAGGCTGGCTGCTGTCCCAGGTCTCAACATCCGGGGAGGTGCGGCCGACTTCTGATGACTGATCAGTGTCATAGGCGTTGGACTTCAACCACTTGCCGGGGAAAGTCACGGTTTTGCCTTCAGGGGCGAAAGTGACAGTCAGGGCCCCGTCGTCCACCAGCGCCGTGCTGATCCTGGTGTCAGCTGGAATGTCGCCGATGGTGATCAGGCGCTGGCCGTTGCCAGGCGAACGGGTCTCGGGATCCAGCGCATTGTCGCGCAGCCAGATCGCGTGGAACCGGCTCTCGCTGCCGTCTTCGAAAGTCAGGGTCAAAAAGCTGCCGGATGCGTCAGCGGTCACGGAACGGGGCATGGGGTTTCTCCGGTTGGCCTTGTTCTCTCTTGTGCTGCTACCGCGGCTGAGCCATCAAGAGAACGACGGAAATCGGGGTTTGAGAGTTAGGTTTTCTAATGGCGAAAAAGGTCACCAAACAGGGGCTGCCGCCGCTTGACTGGCTCAAGGTGTTTGAAGCGGCGGGCCGGCACGGCAGTTTCACCGCCGCGGCGGAGGAATTCGGCGCCACCCAGGCTGCGGTCAGCCAGCGGATCCGTAACCTGGAATCCTGGCTGGGCCGCCAGCTGTTCATCCGGTCGGCGCGCGGTGTATCGTTGACTGTGGACGGCGAAAGCTACCTGCCGCTGGTGCATGATTCCCTGCGTGCGCTGGAGCAGGGAACCGAAAATCTGTTTGGCCAAACGGTTCGCGAGCTGCGGATCGCGGGCTTGCCGTCGCACCTGGAAATGCTTTTGCTGCCGAGGCTTGCGGCCTTTTCTGAAGCCTGCCCGGACCTGCGGCTGGTGACCGAAACCGTGCCCAAGCGGCTGGATTTCGAGGCCGCGGACGGCGCCTTGCAGATCCGCTATGGCCGCGGCGGCTGGGAGGGGCGGCAGGAGGCGCTGCTGGCCAGTGAGGTGCTGCAGCCGATGACCGCGCCGGGCCGGGTCGAGCACTGGCGGCAGTTGCCGGCGATCGAGCTGCGGGGTGAGCGGCCGGGCTGGGCGGAATGGTCGCGGGTGACGGGCGAGGCTCCGCCGGAGGCCGGGCCGGTTTCCGTCGATTCCATGGCGCATGCCCTTCGGGCGGCGCGCCTTGGCCTGGGTGTCGTGCTGGGGTCCAGGGTGCTGGCTGCGAACCTGTTGCAGACCGGTCAACTGGAATGCGCCCCGGCACCGGACCTGGCGACGATTGACGGTTACTGGCTGACTTGGCCGCCCAGCCTGGGCAAGTCGAAACGGCAAAGCGAAGTGCTGGCTGCGTTGACGTCCGCCCTGCAAGCTTGACCTGCCTGCACGCCGCGGGGGCAATTTTTTTGTCTGGATTTGGTAAATGGCGCGCCTGGAGAGAGAAAGTTCAAACTCTCTCTTCGAGGTTTTAGAGGACTGGGAGCGCAATCTCGCATCTTTTGATCGTAACGATCTGAGGTGCGACGATGACGAATTCGCACCATAATTTCAACGATCTAGCGGCAAAGCCCGCCAAGGCTGCTAAAAAGCGTGAAGCGCCGTTTTCACTGCGTTTGACCTTTGAGGAACGCGCAAAGCTCGAAGAAGCGGCCAATGGCGTGCCTCTGGGTGCGTATATCAAGGCCGTGCTGTTCGCACAGGATCTCCAGAAGGTGCGGCGCAGGAATAGGAACCCTGTGGCAGACCATGAGGCTCTGGGGCGCGTTCTGGCGGCTCTGGGGCAATCACACCTCTCCAGCAACCTCAACCAGCTCGCCCGTGCCGTAAACACGGGCACGCTGCCTGTGCATCCGGAAATCGAATCCGAGCTGCGCGAGGCCTGCGCGGACATCGCCAAGATGCGCGCAGCGCTGATCGAAGCGCTTGGCCTGAATGGAGGCGTTTCATGATCCTCAAAGGCAACCAGCGGGCACATGGCAAGGAATTGGCGCGGCATTTGCTGAATGATCGCGACAATGACCATGTAGAGCTGTTCGATCTGCGCGGCTTTGCGGCTGATGACCTGACGGGTGCGATGCAGGAATGTGAAGCGGTGGCGCGCGGCACGCGCTGCAAAAAGCATCTGTTCTCCCTCAGCCTCAACCCGCCGGAGCATGAAGATGTGCCAGTGGAGGCGTTTGAAGCGGCCATTGCCCGCGCCGAATCCCGTCTCGGGCTAGAAAACCAGCCCCGCGCCATTGTCTTCCATGAAAAAGAAGGCCGCAGGCACGCTCACGCTGTTTGGTCGCGGATCGACGGCGAGCAGATGAAAGCGATTGAGCTGCCCTACTACAAGACCCGCCTGAATGAGGTCTCGCGTGAGCTGTATCTGGAACATGGCTGGCGCATGCCGGACGGGTTCAAGGACAAGAAAAACCGCGATCCGCTGAGCTTCACGCTGGCGGAATGGCAGCAGGCCAAACGTACCAAGCAAGACCCGAGAGAGGTCAAATCTCTGATCCGGGAATGCTGGAGCGGATCGGATGATCGTAAGGCCTTTGAAGCGGCGCTCAACGGGAATGGCTATTGGCTTGCCCGTGGTGACAAACGCGGCTTTGTGGCCGTGGATTGGCGCGGTGAGGTGTATTCCCTCAGCCGCATGACGGGAGTAAAGACCAAAGAGCTCAAAACCCGTCTTGGTGATCCGAAAGAATTGCTGTCAACGGATATGGCAAGGGCGCATGTGGCGGCGCAACTTACGCCCAAACTCAAGGCCTGGGCGAAGGAGGAACGCGCCAGAGCTGAGAAAGCCAATCTCGCGGCCAAGTTCCAACGCGACCAGATGGTGCAGCGCCAGCGCAAAATCCGTGATGATCTCAAACGCAAGCAGCAAGAACGCTGGCTTACTGAGGAAAAGGCACGCGCGGCCAGAACGCCCACAGGCATTCGCGGGCTCTGGGGCTGGATCACGGGCAGGAACCGTAAAATCCGCCAAGAGAACGAGGCCGAGATTGCCCGCGCGCAGAGCCGTGACCGTGCTGAAAAGCAAGACATCATCCGCAAGCAACTGGCCGAACGGCGCACATTGCAGCGGCAAGTGAAGCTGGCGCGGGAAAAACAGCAGGCCAAGCTGCAAGAGCTGAACCGCGATGTCGCGCTAGCCGTGAAGCTGCGCAAGGTGCCGGAAACCCGGCCCGAGCCAAAACGCGGGCGGGAGCGCGGTTCTGATCATATACGCAGCCGTGACCGCGCCCGTGGCCGCGATGACGATTATTCACCCAACTAAAGAAAGGAGACTGTCATGAGACATACAATAATGCTGAACCTGAAAGAAAAGCACGCCGCCATGCTCGATGAGATGAGCGGCTTTTACTGCGATACGCACGAAGACATGCTGCGTCTTGCCATCGAATGGGCGTATGTCGTCTTCCGTAAGGACGAGTTGGAAGCATTGCAGGAGTGCTTTGACTTCAACGATGCAGCCCGCAAAAAGCCGGAAGACGACGATCTGATCCCGTTTTAGATTTCCAGGTCTTCGATGGATTTCCCGGCTTCCAGAGCGGCGTGAACCCATGCGGGTTTACGCCCGCGTCCGCTCCAGGTTTGGGAGGCATCTTCGGGATTAGCGTATTTGGCGGCAGCTTTAGCGCCGGATTTACGCCCTTTGCCGCCGTGCAGGGCAATCACGTCCTCGAATGACACGCCGTGTTTTTCGGCAACGACCAGCATTTCAGCATAGGCGTTTTGCTTGGCTTCTTTTTCCACTTCCACCTTGCGGGCTGCAATGTCTTTGGCTAGTGCGTCCAGCTCCGCCGGGCTTAGTCCAGTCAGATCAATTCCCATGTGTTCCTCGCGGTTTTTTTTGTTTGCTCGGTCAAAGCAGATAACAGGTTTTGAGGCAAGCGCTTGCCGCGCCATCGCTATAAATGCGTGCGCTAAATCGCACAGGTGATCTCTCTCCCCTTCCTTCAAATCACGAACAGCCGCCACCATCAGGCCTTTATGAGCCGAGGATGATGGGAACGGGGCCGAAAGGCCCTGATGGTCGGGGCCTCCTTGATCCAAAGGAGGAGAGAATGAAACTCACCACACGATTTGAAGCCGCAAAGTTCAGCAATAACGAACTGCGCGGCCTGCTGCGCAAAACCTTCAATGCTTTGGCCGCTAGCGCCCCAAACACACCAGAACGCCGGAATGCTCTGGCAACACTGGAAGCATTGCAGGCGGAGTTGAATGCGCGAACAGTAAAACCGTGACTCCATGTCATAGAGTGTTTCTCAAGATCATCTGTCTGTGAAAGATACGCCCGCATTTCCCAAATCATTATAAAAGTCACGAACGTTCTCTATCCCTCTAGAGTCACGAGTGACTGAAAAGTGTACTCTCTCTCTTGCTCTCGATAAGGCTACAAAGAACACATTTACGTCGTCGTCGTTTCCCCAAAAAGCGTCATCATTTAGCTCAAGAAAAATTACTGTGTGATACTCGAGACCTTTACTCTTGTGGATGGTCATCAGGCGAACCGTGTTCGCACCTTCAATGTTGTCAATGCACTCCTGCCAGGTCGCAGCATTGCTACGACACTCGTCAAAGAACTGTTCGAATCCTGATACCACGTCGTTCAAGCGATCTTCGCTTGAATATTCTCTGAAAGCCTTTTTGAACTCACTGAGTTCCACATGCTGCAACAATACTTCAGAAACTTCTGCGCCGGAAAGGGTAGACGGTACTCTATCCGACGACAACGCCTTGAGGCTGTCCAGAAGTTCTCGGATGTATCTAAGGGTTTCACTGTGTCCTCGCTCAGTGCTGATGTCCAAGCCGCGCAAATCAGCTATTGTATCCCTACATTCTTGAAATGGCATTCCCTCGCGAACACCTACGGAAAGCTTGAATGCACTCTTGAAGAACTGAAAAGCCCTCTCTTTTGTTAAGTCCTGTACTGCGATTTTCCCAAGCAGTCTTGCATCATTCCTAAGTTTGACTCCCTCAGATTCAAAAAATGGACGAAGGCGCTTTTCAATATCGTCAACGCGAAGGCGAGCGAGAATAACAAAGTCGGATGCGGATAGCTGTTGGTTATCTCGTAGTTCGTTCGAGATGTAAGTAGCCAAATATTTTGCTTCGTCTTCTCGCGTGTTAAAGACCCAGCCTGATACCGCATCATCGGAAACATCTTCGTTCTGTCGAGCGCAGACAGTCTCGACATAGTCGTTCTCTATCCCGGATGCGAGACTGTTTATTACGGACACAATTCGACTGTTGGATCTGAAATTATATAGAAGCCTCTCACTATCTGCATTGAAGTCTTCCTCAAACTTTTGGAATATGTCTTTTCGTGCACCAGCCCACCTCATAATTGCCTGATTTGTGTCCCCCACTGCAGTCAAGAGCGCGTCCGATTGGAAGAAACCAGCTTTCAATAGCTCATACTGAGATGAGGTGAAGTCTTGAAACTCATCAAGAAAAACATGGGAGTAGGTATTTCTGAGCGCCTCTAAGATTGCTGGCCGCGAACTTAAGATATGTGTAGCAAGCAATTTGATCATATCAAACGTTAGGCGAGATTGTGTAGCCTTGACGTTTTCGTGCCACCAAGAAAATTGAATCCCGTGATCCGGCGTGGATATGTCGTCAATGCTGAAGCAAGGCATTGAGCTGTGCACTAATTTATCAAGTTGCCTATTATTTTTGCCGCGGATTGTTGGGTGGTCCTCACTGTTTCGCTGGCCAAAATCTTCCCAAATATCTCTGTTGGGGAAAAAAATTGTATAGTCAGCGGTTGGCCTCCATGGTTCTGGTACAGCTTCTAAGAACTGATCCAGTAATCTCTTGGCGAAAGCATCTAAAGTCAGTGACTCAAAACGTTTTGCCACATCTTGTCCGCATCTATCCGTCACGCGATCTAACAAATTGCGCGCCGCGTCTACTTTAAAGGCAATCGCTATAATCTTGCGAGGTGGAGGGCACGCGCCTGTTTGAAGGAGGTATGCGGCCCGCTGTGCCAGAATCTCGGTCTTGCCTGAACCTGGTCCCGCAAGAACTGTCAGTGAACGATCTGATTGCACTATCTCCAGTGCTTTTCCCTCTAGTCGTATACCTGGTGACGGGGTCCAGTTCTCCTCTGATACATGCGTCATTCGCTTTGCTCCATGACTTCACCATCGTCAAAGAAATTCCGGTCGGGTTCGTCCGCAATTTCCGGCTTCAAAAGTGCTTTGGCTCTTTGAACTAAGGCCTTCAATGGCTCTGGGCATCCAGCAAGAATTTCCTTGTCTTCAAGAGTTGCCAATGCCCGAAGATGTGATGCCGGCTTCGACTTGGACTTGAATAGGTTTTTGTATACGTATAGCTGTTCGTCAGTGAATTCCTTATTTACAATTTTTAGTTCCGCGTTGCCCTTTCCGTTATCCCCAAAAACAGATTTTGCAACGTCAGTCATTTTTACCTTGCTGGGATCAAATGCTTTTGAGGGTGCATATGCTGAAGGGAAATGGCTGATCATCATCATGTCTAGATCCAGTGGGCTGGAGTAGTATACCTCATTCGAGCGCAGCCAATTTACCCAACCTTGAAAGGTCTCAGGCGTAAGTTCCTCGTTCGAGATAACATCAGAGGGTTCGATTGGTACGCCTATGTCTTTAAGCCATTGCGCTCCATTCTTCACCCGCCCCATTCCAGCACTATATCTCCCCAGATCAAGGTCGAGCAACGTTAAATGCGGTATTCCTAGTCCGCTAGCCAGCGTCCACAAATGCTGTGCGTGACGTCCTCCCACTGGCACGAAGGCTACAAAGGAAGGGTCCAGCGGAATATCGAACGCCTCAGCGATACGCGGTATTACAATTCTCTCGCTATCACCTTCACCGACGATGATTAGTCGTGCAAAATATATTTCAGGATTGGCCAAAATAACCTGACTTAAAAATTTATCCTCTTCGGTACCCTCTTCTGGAAGGGGGATGTTTTTTACAGTACTCGTAAGCTTAGATCTGCAATTTCTGAAATACCGAACCCTTCTTGGCGGGATGCGGGTTAGGATGCTAGTTGAATGACTGGTGACTATCGATTGAGCTGATCCGTCTTCGTAAAGCTTTGATAATAGGGACATCAATCTTGGTAGATAGAATGGAGCCAAATGATTCTCTGGCTCCTCAAGAGCAAAAATGGTCAAGGGTGCCGGAGTGAAATCGATCGCCTTAAAGCCCTCGAGGGCCTTCGGGCTCGCGCGCTCCATTTTTCTTTCTAATCCATGTAGAGTCGCTGACAGAGCAAAGTACAGGAGAGATACTTGTCCCTCGCTAAGCTCATCTAACTGCCGTTGTCCGCCCCCTGGGGATTTCTGGAAACGGAGTGTTAGGTCTCGTATTAGTTTCTCAAATTCTGTGGCGACGACGCTAATTAACGGATCAGCATCATAGTGACCATCGTGCAAGGCTCCCCAATACCCTTTCAAGTCTTCAGTAACCTTTTGAATGGCAACAACACCGTTTAAATTATCTTCAAGCTGTTGGGCAAAGTTCTTTGACTGGCTTTTTGTGATATCATCCCACGCAGCCGAACGCTCGATCCTCTTCAGTACATTTTTTAACGCATGTTTGGTAACGCCAAGAGAGTCTCTGTGGGCCGGTATATAGAAAAGCTCTGCAAATTGGCGTGGCCGTCCTCGAAATGGAACCTTTCTTTCATCGTCGGGACCAAACGGTACTTCATCCAGTGTGCGTATAGTGTAAGTCTTGACTTCAATTTCGTCTTCAAACGCTTCATTGCTAACGTATAGTGCTTCTAGGCGCACTCGAACCTTTAGAGCTTCACCTGAGGCGTCAAAGAAAACATCATTGAAAACGGTTGGAACATCGAAGCCTTCGTCGAACCCAAAAACGACATCTATGAAGACCTCTCTCTCTGAAACCGTTTGGCTGTCCTCTTTTGGCCCGAAATGAATATCAGATTTTCGAAGTCGACATTCCTCCGGGTTTGGTGAAAACAGCCTTTTCAACGCTTCAAGCGCAGATGATTTCCCAGACCCGTTGTCTCCTACAAATCCGTTGATGCCTGGCGCTAGTGAAATTGACGTGGCATTGTCGCCAAAGCATCTGAAATTTCTTAGAGTGATCTTTTCAATATGCATTCCGGGGGTGCATCCTTATCTCTGCGCGCTTCAGGCACAGTTCATTGCTGTCAGGTGGTTCAACTTAGAATTTACATTTTTTCAGCGTTAAATCAATAGGTTGTGGACAAAACATTTAGACGGTCCCGGTCGTATCGTCTGGCGACTCGTCGCTACAAAACAAAAAACGTGGCCCTCCATCATCGGCACGCATAGACAAGGGTTTCGCCTGCGATCTCGGTTTCGGTGAAGTCCACGGCCAAATCACGGGCGATGGCCTCATAATCGATATTGAACCGGATCGGCTCGGGGATATCGCCGTACAGCCCTTCATCCACGAACAATTCTGCTAGCTCGCGCGTGGAGGTAACCGGATAGATATCCACGTCAAAACGGCGCGGGTCTGGTTCGAAATCGTATCCACACTCACCAACGGCAATGATAATCACCTGTTTGTCGTGATCGCCCAACTCCTCGACCAGCTCGAAATATTGGGGCAGGTTGGCTTGGTTGATGCCGATGGCTGAGGCCAGTGCGCAATCAATGGCTTCGCCGTCAATGAACTGAATTTCAAACTCCTCGACCTTCTGGCCGTAGTGGTTCCGCAAGGCTGCGGCCTTGGTTTCATAGTCAGCAAAGTCCTCGAAATAGAAGCCAGTGGCGGAGATGTCGTAGGGCTGGGCAAACAGGAGAGTCATAATGTCCTCGCTTTCATAAGGTTGAAGGCGAAGCCGTCCTGATGACCCCGCGCTTGAACCTCTGCCCAGCGGCGAGCGTCCCAACAAAAAAGCCGCGCATGCGCGGCTTCGGGACGTCTCGATCAAACCTTCCGGTGATGGGTCAACGTCTTCTCGGGAGACCGCGATAGCGGCGGCAAGATGATTGACCCACAGCCGCCAGGCGTCACCGGATTTGATGCAAGCTGAAAGAATAGGTTCCAAGCGTGCCAGGGCACGCGTCAGGATAAGAGTGGCGGCACGCCTGCCGCCTCTACTCTCTGCTTAAAGAGGGAAGAAACCATATCTACCGTGTGTTTCGCTCTTCGTAAACTGAGTAACTCTCCCATAGTTCATTATGTTTGGCGTTATCGACTTCTTGTTCTCAAAGATTATTGTTTGCGTGCTGTTCCATTTTTGAAGATCTGCAAAAAATTTTTCATTCAAGTCCGTTTGTGAGACTTCATCATCCTCGTCAGGTTCTTCGTAAGCAATGAGCGGGGAGTCCAAGATCACAAACCCGGGACGAGGCAAAGACTTTCTTTCGAGGAGCCGTGCTAATCCAATGCTCGTTGCCGAATGCGTGATCGACCTATGACCTTTACCATTGCTCGCCCTATGTTTTCCGTTGATGACAATATCCATCTCATCGTCGGAGAAGTGAACATTGTCGGCATTAGGCAGGTTCCATTCCTCAAGAAGTTTTTCTATCTCTTGCGCCAGATCATAAAGCGCAACAGCAGGAACTTTGGTACTGTCAGTGTTCTTATCAGGCGTTTCGCCCTCGTCAGGACTTTGAAATCGTGTTTGCAAATCTTCCAGAGTTTCGAACAAGCCAATCGCCTTGCTGACTTGTGATTTTTTGGAAATCAACTCGGAGTAATCAGTTCGTGACTGAGTGAAGTCAGGTTCAAGGAGGTTCAAAGATTTTTGGCTTTCATCCAATTGCGCGCGCTGCGCCACAATTTGACCGTCCACCTCTTGCTCTTCCATGCTAAGCTGCTCAAGTGTTCGCGAAAGATCCCTGTGCAACAGAAGTACTTTCGACTTCTCGGCCTGGGCTGCTTGCACGATGCTGTCAATATCTCCGTCGCAGGCGTGATCGGGGTCTTGATTCTCTGGTGTAGCACCACAGAGTGGACAAATCTCATCTGATAAGGCGGAAACTAAAGCGCCCGATTCAATAATTCCATCCAGCCGTTCCACGTCAGACAGGTAGTGAGACAGGAGGATATTAAACCGTTTGCGCATACTTTTAACTTCTGAAAGCCGTTCAGTTTTTTCATGAAGCTGCTTTCTGTCAGAGTTTCTCGCCGACAGTGCTTCATAGTATCCCTTCTGGTGAGCTTGAAGAGAAGTGTTTGCCTGCTCAATGGACCCATTCAGCTTGCTTTCTTGATCGCGAAGTTCGTCAATCGTTGTATCCTTGCTCGCAACCGAAAGGATTTTGGTCCTCATGTCTTGAATTAGATCATCCAGCAATCCTGCACGAGCAGACCGAGATATTTTTTCTGCTTCGGATGTTTTTTCGGAGACGAGTGAACTGTCATCAACACCGGTGAGAAGCAGCTTTAACCTTGAAGTTTCCGAAGTCCTCTTAGTGAACTGCCCAGACATGAAAGGGGAGCCTTCAGTTTGAATATTGGTTTCGTCCACCACAAAGATTGGCAGCAATGTTCGAATTGAAAGCTTTTCCTTATCGTTTCGTGCGTTTCTTTTTAGGAGCTTTCCTGCCAGGCCGATTCTTTCCAAAATGAAATCAGATAGGCTTTGCTCCTTCTTTGTTGAATTTTTTTCTCGAAGAGTTTGGAACTCTTGATCTTCCGGCGGCGCGTTGTGCAGCCCAGAGAAAAGTTTGTAGTGTCCGCCGTCGATTGAACGTACGACTGTGAACTTACTTTGATCAGAAAACTCCAAACCGAGTGAAATGTCAGAGTATCCGACATGTTCGGGGATCTCTTTAAGCTTGCGCTCTCGCCCCATCATGAAGTCAATGGCGTCAAGGATGGATGACTTCCCGGTGTTTGATGGACCGAAGACAATATTCAATCCATCCGAAAACTCAATGACAGCTGGCTTTTTTCGCGGACCAGTAAAGCAAAGGTGCCTAAAATTCATTGTAAGGGTATCAGTCATCTGGTCGAAATCGCAATCTGTTCGAAGTGAAAGTCTGCCGACCAACGGTCGAACGCTTTGTTAAACACAATGGGGAAGGCGTTTCCCCCAAACGCGTTGTAATTCTTAATAGTCCAAATGGCTCGTTCTCGGAGCGCAACAATGTATGGTGTGGTGAGGCTGTTTATAAACACCTCTCCGATTTCAGTTGATTTATAGAAAAAGCCGTTAGGTCGCATCGTCTTCAACACCAACCCCTTAGCTTCCATGAGGCTTAACCCGCGCGCAACGAGTTCACGACGTATTACCAGTTCACCATTCCTAGTAGGGTTCTCCGGGTGGAGACTGGATGGGGCAGCTTCAAAGTCTCCAGTATGAACAACTAGGTAGTCAAATGCGGAAAGTTGTTGGAGGTCTAGTTCTATATCCATATCGGAAGCTAAGACGCAGAGAGACCGCACTCCCGTTTCGAAGGGGCTGTTGAAAGGTTGAATTCTAGTCTTGCCTGTTATCGCCATTTCACTTCCTCCAAGTCAGACGATCACCATTCGCAAGCTGATGACAAATCCCACGAAGATCTTTTACCGTTACCACTCCGCTCAACCCGTTGGCCGAATAGTTTAACTTTGAAGCCTCTTTCGTAACTGCTTTGACGCGCTTGTACCCTGTCTCATAATCCTCTTCTTCCGTGTCTTTTACACCGTGAAAGACTTCATCTTGTAGCGCTTCAAATGTTCCCTTCGGAACGCTATCTCTAGCAAAATTTACAAGCGATTCAGCTTCGTAAAAAACCTGCCGAGACCGATTGAAATGGTCCTGGAACTCTTTGTGAGAGGCCAGTTCATCTACCCCTTTGATTTCTTGTCCACAGTCAGAATAGGCTTCCAGGAGCTGCTCGATATATCTATTTTCGTCACTGGAAGGAGCAATCGGCGGTGAAATACTTGCTGGTCTAGGGCACAAACCACCGCCAAATCTAGCTGCGTGGTAGGGGGTGGCCCTGTGCTCGTCAATTACATCTAAGCTAGGCTTGTATTGGAAGATGTTGAAATTGAACTTTGTCACATATGCTTCAAAGGAACCCGATAGTGGAATCGCTTCCTTGGAGGTAATGTTGGGCGCAATTGTTTTGTCCCAACGTGAAGTAACTTCCTGCTTCAATTTTGGCTTATCCAGCAAGAGTTTCTTCAGCTTGGCTCCGCAGTCTTTCGGGGCAAAGAAAAAATAGTTGTCCGGTACGGTTATCTTCTTATTGTACGAGTGCCAGAGGATCTTTCCAATTTCCGGCAAAGCATCACTGGGAGTCAACGGGTCTGCATAGTGTTTACACTGGTAGTTGTCCCAACTCCCTTGAAACCCTTCTGCTGTTCGGAAGGCAGCGACGTCGATGCCGTAATCGTTAGCGCCGCCCAGTCTTGAAACAAGGGTGTACTCTTTCTTTTTCTGGTGCGCCCATTCGAGGATAAATTCTTCCCACTGATCCGGGTCGAAGAGAAGAATTAACTGTTGAGGTTGAAACGTTGGTTTCGCATTGATCGATGCTGAACTCGGTGGCGCAACGGAGGTAACCTCGGGGAGTTCAAGTTCTTTTAGTTCTTCAGAGGTTAGTACGAATTCAGTCACTAGGTTCCTCAACCTTTTTTGCAAATCAACTTAGGATATATGTGAGCATGCTTTCAACCTGATGGCAATCTGTTCAGTATGGGTTTCCCCAAGAAGTTTAGGTGGATTGGGAACAGCCTCTTGACCGCGGTGGAGTCATCTCTTCACAACACGCGCAGGGGGCAGGGTTTCATAGGGGCAGGAACGCTCGTTGGTCTCGATGAAGTCGTCATGGGGGTATCGGGGGTAGCAGGAACGCTCCCCTGATTGGTGATCGAACGGCCAGTCGTTTGTGCATGGTTCGGTGCAGGTGGAGAGGGACATCTCCAAGCCCTGCGAGTGGTTTCAAGGGGCGCGATAGCCCTTGGATCGATGGGATGGTTCCAAGGCAAGGGCAGCAATGAAATGCTCCCTTCCTGGTCTCCATGAAATGGTGGTGTTTGAACGGCCACACGTTCTCCTGGCTCTGAATGGGTTCGTATACCCTGGATGAGCCAGCCGCCGGAGGGATGCAACGGGAGCGCGCAGCGGGCTCCCTTGCCAAGAGGTGGTGGTAGTACCACCAACATCTTGCCGTGGCACTTAGTGGCGATTTGGGGCGTTTAGGTAGATTTAATGCGGCGCAACATGATCAGGTGCTAATGTTCCGCTCTCGCGCATGCTCAAGTGGCTGCGATGGATCAAGGTTCCAATAGTTCAGGGCTTCCATAACTTCATTGCGAGGGTAGTGCCGCCCTGCCTGTGACAGATCTCTGCGGATAGCGTTCCAGCGTCGTTGGGCGGAACTGCGAATATCGGCGTTGATTTGCATGATACCTGGCGGCTGAGGGTCGTCGCTCTTCTTCGGCCAGCTCGCAGGGTAGGAACTCCAGTCCGACCAGCAATCAAGGGCGGAATTTGTGCCGCTCTGACTATCGTGATCGCACTGCCAGCCATAGAGGTTCCGGGCGCAGATCCTCAACATTGCCTTCACTTCTGGGATGGCATCGGTGAAGGCTTTGAGCGGCATTGGTAGGAGAACCATGTTCGCAACACAGGAAAAGAAGCGCCTGTCCTGAACCACAGCGTTTGTTTCTTGATACCGGGCATCATCAACACCCCACAGATGGCAGCATGTCCAATCCTTGCGACCATCTGAACGCAAACCCAAGGCATGGGTCAGGGCTTTGTTCGCGTTTGAATTGCCTTCTTGCTTATGTACCGACTGGCCAGTTTGGCGATTGGTGTTCATCTGCGGTTCAGTCCAGTTGGACTTGTAGAAGTGAACGTTACGCGCGAACTCGGGATACCAGACTGGCAATAGTTCAAACGTCGCCGGATCGACCCAACGCGCCGTGCGCTCAATCAAGCGCATCGCGTCCTGTAGCGAATGCTCCGACATAAGAGCATCAATGCCATTGGGTAGAGATATTCTGCTCATCTTACGCCTATTTGTTTTCCAGCTTTGCTCACAAGGAATTATCCACAGCCACCTGAGTACGCAACCTATAATTAGTATCAAATGCAAAAACACGCGCGTATGATGTGCTTTGTTTGGAGGTTAAATGAAGAAATACACGCTATCCCTATTCTTGCTATTGTTTTTGCTCCCGGGTGCTGCATGCAAAGATGAGTCGCGATACACAGACGAAGTTGTCAAAGGGGTGGTAGGTAAGCGTGATTACTTCATTCCGAAATCTTATTTCAACAAGTCTGTGCCGCCATTTACGGACAATAAAATCCATCTTCGTACTTACTTTCCGAGTTTCTTGCCGCGAGATGAACAAGAGCGAATAAATAAAGAAACCCCTTGGTGGACAAATCTGAGTATACTGGCTTCAGAAGTTCAAAATGGCTCAATTGAATTTAATGCTTCAGCCCTAAAAAGCGTTGAATATCTGGATGCAAGTCACTTTGTTGAAAACTTTTTTGGCCTTGAGCACTATAGACAGCCTAACGGTACAAACCAAGACCGTTACGATGTTTGGTATGAAAAGAGTGAAGATGGTCAAATTATCTCATATTTAACATGCTCCGAGAAGCTGGCTGATATTTCTGTCCCGCAATGTACACACTACTACCGACATCACGACATTCAAATCCAATTAAATTATGATCGCCGTTTATTGCCGAGTTGGCGAGAAATAAAAGCCAATGTTCTTGCTGTGTTTGATAGCTTCTCTTCTCGAGAGGCGGCGACCCAATTTATACAAGATCGAATTTCACTAACAGCCATTAAGAGGGATCAAGAGTAATGACAGCCATTGATACAACGCAACTCGAAGCGCTCGCCAATCTAACTTTCGCGGACTTCAAGGCTCTACATCTGCAAAACCAGAACCGTGCCGAAGTTTACTACACTGAACTAAGAATACAGGGGCAAAACTCTGGAATTACAAGTATCGAGAACTACGCAAATATTGCTTTTGGTGTGGTTCAAAATAGTACAACAAATGGACAGATGGCGAACTATTTTACGGCGGCCTTTGCTGAGGTTGCTACACCGGTGGTGGATTTTTCACCGGGGTCAGACGCTAGACTGTTGATGCAGTATACTCTCATGCAGGAAGATTTGGCGGCAAGGTTAAACAATATAAACAATTTAGGTGGTGATGGTGAACTTGATTTTTCTGTCACAAATACCATTCACGAAAATGCACTTGATGCAATCGGCCTCGGGCCGGAAGCTTTTGCGCTCTACACGCCACTTAGTATCTTGGCTGAACACGATCCGGCCAAGGCACAAAATTATTTCGAAGCTGCAATAGATAGTACGGGTTTTCTAGATACGGTCGGGCAAGGTCTACTTCTCGGCTTCGGTGCGGATATCAGTAGCGCGCAGAGCTTGTCAGACATTCTTAAGGACTATGGCGATCAAGCCGAATGGCTGGCTGCTTCTCTTGAGGCCATGGAAGATTGGATTGATGCGAACTCCGGGAATGCTGATGCGGCGATAGTGGCGGATAAGATTAATGCATTTCAAGCTGTCTTAAATCTTGCAGGCGGGTCCTTCTACGCCGTTGCAGATTGGGTTGACTGGGTTTCAACTACGACCCAAAGTTTAGTTAATGAGATTTCTGATTGGTACGAAACCACGCTTGTGTTCTTTGGCGTTACGCTCACTGGGTGGTGGGATCCCCTTGTCATCGATCTTGATGGAGACGGGGTGAGCGCGGACTACATTAGCGCCTCTGGTGGGAATTACACAACCTACTTCGATCTCGACGGGGATGGCTTTGCGCAGGCAACATCGTGGCATAGCGACGGATTTCTTGTCCGTGATCTCAACGATAATGGCCGGATCGACAATGGGACAGAGATGTTCGGCGATGCAACAACGGACGGTTTTTCCGCGTTGGCCGCGCATGACAGCAACAGTGACGGGGTTATTGATGCCAATGACGCGATTTGGTCAGACCTTGAAATCTGGGAGGATGCGAACCTGGATGGCCAGACGCAAAGCGAAGAGCTGCTGAGCCTGGCTTCGCTCAATATCACTGGTATCAATCTAGCCGCTACAGTGATTGGGAGTGGCACTGGTACAGGCCTGACGCATACGGGCACGGTCACCACCTCCTCCGGCACGCTTGAAGCCGGGAACTACAATTTTGAAATCGAAGCGACCAATACGCGCTACGCACAGGACTATAATTTCGATGTGCGCGCGGCCTTCCTGCCGACTATGCGCGGTTATAACCAGATGCCTGATCTGCACATTGCGCTGAGCCTTGATAACGATGAAACTGCCCCAGATAGCTTAATGTCTCTGATGACAGAGATTGTCTCTTACAGTTTCACCGAGATTTTCGAGAACTGGTCGGATGTAACGGACACTATTGAGGCGATCCTCTTCCGATGGGCGGGTGTAGATGGTGTCAGCCCAACAAGCCGGGGAGACTTTATTGAGGATGCACGCCAGCTCGAATTTGTTGAGGAATACCTCGGCCAAGGCTTCGTTGACAGGAACGAATGGGGCACTGACCCCGGCGCGGTGCAAGCGCGTGAATTTCAGGAGTTCTGGGACGCGACGCTTTTCCCGCGTTTAAGCGCAAGCGTTCTTATGCAATCGGCGGCGAGCAACCTTTTCACTGATACTATCAGCTATGACTTTGCTGGCGATATTCTGGATATTCCTGGAGCTCGTACCTTTGATCAGGACGCGCTGGACAGCTTGGAGGACATCGCCACCAACTTGAGTACAGCCAGTGAACGCCTTGACTTCTGGTTGGATGTTTCTGCGTTTCTGAGGTCTATTACGCAGCACAATGGATCGGGCAATGATTTCGGCCTGGATGCTACCGGGAACTCATTATTTGCCGCTGCGATTTCCAGTAGCGATTCAAGTCTGGTTCTGGATTCTGCTAACCATGACCCCGCCAACGGCATAACGTCCGTTGAGTACCGTATTAATAATCCGCTGGGCGAAACGTATGAAGGAAACAGCTCGAACAATAGTCAGACTGGAACTTTGAATGCTGACACTATGGTTGGGTATGCCGGAGCAGACAACTATGAAGGCGGCGCTGGAAACGACTTTATCTACGGTCATAGTTTGGACAACGCAGGCGACGATTCCGCTAATGATTTTCTGAGTGGTGGGGACGGAAATGACTTCCTCGATGGCGCTGGTGGCAATGATACCCTCATCGGAGGTGAAGGCGCTGATCACAGCGTGGGAGGAGATGGAAACGATCTGATACGCGATGGTTGGGGGAATGCTTCTATTCAAGACCTAGCCGAAGGCGGCACGGGAGATGATACTTACGAATATATTGGTTGGGGCAACGCCAGCGTCTACATTAATGATTCTTCCGGGACTGATGTGCTGAAAATGTTTTCAAACGGGCAATTATACTCCACAGATTTGGTTTATACGCGCGTCATAAACGATCACATTAGAATTACTGGCCTAAACAGTGGCGGCACTGTGGGTATCAATGTAACTATCGCAGATCAACTTCTTGATCTTGGAGACGCTGATGGGCGCGGCGTTGAGACCGTGGAGCTTTATGACACAAACCTCGATCTCAAAAACCTGCTCCTGAACTGGTCGGGATCAATGAATACTATTGGCAGCGAGCAGGATGACGTCATTGATGGCATTACATTTGGCAGCACTGTCGATAACATCAGTACGTACGGTGGCAATGACACAGTAGATGCCGGGGGTGGGGACGATCAAGTATATGGGGGGAATGGAAACGATACAATTTATGGCGGCGCAGGCTCTGACACACTTTCTGGGGAAGATGGCGACGATATCATTAATGGTGAAGACGGTAACGACAGTATATCGGGTGGGAACGGCAATAATAAACTCTATGGCGGAGGCGGAGACGATTTTCTTGCGGGCGGAAGTGGAGATGATGAACTTGACGGCGGAGCCGACGATGATGATTTAAGCGGAGGTGCAGGAGATGATATTTTCTACTTCTCATCAGGCTTGGATACTATCGTTGACTTAAGTGGCACTGATCGCTTGATAGTAGGAAATGCGCTTCGGCCAGAAGACATAGATTTTTCTTACAATGGGAATGATCTGGTGTTGGAAGCAACAGCAGTGCTGTCAGGAACTACAACGATTTCTCAACAATCTCAATCAGATGCAGTCATCGAAAGCATTGAGTTTGAAGATGGCTTCACAATCTATCCCTATCCTCTGATTTTTGAGTTGAGTTCATCAGACACATCGACCGAAACTATCTCCGGTCATGTAGGAGGTAGGGTAATTTTCGCGAATGGTGGCACTGATATTGTAAATGCTGATGGTGGAAATGATACAGTATCAACCGGACGAGGCGATGATGAGCTTTATGGCGAAGACGGTGATGATAAGCTTCACGCAGGAAGCGGCAATGACCTTATTTCCGGCGGTGCGGGGAATGACACGATTTGGGGTGGTGAAGGCAATGACACACTGAGCTTTGCAAGTGTCTCAGCAGCGATCACGGCCAGCCTGATCACTGGTACTGCCACAGGTGAAGGGACTGATACGTTCCAGGGTATCGAGAACCTAATCGGGGGTTCTGGAGACGATGCCCTGACAGGAGACGCGACTGCGAACACGCTTTCCGGCGGTGCGGGCAATGATGTGATTGATGGCGGGGCTGGTGATGATACTGCCTCTTATGCGAATGCGACGGGCAGCATGACGATCAATCTGACGAGTAATTCGGCTTCTGGGGCGGACGGATCAGACACGTTCATTTCTATCGAGAACGCGATTGGTTCAGATTATTACGATACCTTGGTTGGTGGTTCTGGGAACAACACAATGCGCGGGAATGGCGGCATTGACATCATTACAGGCTGGGCCGGGGCGGATATTCTTTACGGCGGCACAGGCAATGACATTCTGTATGGCGATGATACGGCCAGTAGCGCGGCTTACGTTGGTGCAGGTGACGACACCATTTATGGCGATGCCGGAGAAGACACGATTGCTGGCGGGGCTGGCAACGACACCATTTATGGCGGCGATGACGATGACACGATCTACGGTGCAGCCGGAGACGATACGATCCACGGTGATGCTGGCGATGATCTGATCTACGGTGATTACGCGGTCGCTGGTGCGAATGACGGGTCTGATGTCATTTATGGTGGCGCGGGCGAAGATACGATTGTCGGCTCAGGCGGAGACGACCAATTACATGGTGGCGATGATGCCGATACGATCCACGGCGGTGGTGGTCAGGATGAAATCTGGGGTGATGGCGGGAACGACATTATCTACGGCAATGACGATGATGACATTATCCACGGCGGTGATGGGGAAGATATCATGTATGGCGGCGGCGGTCTGGACACTATCTATGGAGATGGTGGAAATGACCAGGTCAACGGACAAGCTGTAACCGATTACATCTATGGCGGCGAAGGCCATGACTGGATTTGGGGTTATGAGGCCGATGATGTCTTATACGGCGGAAACGGCAACGATACTATCTTCGGTGATGACCAATACAACACCACCGGGTTTGTTGGTGCAGGTGATGATGAGATCCACGGTGAGGCCGGGAATGATGTGCTCTCTGGTGGAGATGGGAATGACACCATTCATGGCGGCGCAGATTCCGATACGATCTGGGGCGGTAACGGCGATGATGTCTTAAACGGTGATGCTGGGCTTGATCTGATGTATGGGCAAGCTGGAGCCGATACCATGCGCGGCGGCGATGGAGCGGACACGCTTCTGGGCGGCGATGGTGCTGACACGTTGTATGCGGATGAAGGCATTGATAAACTCTGGGGGCAGGACGGAATTGATACATTTGTCTTCGAAGGTGAAACCGCCTTTGATGGACGTGATCTCGTGGGTGATTTCCAAGCTGGCGAGACAATCAATATCGCAGATGTCTTGAGTGACTACGGCTATGACAGTGCCACACATACACTATCTGATTGGGTGCAAATCACCTATGCAGGTAATCATAGCTTCTTACAGGTTGACCGCGATGGGACAGGCACGAGCTATTCCATGACCGATCTGATGTATACTGAGAATTACAACAACCTGACGATCAGCGATCTGGTGACGGCATAGGCGCTCTTAGCCGCTCTAACAGAAGGCGGCTAAGGCTTGCGCTACCTCACCTTCACCGCCCCTCATTCATCCATTGATCCATGGTGAGTTTTTCCAGGGCGCTGAGGATTTCGCTGCGCGTTCCCGGTTTGCGGATAGAGGTGTAGGCCAGGACGAGGCGAAATAGTTCCTCCGGTGTGACGTCATAAGATGATTGTATCATTGGGGTTTCCTTTCGTTTGATGTGTGATCCTTCATGCCAGCCCCTCGCGCCTTATGGCGCGTTGCAGGGTGATGCGTGATACGCCCAGCAGATGGGCGACATAGCGGCAGGGATAGCCATTCTCCGCAATGTCCTCATGCGCCAGACGCACAGTTTCCTTATCCAGCTTGGGCGGCCTGCCCAGGCGTTTGCCGTTGGCTCTGGCCGCCGCCAGCCCTTCACGGGTGCGGCGTGCCAGAATACGCCGCTCAAACCGCGCAAAGGCGGCGATGAGCGTGTAGAACAGCTCGCCTTCTTCCGTGGCCGTATCAAAGCTCATCTGGGCGATGCGCAGATGAATACCGCGCTCTCGCAACTGATCTGCTGTGATCAGTGCGTCAATCGTGGAGCGGAATGCGCGGTCCAAATCCCAGACCAGAAACGTATCACCGGGTTTGAGGCGGGATATCGCGGCCTCGAACACCGGACGGTGGCGCGCACCTGCGGATAAATGCTCGACATGAAATTCATCGCAAAGATCGCGCAGGCCATAAGCCTGACGGTCAGTGGATTGCTCACGTGTGGAAACGCGCAAGTATGCGATAGTGCGGGGTTCAGGCATGGTTTGTTGCTCAAAAAGGAACCTTTTCGAGCATGGCTGCGCATTCCAGGCTTTGCGGACAACCGTTCCAACGACACGCGGACATGCATTCCGGGGTGCGCGGACAAAATCCGTGCGGGATGCTGAGCGTTTGATTTGACATCTCAGTTGTTGGCTTTTTCGTCAATGGTTTTGGCTGCGGGGGCGTCCCGGGTTTTGCGCATGGAGGGACCATCGAGGCTCAGACGATGTGCATTGTGGATCAGCCGATCGAGTATGGCATCGGCGAAGGTGGGTTCGTCGACGATGTCGTGCCAAGCGTCCACGGGCAGTTGGCTGGTGACCAGGGTCGCGCCCGCGCCGTAGCGATCTTCGACGATTTCCATCAGGTCCCGGCGCTGCGGGGCAGTCATGCGGTCCGGCCCCCAGTCATCGAGGATCAACAGATCGGCTTTGACGAGTTGCCGGAAGATACGCGGAAAGCGTCCGTCATCATGGGCGAGCTGCAATTCAGAGAACAGGCGTGGCAGGCGCTTGTAGATGACGGTGGCATTGTCACGGCAGGCTTTCTGGCCCAGGGCGCAAGCCAGCCAGCTCTTGCCGACACCACAGGGGCCAGTGATCAGCAAGTTCCGTTTCTCCTTGATCCAGCGCCCTGTGGCCAATTCCTGGAACAGGGCCTTGTCCAGGCGGCGCGGTGAGCGGAAGTCCACGTCCTCGATGCTGGCTCCGCTATGGCGCAGTTTGGCGGCGCGCAGCCGGGATTGGAACCGCTTGGTCGTGCGGTTTGCCATCTCACGGTCGATCAGAAGGCCAAGCCATTCGGCATGCCCCATGTCGGCTGCGCTGTCTTGAGATTGCAGATCGGTGAAGGCGTCCGCCATGCCGTCCAGCTTGAGCTGGCGCAGCAGGTCGTGTGTGGGATGGTCAAGCATGTGTATCCTTTCTCAGTGAAAATAATCGGCGCCGCGTATGTTAGGGTGGGTGATCGCCGGTTCCTCTGCGGGCCGATCTGGTGCCCGGCGATATCTCTTGTTCTTCAGGATGGATTGGAGGGAGCTGTAGGAGTGGGCCCCGATGGCCAGCGCGTAGTCTGCCGCCGCTTCAAACTCAGGAGCCGCATACCCCTTGGACAAACGCAGTATGCCAAGGCAGGCCCGGAATCCCTGGGCGGGATGCTTGCGTGAACGCAGGATCACTTCGACCAGTGCGGCAGTGTTGGGGCCGACCTTGGCGGCCCACCGGTGCAGGCGCTCGGGTGTCCAGTCGGCGTAAGCCCTGTGGTTGGGCGGCATGTGGTCCAGCACCGTGGAATGCTTGCGGTTACCTGATGTCCGGGCATGTGAGGCAACGCGCTGATCTGCATGGAATATCTCGATGGTGCGGCTGGTGATACGTACCCAGACCTGCGCCTTCAGCAGGGTGTGGGGCACCGAGTAATAGTGCCGGTCGATCTCGACGTGGTAGTCGAGCCCGACCTTCCGGCAGCGCCATTCGGCGAAGACATAAGGCTCCAGAGGAAGCGGTTGCAGCGCATGGCGTTCAAGCTGTTCGAACAGCTCCCGGCGGCTCGCCCCGAGATGGCGCGTGCGCCGGTTGTTGAATGTCTCCAGCAGCTCCCGGATCGCCGCGTTCAACTCGGTCAGGGAAGTAAGGCGCCGGTCCCGCAGCCGCGCATGTATCCACCGCTGAGCAAGCTGGACGGCCACCTCGACCTTCGCCTTGTCTTGCGGTTTGCGCGGGCGCGCCGGGATGATGGCGGTGTCGTAATGCGCGGCCATGTCCGCGTAGCTGCGATTGATCTGGGGGTCGTGAAAACAGGCCTTGGTGACCCCGGATTTGAGGTTGTCCGAGACCACCGTGGCAGGCACGCCGCCGAAGAAGGCAAAGGCCCGGACGTGAGAGCCGATCCAGTCGGACAGGCCTTGTGTCCAGGTCGCCTCGGCATAGGTCAGGTTCGAGGCCCCAAGGGCTGCGACAAAAAACTGGGCCTGGCGTAGCTCGCCGGTCTCGGGGTCCATGATCTCGAAGGTTGCGCCCGCATAGTCCACGTAAAGGGCTTCGCCCGCGACGTGCTGCTGGCGCATCACAGGCGCCAGCTTGCCCTCCCAGCGGCGGTACAGCTCGCAAAACCGGCTGTAGCCATAACCTTTGGGGTGGGCTTCACGGTATTCCTCCCATAGGAGCGACAAGGTCACCCCTGGTCGGCGCAACTCGCGATGGACCAGCGCCCACTCCGGTTTGGGATAGCTGGTCGCCGCATCCGGCGGCGGGGCCGGGAACAACAGCGCTTCAAGAGCGGCGTCCGTCAGGTCGTCCGGCAATGGCCAGGACAGGCCCGCCCGAGTGGCGCGGCTGACATACTCGCTGACCGACGTGCGGCCGACACCAATGCTGCGGCCAACCTCCCGGGTCGTCAGACCGCTTGCCCGCAGCCTCAAGGCTTCTCTGATCTTCCTCATCGGCAATCTCGCCATTGGGTCCCTCCCGCTCCTCAAAAGAGCGAAAGGTTACCCGCCACGTGATTGCTCAACACCCCCGGCACAGGGCCATAAAGGCTTGTCCGCGAGCCCCGGAATCTTGTCCGCGCTACATCGGAATGCATGTCCGCGTCAGATTGGAATCCTTGTCCGCGCTACCCCGGTACGCGCAAGCATGGCCTGATATTCGGCGCTGAGTGGCGTTTTCCGGCTGTTTTTGCCCGTATCACCGGGCTCTCCCTTAATACCAAATTCATTGAATCCCGTAAATCTGTGTTGGTCAAAATCCTTCGATTATGATCGCTCGCAAGAGATTGTTTGAAAAAGGAATTCTAACCGCGCTTGCGCTCTGTCCACAGCTTTCTGCCGCGAACGGGTTCACCAGCACCGATGTTCTGAAATGGGAGCAAAGCGCACAGGACAGCATGTTTCAGACCTCCGTGGGTATGATGGCCATTGTCGCTACGCAGTTGGAAAATCATGCTCAGCTCGCCGAGTGCATTGACCAATGGTATTTTGCATCAGACGCCGTGACGCAGGCTCGGAACGGAGAAATCCGTGAAGTCATGCAGCGCTACGGGGATTACCACCCGCAAGCGATGATTATGGCTGTTGTTGAGAAGGCGTGCGGAGAGTTCTAGGCATTAAAGTTTTGGCACTGTCACGTCCAATTCAGGACGCATGGCCACTTCATTCTCGGTTCCTGACAGCTCCCTGCCAGAAAGCAATTTGAGGCGTTCGTCCACAGTATCTGTCAGTTCCTCCACGCGGTTCTGGAAGCCTGTCATGCTGTCTTTGGCGGTTGGGTCGTCCTGATCGGCCATACGTTCCTGCATATCGCCAATCTCGGCCTGTCCGGCGTGAATGTCATTTTCCAGTTCTGACAGACCGTTCACGCGCTCCGCAGCGGCGCGCATATCATCGTATGTTGGTTCGTCACCGCGCCAGACGATGCTTTCCGCAAGATCCGCATCCACGGCTGTGCCGTCCTCGTAGCGGATTTTACCGTCCTGATCCTGAAACACGGCAGCGCCATCCGGCAGGCGGGCGGCGCGGGTTATGATGTCCAGCATGGCCGCGTCAGCCTCGGCCTTGAGTTGCTGTACCTTTTCCAGCGCGCCATCCAAACGGGTTTGCGCATCGCGCAGCTTTTCTTCGGTCTCGCGGTAGAGCGCAGCGTATTCCGGGTCGTTCTGCATGAGGAGCTGGAGATTGGTGAGCATGGCGGCGCGTTCTTCACGCTGCTTGGCAACTTTTTTGGGATCGCGGTCGCCTCCGGGGAGGAAGCGCCCCATGCGGCCAACATCGCGCCCGGCCATTTCATTGTTGAAATCGTCCATGTCCTGAACGCGGCGTTTGTCCCGCTCAGCTTGCCTTATATCCTCATCACCTTTGCCAAATTTCATAGCCATATCATAAAGATATAAGGTTAATTCGGCGTTAAGATAAGTTAATGGACTGCCGCTCCCAGGTGGGAGTGAAGAGTTTCAAGCAGAAAATCATTGCCGCCTTCAAGAAAGTCGGGTGTTTTTCCTGATTTTCATTTGATCGCATTGATTGCGAGCGGAATGTTCACATATTAGTTCCGAGGGGAGGCATTCAGGAAGAAATATAAATAAACTCAAGCACTTATGCTGAGACGACGTTTTCGGCAGCGAGAAATCTATGGCTATAGAAAGGAGGGAAAACGTTTCTACGCACCCCAATCACTGCGCAAGGGACGGCGATGATCCGCGTCGAAATATTGTCGACCCGGTTCCGGCAAAGAAAAAGCAAAAACTTTCCCCATGCTATCAGTGGGTTGAGGAGAAAATTCATCGCGTGCCTTGCGGCCCAGCTTGTTCTAACCAAACTCAATACATAACAGAGCCTGATATGGTTCAGGCAAAAACCGAAAGCTGCGCTCCGACCGCATCCTAATATCCTAATTTTTTGCGTTCTGTAACCCGAACCGTTCGTGTTCGGCAATGGCGGAGCTTTGTCCGAAGACATGAAAGGAGAAGATCATGATGATGCATCCCCAGAACGGCAAAGGCGGCGGTGATGATGAACGCCGTGATTTCGTTGCCGTTCTTTGCGCAACCGGCGCGTCATTCCTGTGGGCTGATCCTGCCTATGAATGGTCGATCAATTGGTTCCAGAACGTCGCCATTCAGAATTACGGCCACCAGTTCCTCGAAGCTTTTCAGTGGGCGTACTGGGGGACTCTGCACCTGGCGATTTTCGGAGTCACACGTGTCGCGGTGAATTGGGCGCTGATCATGATCATCACCAATATCGGCTACCGCTTCCTGATGTCCAGCTACGGCTAACCATCCACCAACTGAAAAGGAGAGAAATATGCCTCGTTATATCAAAGATAAAATAGGTGAAATCCACCAGATCCGAAAAGTCGAAACCTTCGGCGATAAGATCATTAAGGTCCTGAAAGTGGTTGCCAAATCCATTTTGGGATTCATCTGGATCATGTTCCTGATCGGTCTGCTGACTGGCTAATGACCATAGGCGCTCCCGGTTTTATCGGGAAGCGCCAGGCCCTCCATCCCTTCAAGGACTGACGTGTGATGAACCACTATCAGGAAAACCCTTTCGGCTCAGCCCGCTTTGCAACGCCGCTGGAGGTGCGGGGAGCGTTTCGCGGCAAGGGCGGCTTGCCGATGGGGTTCCATCATGGCCGCCAGCTCTTTCATGATCAGCAAGCAGGCGCGCTTCTGATCGGCGGCGCTGGCTCGGGCAAGTTCACTACTGTGCTCTCTCACTTGTTGGCCGCACCTGGGCGCAAGGGAGAGCCGCAGCGTGTGCTGGCGGTTGACCCCAAGGGGGAGATGGCAGCGGTGATCGGCCCCGGCCTCGTACACATGGGGGCGCATGTCTACTACGTGAATCCGTATCATCTGCACGGCCTGCCGAACCATAGTTTGAACATCTACAGCCATTTGAAACCGGACGCTCCGGCGCTGGTGGCTGATACGCGGCGCGCGGCGCGGACATTGCTGCCGGAAAGCGGCGGCGGTGATGCCAGGTTCTTTGAGCAAAAGGCGCAGAACTGGGCTGATCCCTTGATCCGGGGGCTCGTGCATCGGGATGGCAGCGTGTCACCGCGCAGCCTTCATGATCTGATCAGCATGATCCGGGCCGAACCCGAAGGCTGGGCGCAGATGGCCGAAACCATGGCCGCGCTGGGTGAGCCTGATTTGGACACGGCCTTCCGCGAAATGCTCGACATGGCGAAGCATAGCCGCAAGACTTATGACTCCGTTCTCAGCGAGATTACCAACGCCGTAGCCTTCATGAACGATCCGGCGTTGCAGCAAAGCTTTGTCGGTGAGGATGAGGCGGATTTCACGCTGGATGTACTGACCGAAGACAGCCAGCGCCCGGTGTTTGTTTTCCTGATGATGCCTGCCGAACTCATCGAACAGAACGCGCCGCTCATCCGGCAGTGTTTTTCGACCTTGCGCACCTTGAAGCAGCGCAAGCCCGGCGCGCCAACGGTCAATCTTGTGATCGATGAGGCGGCGCAGCTTGGCCGTTTCCCGGAACTGTCCGAGTTCTATGCCATTGGCCGGGGCTTTGGTTTGTGTCCGCTCTGTGTCTATCAGGATTTGGGACAAATCCGCCAAAACCTCGGCCCGACGGGTGCCATGACCCTGCAAGCCAATGCGGATGTTGAAATCTATCTTGGCGGCGGGCTGTCTGACCTTGAGACCGCGCAGCATCTCAGCCGAAAGCTGGGGCAGCAGACGCTAGCCGTTGATGATCCTCTCACGCAGGCCCGCGCAGCCAAGGCCAGGCGCGAGGCGTTGCACGGCATTTTGTTCGAGGGGCGGGACGCGCTCAAGACGGGCATCGCCTTGCGGCATCTGGATATGGAGATGGCGCATAAGCGCAAGCAAGCCCGCGCCCTGATGAGCCCCGATGAAATCCTGACCATGCCCGCAAACAAGGCGCTCATCTGGGCGTCCGGCTACGGCATCCGCCCGTTTCTGGCAGACAAGGTGCCGTATTACACGATCCGCCGTTATGCGGGGCGATATTTCCCGAACCCGTATTTTGATCGGGACATGGAGCGCGTGAAGGTGCGCGGTTTCTGGGGTGCGCGCTATCGTCGCGTGATCTGCGAGGCTGTGCCAACGCGCTACCGGGACTTCCCGCAATACCGCTCCGGTGAATGGCGCTTCATCAAGGGCTATCGCCCCAAAACGTAACGCTGGCGCAGGCTCCACGCCTTACGAGACAGCAACAAGTGAACGCGAGGTTTATTTGCATAATGCAACCCATGGATGTTATTATGAAAATATACAAAAGGCGTAACTCCCGCGCTGAGCGCTGGATAGACGCCAAGAGGCTCACATCGGGGTCTGATCCGCCGATGTGAGAAGCCAGAGCGCAATCCTCACTGGGGTGAGGTGCGCCAACAGACAAGCACCAGATCAAGACACGTCCTGGCCGCGCGGGGTTCCTGCGTGAACCGTTTGCTGCGGCCTGATGAAACGCTGAAAGGGAATTTCGATGGACGGAAATGCAGGCGAGAACATTACCCGGAAGTTCAACGAGTTGATGGCTTCTGGAACTCACGAGAAGACCGTAACGGTTGATTTGGAGAAGTACCGCCACCACGTCGAAGGGATGGGTTTGACGGAAGATCAGGAGCGCGAAGCTCTGGAAGCCGTCTGGATGTTGTTGGTTGGGTTGATGGATTGCGGCTACCAAATTGTTTTTCCTGAAGAAAGCTGTGGAAAAGCCGCTGATACTGACTCGGCACCTCCACAGGCCGATTCGGCTGCGCTAAACTCCTTTCATCAGGAAAGAGAGTGAGCATGAAGTTAGGTGAATTCGCATCAGAAACACACACCAAGGCTTTGATTTACTGCCGGGTTTCTTCATCCAAGCAAAAGAAGCAGGGTGATGGACTTGCGAGCCAGGAAACAAGGTGCCGCGAGTTTGCGCGGTACAAGGGGCTGGAAGTTGTTGATGTGTTTCAGGACGATGCATCAGGCGGCTTGATTGATCGCCCCGGTATTCAGGCCATGCTGCGTTTCATCCGCAAGCGCCGCAAAGACGGATATGTCGTGATTATCGATGACGTGTCCCGTCTCGCGCGGGGGCTTGATGCGCACCTTGCACTGCGTACCGCGATTGCTGAGGCGGGCGGGGTGCTCCAGAGCCCATCTATCGAGTTTGGGGAAGACTCGGACTCGATCCTTGTAGAAAACATGCTCGCCTCGGTCTCCCAGCACCAGCGCCAGAAGAATGCTGAACAGACGCGTAACCGCATGCGGGCGCGGGTTCTCAATGGGTATTGCGTTACATCCGTGCCGCCGAAAGGGTTCGTCTATAAGAGTGTGCCAGGGCACAACAAGCTGCTTGTACGTGATGAACCTCTTGCCTCAATTTTGCAGGAGGCTTTGGAAGGGTATGCTTGCGGTCGCTTCCAAACTCAGGTTGAGGTGAAGCGCTTCCTGGAAAGCCAGCCCGATTATCCCAAAGACCTGCCTGATGGCACAATCCGCAATCAGCGCATTCATGATATTCTAACCCAGCCGCTCTACGCCGGGTACATCGAAATGCCCAGTTGGGGCATATCTTTGCGGAAAGCCCAGCACGAAGGCTTGATCAGCTTTGAGACTTTTGAGCGTATTCAGGCTCGCTTGAAAGGCACAGCCAAGGCTCCGGCTCGAAAAGACATCAGTGAAGATTTCCCGGTGCGCGGAGCTGTGGTTTGTTCTGACTGCGACAAGCCGCTGACGTCCTGCTGGTCGAAAAGCAAGACCGGAAAGAAGCACCCTTATTATATGTGTAAGACGAAAGGGTGCGTTAGTTACCGAAAGTCCATTCGCCGTGACCAGCTCGAAGGCGATGTCGAAGACTTTCTCAAAAAAATGCAGCCTGGCAAGGCCTTGTTCGCCGTTGCTAAGGCGATGTTCCACGATCTGTGGGATGCGCGGCTTGCGAAGGCTGAGGAGAACGCCAAGGCCTATGACAGTAAGGTCAAGGACGCTGAGAAGAAGATCGCCGCACTTCTGGACCGCATCGTGGAGACAGACAATCTGAGCGTTGTGAGTGCCTACGAATCCAAGATTGCGACGTTGGAGCGGGAGAAAATGTTGCTGGCTGAGAAGGCCTCTACGGTGACGAAGCCAAGATACACCCGAGAGGAGTTGTTCGAACTCGCCTTTGAGTTCCTGTCAAGCCCTTGGAATATTTATAAAAATGGCAGTTTGGCGCTCAAGAGAACGGTGCTCAGATTGGCTTTTGTGGAGCCGATTTCGTACTGTCGGAATGAAGGTGTTCGAACCCCAAAAATCACCTTTCCGTTCAAGGTGTTAGGGGATGTAAACATGGGAAGATGTGAGATGGCGCACCTGAGAGGATTCGAACCTCTGGCCTCTGCCTTCGGAGGGCAGCGCTCTATCCAGCTGAGCTACAGGTGCGTCGTTACGGCGGGGTATACCCGTGCTTTGCCACCTCTGCAACGGGAAAAACTGCCTGTTTCCAATTTCATGAGGATAAGCCGCAGCGGCGGGCGCTGAAAACAAAAAAGCCTGCCCCGGGACGGGCAGGCTTGCATTCTTGCAATGCGAGCTACGGTCAGCCGCGCCAGGTGCGGACAACACCGCAATCCATATGCACAAAATTCGAACGCTGATACTTGCCGACACCACCGGCACGGCAGGCTTCGGCGGCTTTGGCCATCTGCGACACCGAGCGCGACGCCAGCCGCAGGTCAGCAGCCTGGCCGCGCATGTGCAGCGAGTTCTTGGCCACCCCGCGGGAGCGGCTGCGCAGCATCGCATTGGTCTTGGGGCTGCGGTAACCGGACAGCAGCATGTAGGGCTCGTTCACATCCAGAAGATTGTGCGAGGCTGCCATGATGTCGATGGTGCGCAGGTCGATTTCCTTCACATCATCGGTGCGCCAGTCGCGCATGAAGTGGTTGATCTCCTTGACGGCGTCTTTGATGTACTGGCCGTCGATCCAATACACCATGTCCACACGCTCGCCGGTGCGGCCAGAATACATGCGGATGCGCCGGATATCGCCGCCGCCGCGCAAAAAGCCTGCTGCATTTGAGAAAGTTGGGGCTGCTGCCACTGCGGTTGCAGCAAATACACCCAAAAGAGAACGCCGGGAGATCCCCGTGCCCGTGGTTTCTGCCATTGATACTGCGCCGTCCCGTACGCTGTTAGTCCTGCCTAATTGCCCGATGTTACGGGCTCGTCAACGCTCGTAGTTAACGTGCGGCATGTATGGCACAGTGAGAATCCTGTTCCAACATTTCTTTGCCGCACTGTAACGTATGACCGGGTTTTCGGCGATTTCTTGCGCAAAAGGGGAGGGGCATGGAACTTTTCCCCGCGACTGTTGCAGGCGGGTTTCATAGACGCGGCAACGGTGCATCAGGGTTAACTTTTCGCGATTGTGAGTGGACAACGCAGGCTGGCATTTACCAGAATTTCAGATAGGCACTGCCAAAATTGGAAAAACGGCACAAGGACCGGAAATTTATGACGCGCGCATCCGCTGGATATTTTTTGCCGGGGCTCAAGGCAGGGCTTTTCGCCCTGGCGCTGGGAGGCCTGGCCGCCGGAACCATTGCCGGCGCCGCGCAGGCAGACATACCGGCGGCATTCCGTCAGGCTGTGGCAGAGGCGGCCTCCACCGATGACGCGGTTGCCAGATTCTACCGGGAGAGCGGCTACCAGGCGATCTGGACCGGCCCGGATGAGGCATCGCGCCAGCGCCGCAGCGCGCTGCTGGCCGCATTGAACGAAACCCGCGCCCACGGGCTGCCGGACCGCTCCGCAGAAGTCAGCAGGCTGGTGCAGCTGATGCGGCAGGCCCGCACCACCCGCGATTTCGGCATGGCCGAGGCGGCGCTGAGCAAGGCGCTGGTGGACTATGCCACCGATCTGCAAACCGGGCTGCTGGTGCCCTCGCGGATTGATGACGGCTTGGTGCGCAAGAAACATACCGTGGATGGCGCCAGTTTCCTGGCCGGGATCCGTGACACCCAGCCCTATGCCTTTATGCGCAGCCTGGTTCCGGCGTCTCCGCAATACCGTGGTTTGATGCGCGAAAAACTGCGTCTAGAACAGGTTCTGGCTGCCGGCGGCTGGGGACCTGCGGTGCAGGCCAAGAAGCTGGAACCGGGCGATCAGGGCCCGGCAGTCATCGCCCTGCGCAACAGGCTGATGGCGATGGGCTATCTGCAGCGCAGCGCCGCGCGCAGCTATGACGCCGCGCTGGAGCAGGCGGTGCAGCGCTTCCAGGCCGATCACGGGCTGGAAACCGACGGTGTGGCTGGCGCCGGCACCCTGGCAGAAGTCAACAAGCCGGTCAGCAGCCGCCTTAAATCGGTGATCGTCGCGATGGAGCGGGAGCGCTGGCTGACCCCGGACCGGGGCGAGCGCCATATCCTGGTCAATCAGACCGATTTCACCGCCAAGATCGTCGACAATGGCGACGTGACCTTTGAAACCCGCTCGGTGATCGGCAAGAACACCCACGACCGCCGCAGCCCAGAATTCTCCGACGAGATGGAGCATATGGTGATCAATCCGAGCTGGTACGTGCCGCGCTCGATCATCACCAAGGAATACCTGCCCAAGCTGCGGAACAACCCCAACGCTGTCGGCCATATCCAGATCACCGACCGCCGCGGCCGGGTGGTGAACCGCGGCTCGGCCGACTTCTCGCAGTATACCGCGCGGAACTTCCCCTATTCCATGCGCCAGCCTCCCAGCCGCAGCAATGCGCTGGGTCTGGTCAAGTTCATGTTCCCGAACAAATACAACATCTATCTGCACGACACCCCGCAAAAGAGCCTGTTTGCACGCGAAGTGCGCGCCTTCTCGCATGGCTGTATCCGTCTGGCGCAGCCGTTTGAGTTTGCCTATGCGCTGCTGGCGCGCCAGACTGAGGATCCAAAGGCCTTCTTCCACCGCATCCTGAACAGCGGCCGGGAAACCAAGGTCGATCTGGAGCAGAAGGTGCCGGTGCACATCATCTACCGGACAGCGGTCGTGTCGAGCAAAGGCCGTGCGGAATTCCGCCGCGATGTCTATGGCCGCGACGCCAAGATCTGGGCGGCACTGGAACGGGCAGGGGTGGTGCTGCCCAGCGTTCAAGGGTAAATACCGGGCCCATACAGGATTATTCTGAAAGGGCCTGCCATGTTCACAATCCGCCAGATCGCCGAGTCCCTGGGCGCTGAAGCCCAGGGCGACCTGGACCTGCAGATCGCAGGCGCGGCTGAACCGCAGGATGCCGAAGCCGGCCAGATTGCCATGGCGATGGCGCCGAAATACGCGGACGGCCTGCAGGCAGGCAATGCGCAGGCCGCCGTGCTGTGGGAAGGCGCGGACTGGCAGTCCTACGGTCTCAAGGCTGCGATCTTTGCCCCGCGCCCGCGGATGACCATGGCCGGTGTGACCGCCATGCTGGATCGCGGGCAGGGGTTCCCTTCCGGCATCCACCCCTCCGCCGTCGTCGATCCCAGCGCCGAGCTGGGCGAGGGCGTCTCTGTGGGGCCGCTGACGGTTGTTGCAGCCGGAGCGAAGATCGGCGCGCGTTCGGTCATCGGCCCGCACTGCTATATCGGTGCGGATGCGGTGATTGGCGCGGATGCCCAGCTGCGCGAGATGGTCTCCATCGGCGCCCGCGCCACCATCGGCGAACGCTTCCGCGCCCAGCCAGGCGCGCGGGTCGGCGGTGACGGGTTCTCCTATGTGACACCGGAAGTGTCGGGCGCCGAAAACGTCCGCAAGACACTGGGGGATCAGGGCGAGGCCAAAGCGCAATCCTGGGCACGCATTCATTCGCTGGGCGCTGTCACCATCGGCGATGATGTGGAGCTCGGCTCCAACTGCACCATCGACAACGGCACCATTCGCGACACCGTGATCGGCAACGGCACCAAGCTCGACAACCTGGTTCACGTCGGCCACAACACCCGCGTCGGCAACGACTGCCTGTTGTGCGGCCAGACCGGGATCTCCGGTTCGGTGGACATTGGCAACAATGTTGTGCTGGGCGGCCAGGCCGGTGTGGTCGACAATATCTTTATCGGCGACGGCGTGATCGCCGGCGGCGGCACCAAGATTCTGTCGAATGTGCCCGCAGGCCGGGTGATCATGGGCTACCCCGGCGTCAAGATGGAGACCCACACCGAGATGTATAAGGCACAGCGCCGCCTGCCGCGGCTGATGCGTGACATCGAATTGTTAAAAAAGGCTGTTTTCAAGTAACGGCCGAATACCTACATCAGCCTCAGGCAGAATATCAGGGATCCCTACATGAGCACGCAGGACAAGGTCATTGCAATCATTGCCGAACAGGCGGTTCTGGAGCCTTCGGATGTGACCCTCGACAGCACCCTGGAGGATCTTGGCATCGACAGCCTGGGGCTGGTTGAAAGCATCTTCGCGATCGAGGAGGAGTTCGACATTTCGATTCCCTTCAACGCCAACGAGCCTGGGAAAAGCGATTTCGACATCTCCAATGTGGCGGCCATCGTCGCGGGCATCGACAAGCTGATACTGGAAAAGGCGTAAGCCCTCTTATGAAGCGCGTAGTCATTACCGGGGCCGGGACCATCAATGCATTGGGCCACTCGGTGCCCGCCACGCTGGAGGCCATGCGCGAAGGCCGCTGCGGCATCGGGGAGCTGGAATTCCGCGATGTGGAGCGGCTGGCGATCCGGATAGGCGGCCAGGTTCGCGGGTTCGAGGCCGAAGGCCGGTTCAACCGCCAGCAGATGAGCCTTTATGACCGCTTTACCCAATTTACTCTGACCGCGGCCAAGGAAGCGATTGAGCAGTCCGGGCTGGAGTTTCATGGCGAGCTGTCTGCCAAGGCCGGCGTTGTTCTGGGCAACTCCGGCGGCGGCATGCAGACGCTGGATGAGAACTACCGCAGCGTTTACGAGGACGGCAAGAACCGGGTGCATCCCTTTGTGGTGCCCAAGCTGATGAACAATGCTGCGGCCGGCCATGTGTCGATGCAGTTCAACCTCAAGGGGCCCAGCTTTACCGTCTCCACCGCCTGCGCGTCCTCTAACCACGCGATGGCGCAGGCGTTTCAGATGGTGCGTTCGGGTATGAGCCCGGTGATGATCACCGGCGGCTCGGAATCGATGCTGTGTTTTGGCGGTGTTAAGGCCTGGGAGGGGTTGCGGGTGATGTCCAAGGACGCCTGCCGCCCGTTCAGCGCCAACCGCAACGGCATGGTGCAGGGCGAAGGCGCCGGTGTTTTCGTGTTCGAGGAATATGACCACGCCAAAGCGCGCGGAGCGGAGATCCTGTGCGAGGTTATCGGTTTCGCAATGTCCTCTGACGCTGCCGACATTGTCATGCCCAGCAAGCAGGGCGCCGCGCGGGCCATTTCGGGGGCGCTGCAGGATGCCCGCGTCAGCGCGTCCGAGGTTGGCTATATCAACGCGCATGGCACCGGAACGGCGGCCAATGACAAAACCGAATGCGCCGCGGTGGCGGATGTGTTCGGCCCCCAGGCGGACAATCTGATGATCTCCTCCACCAAATCCATGCACGGCCACCTGATCGGCGGCACCGGCGCGGTGGAACTGCTGGCCTGCATCATGGCACTGCGCGACGGGGTGATTGCCCCGACCATCGGCTATGAGGAACCGGATCCTGAATGCAATCTGGATGTGGTCCCGAACGAGGCGCGCGAGGCACGGGTTGAGGTGGCTCTGTCGAATGCCTTTGCGTTTGGCGGGCTGAACGCGGTGCTGGCCCTGCGCAGGGTCTGAGGCCCGCAAACGAAAACGCCGCGGCCCTGGGGGCACGCGGCGTTTCCGTTTTTCAGGCGGGTGTCAGGCGTTACTGCTTGACCACGTCCACCACGTCATAACCGGCGGTGAAGCCGCTCAGCGACAGCTTCATTTCCACCACCTGATCCGGGGCCGGCGCCGGGCGCAGCGACAGGGTCGCTGCCTTACCCTTTTTAAAGGCGTCGATATCGCCTTGGGTCAGGCCGATTTGCGCCACGCAGCCCAGCTGGTTGCAGAAGGAATAATTGTAGCGCTTGGCCGGTGCGCCGTCGATCGAGATGGTCAGCGCCGCCGGCAGCAGGGTTTCCAGCGGCACGATCACGGTGGCGCCGGCAACAGCCTGGCCGCCCTGCTGATCAATCCGGAACAGTGACACCTCGGCAATCGGGTTGCCCTGCGGGCCGGACAGAATTTGCAGCAGCGAGCAAGGGTCGGTCTCGCCTTCGGTCTTAATGCAGGCCAGATCCCAATCGCCGTGCTTCTCTTTGGAATAGCGCTGGCCCAGCTGCGGGTCTGTGTTGACCGGTTCGCCAAGATCAAGAATATCGTCCGCGGTCGATTCCGCCTTCTCGCCTTGCTCAGCCTGTTCTGCGGTTTCCGCCCCGGCGGTCTCCTCTTCCGCCGCCGTTTCCTGCGCTGCCAGCGGTGCGGTCATGGCCAGCAGTGCGGCCAGCGTGATCGGGGTCAGGGACTTCAACATGAATGCCTCATTTTTCTACAGACGCTGCTTTCGCGTGTAACACGCTGCCCGGGCAGTGTCAGGTCAATATCAAACGATCAGCGGGGAATTCCGCCCAGACCGTTTCAACCGTGGAAGTTGCTGAATAAGAACAAAAAAGGGAACCCGCTGGTTCCCTTTTTCGTATTTGCGTCTCCCCGTCGGACTGGCCGACTTAGTTATTGCGTAGGACGTTACGAAAGGGCTGGCCATCGGTCAACATGCAAGTTCAAAAAAATGCAGTTCGGCCCTGGTTTGACGGAAATAGCCCGGAATTGCGGGACCTTGCGGAGCCGGCTGCCTGATTTCCAGGCAGTTACGCCAAAAAGAAGGCCGTGCACAAGGCACGGCCAGTCTGACAGGGAGGAAATGTCCGCCACGGCAACCGCAAGTGCAGGGGCGGGCAAGATTGACTATCGCACCGAAAAGTTAAGTTTGTATTGTTATCCACAGGCAAAAAAGCGGACAGGGGACAGGTATGACTGAACAGGTGTTTCTGGGCGGCGGCGGCGAGGATTACGGCACGCCGCAGGGGCTGGCCTTAAAATATGCCAACCGCCACGGGCTGATCGCCGGCGCGACCGGCACCGGCAAGACGGTGACACTGCAAATCCTTGCGGAAGGGTTTTCCAATGCCGGCGTGCCGGTGATCCTCTCGGATGTGAAAGGGGACCTGTCAGGTCTGGCCAAACCAGGTTCGGACAGCCACAAACTGCACGGCGCCTTCACCGCCCGTGCGGACAAGATCGGCTTTGCTGATTACGGCTATCACGCCTGTCCGGTTGCCTTTTGGGACCTTTATGGCGAGCAGGGCCACCCGGTGCGCACGACGGTGGCCGAAATGGGCCCGTTGCTGCTGGCGCGCCTGCTGGAGCTGAGCGAGGCGCAGGAGGGCATCCTGAACATTGCGTTCCGGCTGGCCGACGAAGAAGGGCTGCCGCTGTTGGATCTAAAGGACCTGCAGGCGCTGCTGGTCTGGATCGGGGAAAACCGCAGCGAGCTGTCCCTGCGTTACGGCAACGTCTCCACGGCGTCGATCGGGGCGATTCAGCGCCGCCTGCTGGTGCTGGAGAACCAGGGCGGCGCGGGCCTGTTCGGGGAGCCAGCCCTGGCGCTGAGCGACCTGATGCGCTGCGATGCATCCGGTAAGGGCATGGTCAACATCCTGGCCGCGGATAAGCTGATGGCGGCGCCGGGGCTTTATTCGACGTTTCTGCTCTGGCTCCTCAGCGAGCTGTTCGAAGAACTGCCGGAGGTCGGCGACCCGGACAAGCCGCGGCTGGTCTTCTTCTTTGACGAGGCGCATTTGCTGTTCGATGACGCCCCCAAGGCATTGATCGACAAGGTGGAGCAGGTGGCCCGGCTGATCCGCTCCAAAGGCGTGGGGGTCTATTTCATCACCCAGAACCCGGCTGACGTGCCGGAGGATATCCTGGGCCAGCTTGGCAACCGCATACAGCACGCCTTGCGTGCCTTTACCGCCAAGGACCGCAAGAACCTTCGGCTGGCCGCCGAAACCTACCGCGAGAACCCGCGCTTCCCGACCGAGGAGGCCATCCGCGAGGTGGGCGTGGGCGAGGCAGTCACCTCGATGCTGCAAAAGAAGGGGGTGCCCGGCGTGGTGGAGCGGACGCTGATCCGGCCGCCCAGTTCCCAGCTGGGCCCGATCACGCAACAAGAGCGGGCGGCCATTCTGAAAGCGTCCGATATGGCGGGTAAATACGACACGCCCCTGGACCGCCGCTCGGCCTATGAGATCCTGGCCCAGCGGGCGCAAACAGCCGCGCAGGAGGCCGAAACCTCAGAAGCCGAGGCCGAAGAGTCGCCGCAACCGATGGCACGGGAATTCAACGCCGCCCGCCGTTATTCAGGGTCCCGGGTCAGCCGCTCCACGTCGCGCACGTCCCGCCAGAAAGACACCTTTACCTCGGCGATGTCCGAAGTGGTGATCAAGGAGCTGAAGGGCACCACCGGCCGCCGCATTGTTCGCGGCATCCTTGGCAGCTTGTTCAGGGGGCGCTAGGGCGCCGTCTCAGCATAAGCTCCAGCAGCAACAGCCAGGGCAGGTAAAAGCCTGCATTCATAAAGAGATCAAACCCGCCGGTGAACTGCGGGTTTGATGCCGCGCCGCCGGTGGCCAGCACCCACAGGCCGTATTGAACACGGTACAGCCAGGACCCCATCGCAAGGACCAGCAGCCGCAGCGCCCACCGCCGGTGGCGGACGGTTTGCCCCTGCCGCGCCAGCCGTGCGGTTTGAATGGCCGCGGCCAGCAGCAACAGGCCATAGACCGCAAACCCTGCGTCCATCGGCCAGCCGCCAATCGTGCCCTGCCAGGCTGTGAACGCAAGCCCGCCCGCCGCCGTCACGCAGGCGGCCAGGACAAGCAGGCGGCCAAGCCATCTGTGCAGCCCGGGCAGGCGCCCGCTGAGGCCCAACCCCAGCTGCAGCGGCACCAGGACAGGCAGCACGGCCCCGATCAGCATGTGCACAGAGATGGCCGCATTGGACCAAACCGCGCCCGGAATGAACAGGTAGGTATCTCTCTTCGCACTGCCGCCCAGGCCCTCGATCCCGAACACAGCGGCATAATAGCTGAAAGGCGCAGCCAGCAGCGCCAATACAACAAGGGCCGCAGCTTTCGCCGCGGCCCCTTTTGCTGTTTTCTTTTGCAGGCTGTGTTGCACGAGAGCTATCCCAAAGCCGTTGCCTATTTCTCCGGGATCAGGCCCCGCGGGCTGAACCTCAGCACCAGAAGCAGGATCAGGCCCATTGTGAACAGCCGCATGTGCGAAGCGCTTTCCATCAGGTGCGCCTTCAGCGCGCTGCCCTCGGCCATGCCAGAGGTCACCAGCTCCATCAGCAGGATACCCATCGGCTCCACCTTGATCCAGAAGAACCAGATCAGCATGCCGCCCAGAACCGCGCCAAAGTTGTTGCCGGAGCCGCCGACGATCACCATCACCCAGATTAGGAAGGTGAACCGCAGCGGGTTGTAGGTGCCCGGCGTCAGCTGGCTGTCCAGGGTGGTCATCATGGCACCGGCGATGCCGCAGATGGCGGAGCCCAGCACGAAGATCTGCAGGTGGCGGCGGGTCACATCCTTGCCCATCGCCTCGGCCGCGGTTTCATTGTCGCGGATCGCGCGCATCATCCGGCCCCAGGGGCTTTTGAGCGCCATCTGCGCCATCCACAGCAGCGCCAGCAGCACCACGGTGAACATCAGCGCATAGCCTGCCTTGACGTAAACGGTCGACGCGGTGACCGGGTCCATGCCCCAGCTGGCGGCCCGTTCAACAAAGGACGGATCGTTCTGCAGATCCACCTCATAGGGCAGCGGGCGGGGCAGGCCGACCACGTTCTTGACGCCCCGCGACAGCCAGTCTTCGTTCTTGAGCACCGCGATGATGATCTCGGCAATGCCCAGTGTGGCAATCGCCAGATAATCCGAGCGCAGGCCCAGGGCCGTCTTGCCGATCAGCCAGGCAGCCCCGGCCGCCAGCAGCCCGCCCGCGGGCCAGGCCAGCAGCACAGGCAGGCCAAGGCCGCCGATGTTGCCCTGCAGCGCCGGGTTGATCGCCTCGACCGAGCTCACCGCCGGATCGAAGATGGCCCGGTAAACGAAGAAGCCGGCGACCAGGACAGCCAGCAGCACCAGCGTTCTGAATTTGCCCGCTGGCATATTCTTGGTGATCATCACTGCGGCCACGATTGTCATCGCACCCATGACCAAGGCCATTACGATGCTGACGCCGCCCGACGACCAGGCCGCCGGGATCACCGGCGTCGAGGTCAGCACCACCGCCAGCCCGCCAAGCGCGGTAAAGCCCATGATGCCGACGTTGAACAACCCGGCAAAGCCCCACTGGATGTTCACCCCGATGGCCATGATGGCCGAGATCAGGCCCATGTTCAGGATCACCAGCGCCGAGTTCCAGGAGCCGGAGAAGAACAGGAAGTCGGTCATGCCTTCAGCCAGGATCATCACGCCGACAAAGACGAAAAGAAGGGTATGTTTCATGGTGTCGGTCATACCGCTTTCCCTTTGAAAAGGCCGGTGGGCTTGAACAGGAGGACGACAATCAGGATCGCGAAGGAAACCGCGAACTTGTAGTCTGTGCTGAGGAGCTGAACCAGCCCGTCAGGCGCCAGGCTGTCCGGCAGGCCGTAGGTCAGGACCTTTTTCCAGGCATAGGTGATCGTCACCTCGGAGAAGGCGATGATGAACCCGCCCGCAATCGCGCCGATCGGGTTGCCGAGGCCGCCCACGATGGCAGAGGCAAAGATCGGCAGCAGCAGCTGGAAATAGGTGAACGGCTTGAACGATTTGTCGAGGCCGTAGAGCACGCCCGCAATGGTCGCCAGAGCCGCCACGATCATCCAAGTGTACATCACCACGCGTTCCGGGTTGATGCCCGACAGCAGCGCCAGATCCTCGTTATCCGAATAGGCGCGCATGGATTTGCCGGTTCGGGTCTTGTTCAGGAACCAGAACAGCACCGCCACCACGATGATCGCGGTGATCACGGTGATGCCTTGGGTGGTCTTGATCGCCAGGCCTTCGTTCAGGCCGGTCATCTGCTTGAAAGTGCGCGCCTTGATGATGAAGCGTTCGCCGTCGGAAAACCGCTGGTCGCCAGGGCCGATGATGAAACGCACGATGCCGTTCATCATGAACATCACACCCAGAGAGACCATCACGAAGATCACCGGCTTCGCCTTTTGCTGGCGGTAGAACCGGTAGACGGTCTTATCGGTCAGCAGCGCCAGGCCGATAGTTCCCAGAATGCCAAAGGGCAAGGCCAGCAGCGCCGTCGGCAGCGGGCCTGCACCGATCCCCATCGACTGGAACAGCCAGGTAATCAGGATCGTGACCATCGCGCCGAACGCCATGGTGTCTCCATGGGCAAAGTTCGAGAACCGCAGGATCCCGTAAATCAGCGTCACCCCCAGCGCGCCAAGCGCCAGCTGGCTGCCATAGGCAAGCCCGGGGACAATAACAAAGTTGGTAAGCGCCACGAGGGCGTTGAGAAGATCCATTACCCAAGCTCTCCGCAAGATAGTTCGATTACTTCGGTTTCTGTATTTCCGCTTGAATGAGGAAACCGCACCAAAGTAACGTCCGCGTTTTTGCCGTTAAAGATGATGTGGCTTTGGATCCCTTCGAACTCCCAGTATGCCGTTTTTGTTTCTTGGGAAATCGTTAGTTCTATCAACTTCGATCCGTAAACAACGTACTTCGGAATATCGTCCAAAACGACTAACTGAAGCCTTGTTTGCGCTTCCAAGCAACCTGAGGTTAATCTGCAAACTTCTGAGGATCTGCAAAAGCCAATTTCGTCGCTTGCGAACGCAAGCGAAGGAAGAACTGCAATGAACCCGAACAAAAATTTCCGCATTCTCAGCCCCCCAGGAAAGATTTGCGCACTTCGGGATCGGCCAGCAGCTCCTTGCCGGTGCCGGTATAGGCATTGCGCCCCTGCACCAGAACATAGCCTTTGTCCGCGATCTCAAGCGCTTGCTTGGCGTTCTGCTCCACCATCAGGATCGGCAGCCCGGTGCGGGCAACTTCGATGATGCGGTCGAACAGTTCATCCATCACGATGGGGGAGACGCCCGCCGTGGGCTCGTCCAGCATCAGCACCTTGGGCTTGGTCATCAGCGCGCGGCCCACGGCCACCTGCTGGCGCTGGCCGCCGGACAGCTCACCGGCCGGCTGGTTGCGCTTGTCGCGCAGGATCGGGAACAGATCATAGACCTGCTCCATCGTGTCCCGGAAATCATCGGTGCGGATAAAGGCGCCCATCTCCAGGTTCTCTTCCACCGTCATCGAGGTGAAGATGTTGCTGGTCTGCGGCACAAAGCCCATGCCCTTGACCACGCGGTCCTGGGGGCTGAGCAGGGTGATGTCCTCGCCGTCCAGCCGCACCGCGCCGGAGCGCACGTTCAGCATCCCGAACACCGCCTTCATTGCGGTTGACTTGCCGGCGCCGTTGGGGCCGACGATCACCGCGATCTCGCCCTTGTCGACGGCGATTGTGCAGTCATGCAGGATGTCCGGACCCTTGCCGTAGCCGCCGGTCATGGTGTCGCCGATCAGGAAAGGGCCGCCATCGACCTTATGCGTGGGGCCGCTCTTCAGATGGGCGGGCTGCATCGTGCCCACGCCTTTCAGGTTGGTGATCGAGGCGTCCTTGTTGCCGTGATCGTCCTGGTAGGGGTTGTCGCTCATGCGTCCGCCTCCAGCTTATCCTTGTTTTTCAGACCGGTGCCCAGGTAGGCCTCGATCACATGCTCGTTTGCCTTGATCTCGTCCAGGGTGCCCTCGGCCAGCTTCTTGCCTTCGGCCATACAGATCACCGGGTCGCACAGGCGGCCGATGAATTCCATGTCGTGCTCGATGACGACAAAGGTATAGCCGCGCTCCTCATTCAGGCGCTTGATCGCGTCGGCAATGGTATAGAGCAGGGTGCGGTTCACCCCGGCGCCGACCTCATCCAGGAAGACGATCTTGGCATCCACCATCATGGTGCGGCCCAGTTCCAGCAGCTTCTTCTGGCCGCCGGACACCTGGCCTGCTTTCAGGTCGGCGATGTGGCTGATGGTCAGGAACTCCAGCACCTCATCCGCCTTGGCCCGCAGCGCGCGTTCCTCGTCTGCAATCCGCTTGCGGCCGAACCAGGTGTTCCACAGCGTCTCGCCCGATTGCGCGCCGGGCACCATCATCAGGTTTTCCCGGCAGGTCATCGAGGAGAATTCATGCGCGATCTGGAAGGTGCGCAAGAGGCCCTTGTGGAACAGCTCATGCGGCGGCAGGCCGGTGATGTCCTCACCATCCATGGTGACCCGGCCTGAGGTTGGCTCCAGCACGCCTGCGATAACGTTGAAAAGTGTGGTCTTTCCGGCCCCGTTCGGGCCGATCAAACCGGTTATGGACCCCTTAGCGATTTCCAGCGAAGCGCCATCCACCGCGTGGAACCCGCCGAAGTGCTTATGCAAGTCCTCGACGACGATCATGTCATTTCATCCCCTGCCGCAGTTTGTGCGGCGTTTTTAATTTGGAACAGCCCGGGCAAAACCCGGGCTGTTCTTTTTTGGTTGCTTTTCCGATAGTTATCAGCGGAAGCGAAGGGTTTCGTTCTTGCCGTCCTTCACTTCGATCTCGCGGTAGGAGCCTGCGCTCTCACCCGGGCCGATCAGCTCAACGCCAGTTGCGCCCTGATAGTCGATCTCACCGCCTTCGGCGAGGATTTCAAGCGCCTTGCCCAGTTCACCCGGGTTGATCGGCTCGCCCGGGGCGTTGGCCACGTCCAGGATCTTGCCGACGTAATCCGCCGGGTTGGTGGAGTTGGCAGCCTGCATCGCCAGCAGGAACAGCGCCGCAGCGTCATAGGATTCGGACGCATAGGCGGAGGTGCCGTCAAAGCCGCGCTCTTTCGCCATTTCGGCAAAGATTTCCGCGCCCTTGCTGTCGGAGCCTGCGATCTGGCCAAAGGAGCCGTCCAGGTCCGGGCCGACGTTCTGCGGCAGGGTGTCGCCGATCATGCCGCCGGGCAGGCCAAAGGTGTCAAACGCACCGGAATCCAGCGCGCCCTGAATGATACCCAGGCCGCCCTGGTCCAGATAGCCCGCAACCACCAGAATGTCGCCGCCGGCCGATGCCAGCGCGCCGACTTCAGCAGAATAGTCGCCTTTGCCGTCTTCATGCGCGGTCACGATGGTGACTTCGCCGCCAACTTCCTCAAACGAGGTCTTGATCGCGTCCGCCAGTCCCTTGCCATAGTCGTTGTTGGTGTAGGTCAGGGCGATCGAGTTGATGCCGCGCTCTTTCAGGATCTCGGCCATCACCTGGCCTTCGCGCGCGTCAGACGGCGAGGTGCGGAAGAACAGGCCGTTGTCTTCCATGGACGACAGGCCGGGCGAGGTTGCGGAGGGCGAGATCATCACCATGCCGTTCGGAATTGCCACGTTCTGCAGGATGGCGCCCGTCACGCCGGAGCAATCGCCGCCGATGATGCCGTTCACGCCCTCAGCCACCAGCTTTTCGCCGTTTGCCACGGCCAGGCCGTTGTCGATACAGCCGGTGTCAGCACGGACCGGGGTCACGGTGGCGCTGTCCAGCAGCTTGCCCGATTTGGTGACTTCTTCCATGGCCAGTTCGGCGCCGTCGCCCATTGCCGGGGCCAGCGATTCAATCGGGCCGGTGAAGCCGAACAGCACGCCCAGTTTCACTTCCTTCGCATGGCCGCCAGCAAATGCGGTGCCAGCCGTCAGCGCAGCGGCCGCGGTGGCCATCAGCAGTTTTTTCATTTGAGAACTCCCATTGTTGGAACAAAAATGTTCACATCGGACCCTAGGCAAGCCGGTTGAAAAAGAAAAGTCTTATTGAACCGGAACAATTTTCCTCGGGCCGCTTGTTTCGCGCTGCTCCTCCTCTTGATCCCCGGATGCAGCGCCGGCGTGGATTTACCGTGGAATCAGCAGAAGGAAAAGACCTCAATGTTACAGCTGCTTCGCCCCGTGACGCTTGCCCTGGCGCTGATGACGGTTTTCACGGCGGCACCCGCGGAAACGCTCTCCAGCAGCCAGGGCGCGCTCCGCGTCACCCGGATCGCGGCGGGGTTTGATGTGCCCTGGGCGATTGCGTTTCTGCCGGATGGCGGCCTTTTGGTGACAGAGCGGGACGGCCGGCTTTTTTATGTGCGCGACGGGCAAAAGCAGCGCGTCAGCGGCACGCCGGCAGTGGCAGCCGAGGGGCAGGGCGGGCTGCTGGATGTGATGGTGCCGCGCGACTTTGCCCGCAGCCGCGAGATATTCCTGACCTACGCCAAGCGCCAGGGGCGCGGGGCTGGCACCGCCTTGGCTGTCGGCAAGCTCAGCCGGGACAATTCCCGGCTGACGAATGTCAGACTGCTGTTCGAGGCCGCGCCCGGGTCCCGCGGCGGGCGGCATTTCGGCTCCCGCGTGGTGGAAGCGCGGGACGGCACCTTGTTTGTCTCGCTGGGGGAGCGCGGCGACCGGCCCAGCGCCCAGAACCTGCGGCTACACCAGGGATCGGTGGTGCGGATCAACCGCGACGGCACGGTGCCAGTCAGTAACCCATTCACAAAGACCGAAGGCGCTCAGCCGGAAATCTGGTCCTTCGGGCACCGCAACCCGCAGGGCATGGCGCTGGACTTGCAAGGCAACCTGTGGGTCGCTGAACACGGCGCCAAAGGCGGCGATGAGGTGAACAGGGTCCGCAAAGGGGCCAACTACGGCTGGCCGGTGATTTCCTACGGCCGCCATTACTCAGGCGCGCGGATCGGAGAGGGCACCGCGAAACCCGGCATGGAGCAGCCGCAGTGGTACTGGGACCCCTCCATGGCGCCGTCCGGTATGATGATCTATTCCGGCCGGATGTGGCCGGAGTGGCGCGGTGACATCTTTGTCGGCTCACTCAAGTTCGACTATATCTCGCGGCTTTCCGGAGCGCCGCTGCAGGAGGTAGAGCAGTTGCAAAGCAGCGAAACGGGCCGCATCCGCGACGTGCAGGAAGCGCCAGATGGCAGCATCTGGTTCGCCTCGGAAACGGAGGGGGCCATTTTCAGGCTGTCCCGCTGAACGGAACAGCCAGCCGCAGGTCAGAGTTTGTAATGCGCCGCCTTGCTGCCGCGCTCGCGGTACGGCGTGGTGTCGTAATGCGCGCGGTAGCATTTGGAGAAATGCGACGGCGAGGCAAAGCCGCAGGCCAGCGCCACGTTGATCACGCTCATATCGGTTTGCATCAAGAGGTTGCGCGCCTTCTGCAGCCGAAGCTCCATGTAATAGCGTTTGGGTGAGCGGTTCAGGTAACGGCGGAACAGCCGCTCCAGCTGGCGGGTGGACATGCCCACATCCTGCGCCAGCACCGAGGGGCTGATCGGCTCTTCGATGTTGGCTTCCATCATCTGGATGACCATCGACAGCTTGGGGTGGCGCACGCCGATGCGGGTCGGGATCGACAGCCGCTGGGTGTCCTGGTCGGTGCGGATCGAGGAATAGATCAGCTGGTCCGCCACCGCATTGGCCAGTTCCTCGCCGTGATCGTTTGCAATCAGCTTGAGCATCAGGTCGATTGACGAGGTGCCGCCGGCGGTAGACACACGGTTGCCGTCGATCACAAATACCGATTTGGTCAGGTCCACCTCGTCGAATTCCTCGGCAAAGCTGTCTGCGTTTTCCCAGTGGATGGTGGCCCGTTTTCCATCCAGCAGTCCGGCCTTGGCCATGGTATAAGAGGCCGTGCACAACCCGCCCACAACCAGCCCTTTGCGGGCTTCGCGGCGCAGCCAGGCCAGCAGCTTTTTGGTGGTGGCCTCCTGCACGTCGATGCCGGAGCACAGCATCAGCACATCATCGCGGCGCAGTTCCGTCAAATCGCCATCCAGCTGGAACGTGGTGCCGGCCGAACAGGTTACGGTCTCGCCGCCTTCGCCGATCAGGGTCCAGGAATAAGTGTTTTCGCCATTCATCCGGTTGGCGATCCGCAGGCACTCGACTGCCGATGCAAAGGACAGCATCGTGAACTTGTCGAGCAGCACAAAGACGAACCTCTTCGGCTGGCCGGCTTCATTTCCAGAATCAGCAGGCTTGCGTGACGTCTGCATGGCGGGGGTCCTTCAAGAAACAATTCGGGCCGCGGGAGCACGCTCCGCGGCAGGTCAGAAAACCGTGTTCACAGGATGGACGCCGGGTCAAGTAGGCGCAATTCTAAACTGGCCTCCAAGGGACGGATTTTGTATAGAGCTTCCAACAATTTCTAAAGTCCTCTGATGCGGAGAAAAAGTCATGAGCGAATGGCAAAAATCGGACTGGCGCAACAAGCCGCGGGTTCAGATGCCGGACTACACGGATGCGGCAGCGCTGAACGCTGTCGAGGCTCAGCTTTCCAAGTTTCCTCCGCTGGTCTTTGCCGGTGAGGCGCGCCGCCTCAAGCAGCATCTGGGCGCTGCCGGCCGCGGCGAGGCGTTCCTGCTGCAGGGCGGCGATTGTGCCGAAAGCTTCGACCAGTTCAGCGCGGATGCGATCCGCGACACCTTCAAGGTGATGCTGCAGATGGCGATGGTGCTGACCTATGGGGCTAAGGTGCCGGTGGTGAAGGTGGGCCGCATGGCCGGCCAGTTCGCCAAACCGCGCAGCGCGCCGACCGAAACCATCGACGGCGTCGAACTGCCCAGCTACCGCGGCGACATCATCAACGAGCTCGCCTTCACACCGGCCGCCCGCATCCCCGATCCCAGCAAGATGCTGCAGGCCTACACCCAAGCCGCGGCCACGCTAAACCTGCTGCGCGCCTTCTCCACCGGAGGTTTTGCCGACATGAGCCGGGTGCACTCCTGGACCCTGGGCTTCACCGATGAACAGGAAGTCCAGAAATACAGCGAGATTGCGACCCGCATTCAGGACACCATCGACTTCATGGGCGCTGCGGGTATCACCGCCGAAACTACCCATGAGTTCTCCACCGTGGAATTCTACACCAGCCACGAAGGCCTGCTGCTGGAGTATGAAGAGGCGCTGACCCGCCTGGATTCGACCTCTGGCAAATGGCTGGCAGGCTCCGGCCACATGATCTGGATCGGCGACCGCACCCGCCAGCCGGACGGCGCCCATGTGGAGTTCTGCCGCGGCGTGCTGAACCCGATCGGGCTCAAGTGCGGCCCGACCACCACCGCCGAGGACCTGAAGGTGCTGATGTCGCGCCTGAACCCCGAGAACGAAGAGGGCAAGCTGACCCTGATCGCCCGCTTCGGCGCTGGTAAGGCGGGGGAGCATCTGCCGCGGCTGGTCAAGGCGGTGAAGGAAGAGGGTGCCAATGTCACCTGGGTCTGCGACCCGATGCATGGCAACACCATCAAGTCCTCCACCGGCTACAAGACCCGCCCCTTCGACAGCGTTCTGCGCGAAGTGCGCGACTTCTTCGGCATCCACAAGGCGGAGGGCACCGTGCCCGGCGGCGTGCATTTCGAGATGACCGGCCAGGACGTGACCGAATGCACCGGCGGTGTCCGCGCCGTGACCGAAGAGGATCTGAGCGACCGTTACCACACCGCCTGCGATCCGCGCCTGAACGCCAGCCAGTCGCTGGAACTGGCCTTCCTGGTGGCAGAGGAGCTGTCCGCCCTGCGCGCCGCTCAAAACGCCCGTCAGGCCGGCTGACACCGGACGGGCCGCGGGTTCGCGGCCGGTCTGCAAGGCTCGGCACAGAAAAAGGCGCCCCGGGGGTTCTCCCTCGGGGCGCAGTCAATTCAAGTGCTATGACCTTGTACTTGAATGAAAACAGCTATGCAGTGCGGCCTGTCAGTCGCGGCTGACCACCAGGCGCAGGTGCGGCGCGCCCTTGCGCTTGGCTGGGGCTTCTGCGGGCGTCTCAGCCGGTGCTGCGGGCCTCGACACCCGGCTGCGGTCCAGCAGCGCCTTGGCCTCGTCCAGAATGGACCGCTCCGGCTTGAACCGGGCCTGTGTTTCGGCAAAGCCCGGATTGGGCTGATTCACGTCGCGGCGCTCTTCCTTGGCGGCAGGCGTGCCAGCAGGCGCGGGGGCTTCGGGCCGCGGCTTGGCCTTGAACCCGGCAGTGCCCGGGGCTTTGGCGACCGCGCGCATTTCGATCGAGGAGATCGAGAACCGCTGCGAAGTGGCCGTGTCGCCCTCATCCGCCACCAGAACACCCAGAACCCGGCTGATATCGCCCAGATCGCTCCGAAGCGGCAGCATCAGCATGCGGGCTTCGCGCGGGGTGCGCAGGCGCGGCGCTTCGATCTGCAGCTCCAGCTCCACGATTGCGGGCGTGTCGAACATATGCTCCATCGCCGAGCTCAGCTGCTTGCGCGCGTCGGTGGTGAAGAAGGCGGTGATCGGCATGCCGCGCACTTCCATACCGGCCATGTCGTTCACCGTAGAACCGGCCAGGCGGAAGCGGGCGATGCCCGGTGCGATCCGCTCCAGAATAAAGGTGTGGCTCAGGATGTTTTCCAGCCCGCGCGGGTCAATCTGCGACCGGCTCGGCACATCATCGCCGCGGCGCAGTGCCGTCCAATAGGCCTCCGCCTGGCGCAGCGGCGACAGCGGCCCGCCCTTGCGGAACCGGTTCATGGAAACAACCTTGTCCTGTCTATTCGTCGTTCCGGTACCGCTGCGGCTGCCAAAAATCATTTCATTTCCCCTTCAACCCCGGCGCGCCTTGCGTCTCCTTCAGCCAGCGGCTGCGTTAACACTTAGGGCCGGAATGGTTACCCTGAAGTTAAGATGACACAATCTAATTCAAATTTGGACTACTTCTTTAAGCAATGGTTAACGCGCAGGGGTAGGGGCGTTTATGCGATTGCGCTTGCACCCTATACTTTCGAGACAGTAGAGCTGACCAACCACCAGCGACGAGAGGGCCTTTCCCATGACCATCCGCAGCATGACCGCCTTTGCCTCGGCGCAGGGCAGCACCGGGCAGCACAGCTGGAGCTGGGAGCTCCGCTCGGTCAATGCCAAGGGGCTGGACATCCGGCTGCGGGTGCCGGATTGGCTGGAAGGCCTTGAAAACCATATCCGTACGGTTCTGTCCAAGGCGCTGGCGCGGGGCAATGTGTCATTGACGCTGCGGGTATCCAGGACCGAAGACAGTGCCGCGCAGGTGCAGATAAACACGGCGGTCCTGCAGTCGGTGATCAAGGCCTTGGGCGAGGCGCAGTCTATCGCCCAGCAGAACAGGGTCGGCATCCGCCCGGCCTCTGCGGCGGAGGTGCTGGGCTTCAAGGGCGTGCTGGAGCAGGCCGCAATCGACGACGACCCGGCGCCGCTGGTCAATGCACTGAGTAAGGAACTGGACACACTTGTGGCGGAATTCGTTCAGATGCGCGAGGCCGAGGGCGCCGCGCTGGCCGTAATTCTTAACGGCCAGCTGGAGCAGGTCGCTTCACTGACGGCCCAAGCGGGCGCCCGCGCCGACGAGCGCAAGGTGAAGATGGCCGAAACCTTCAAGGCCAATCTGGCCCGGGTGCTGGACAACGCCGACGGCGCCGACCCGGACCGGGTGGCGCAGGAACTGGCGCTGATTGCCGTCAAGGCGGACGTCACCGAAGAACTGGACCGCCTCGGCGCCCATGTCGAAGCTGCGCGCGGCCTGCTGGTCAAGGGCGGGGCCGTGGGCCGCAAACTGGACTTCCTGATGCAGGAGTTTAACCGCGAGGCCAACACGCTCTGTTCAAAGGCGCAACACAGTGCCTTGACGGCGGTGGGGCTTGAGCTGAAAACCGTGATCGACCAGATGCGCGAGCAGGTGCAGAACATAGAATAAGACAAGGAGTGCCCAGATGGCGGACCGCCGCGGCCTTTTGATCATCCTCTCATCGCCTTCGGGCGCAGGCAAATCCACCCTGGCCCGCCGCCTGATGGCCTGGGACCCGGGCCTCAAGTTCTCGGTCTCCGCCACCACCCGCGCCCCGCGCCCGGGCGAGGAGCATGGCCGCGAGTATTTCTTCATGTCCGAGGACGAGTTCCGCCAGAAGGTGGCCGAAGGGGGCATGCTGGAGCATGCACACGTCTTCGGCAACTTCTACGGCTCGCCCGCAGGCCCGGTAAAGGACACCATCGAGGCCGGCCAGGACGTGCTGTTCGACGTCGACTGGCAGGGCGAAATCCAGATCCGCAACTCGGACCTGGGCAAGCACGCGCTGTCGATTTTCATCCTGCCGCCCTCGATCCCGGAGCTGCGCCGCCGTCTGGAAACCCGCGCCCAGGACAGCGACGACGTGATCGCGAAACGGATGCAGAAAAGCTGGGATGAGATCAGCCACTGGGGCTATTATGACTATGTGCTGGTCAACGACGACTTGGACCAGACCGAGGCCAAGCTGAAAACCATCGTCGAAGCCGAACGGATGCGCCGGATCCAACAGCCCAAGCTGCAGGAACATGTGCGCGCCTTGCAAACCCAATTCGAGGAACAGTCATGACCCTTTACACACTTGGAGAGGACAAGCCGCAAATTCATGAGGACACCTGGGTCGCCCCTGATGCCAACCTGATCGGCAAGGTGGTGATGGAGGCGGGGTCTTCGGTCTGGTTCGGCGTCACCATCCGCGCCGACCACGAGGAGATCCGCCTCTGCGAAGGCACCAACGTGCAGGAAAACGTGGTGATGCACATTGATGCGGGCTATCCGCTGACCATCGGCAAGAACTGCACCATCGGCCACAAGGCGATGCTGCACGGCTGCACCATCGGCGAGAACACCCTGGTCGGCATGGGCGCCACCATCCTCAACGGCGCCAAGATCGGCAAAAACTGCCTGATCGGCGCCGGCGCGCTGATCACCGAGAACAAGGAAATCCCCGACAACTCCCTGGTCATGGGCAGCCCCGGCAAGGTGGTGCGGGAGGTGGATGCTGCGCTGGCAGAGAAGCTCACCCAAAGCGCGCTCCATTATCAGGACAACATGCGCCGCTTCCGGGCAGAGCTGAAACCGCTGTAAGCGGACCGTGCCGTCCCGGATTTTGCGCTGCCTGAACGGCTGCTGCCACACGCCGTTTACATTGCAGCGCTAGGCAGTCCGGACTCTCATAAACGGGGATCTGATGACGACGGAGCTAATCGACGGATTTCTGGCGGCCATTCCGCTGCCCGCGGTGATGGTGGACCAGACAGAGCGCTTCATTGCGGTGAATGACGACGCCGCGACGCTGCTGGGGCAGGGGGTAAAGGGGCGCCATTTCGCCACCATCCTGCGCCAGCCCAGCGTCGCCGCCGCCATCGAAGGGTGCCTGCGCGACCGCAATCCGCGTGTCGCCAAACATCTTGCCAATGACGGCGCCCAGGACACCACATTCGCCGTCACCCTGCGCTATGTGCCCGGCATTGGTGCGGTCGGCGGCGGCGCGGTGCTGGCCTGTTTCGACGACGTCACCGAGCGCGAGCAGGCGGGTCAGATGCGCCGCGATTTTGTCGCCAATGTCAGCCACGAGCTGCGCACGCCGCTGACCGCGCTGATCGGCTTCATCGAAACCCTGCGCGGCCCGGCCCGGGAGGACGCGCAGGCCCGCGACCGTTTCCTGACCATCATGGAGGGCGAGGCCAGCCGGATGAACCGCCTGGTGGGCGACCTCCTGTCCCTGAACCGGGTCGAAAGCGAAGAGCGGGTGCGGCCCAAGCAGACGGTCGATCTGACCGGCCATCTGGCTTCGACTCTCAAGACGCTTCAGCCGGTGGCCGAGGCCCGCGGCGTGGCGATGAAACTGGAGGCGCCGGAAGAGGCCGTTTCGGTCACCGGGGATCCCGACCAGCTGCAGCAGGTCTTTACCAATCTGGTTGAAAACGCAGTGAAATACGGCGGCGACGAAGTCCGGGTGGTGCTGAGTCGCTCCGAACGCGACCCGGCGGTGCGTGCCGCCGCCGCCCGCGTTCAGGTGATCGACAACGGGCCGGGAATCGACCCTGTCCACCTGCCGCGCCTGACCGAACGGTTTTACCGCGCCGACAGCCACCGCTCTCGCGAAATGGGCGGCACCGGGCTGGGCCTGGCGATTGTAAAACACATCGTCAACCGCCACCGCGGCCGCTTGCGCGTCGAAAGTGAATTGGGGCAAGGGTCTGTTTTCAAGGTGGTTCTTCCGGAATAACTCCCGCCGCACATCCTGAACGTAAACAACCGCCGCCGGACATTTCCGGCGGCGGCTTGCTGATTCATGACGCATTTTTTGCCGCCCGGACCGGGTTTGTCATGAACCTGTTACACTGGTGTCACAAAAGCCTCATCAGCGGCCTCTAGGTGATGCGCCAAGATCACCGCGGGGTGATCGAACATTGAAAACTCATGGAGACAAAAATGTCCTTTGTGAAACTGACCGCGTCCGCCCTGGCAATTTCCGCCGTTTCTGCCACCGCAGCAGCCGCGCGCGACCAGGTGCAGGTTGCCGGTTCGTCGACCGTTCTGCCCTATGCCTCTATTGTGGCTGAGGCCTTTGGCGAGAACTTCGACTTCCCGACCCCGGTTGTGGAATCCGGCGGCTCCTCCGCGGGCCTCAAGCGGTTCTGCGAGGGTGTGGGCGAAAACACCATCGACGTCGCCAACGCCTCGCGCAAGATCAAGGACAAGGAAATCGCCGCCTGTGCCGAAAACGGCGTGACCGACATCATTGAGGTCCGCATCGGCTATGACGGCATCGTGTTTGCCTCTGACATCAACGCCAACGCGTTTGAATTCACCCCGTCCGACTGGTTCCTGGCGCTGTCCGACAAGATCCTGGTTGACGGTGAGCTGGCAGGCAACCCGAACACCACCTGGGCCGACGTGAACCCGGACTTCCCGGCCGTCGACATCCAGGCCTTCGTTCCGGGCACCAAGCACGGCACGCGCGAAGTTTTCGAAGACAAGGTTATCCTGGCAGGCTGTGAGGAAACCGGCGCCTTTGAAGCCTTCAAGGAGGCCAACGGCGGCGACAAGAAAGCAGCCGAGAAAGCCTGTATCGCCCTGCGCACCGACGGCAAGTCGGTCGACATCGACGGCGACTACACCGAGACCCTGGCCCGGATTGAGTCCAACAAGGACGGCATCGGCGTTTTTGGCCTGGCGTTCTATGAGAACAACACCGACAAGCTGCAGGTTGCCACCATGTCCGGCGTTGTGCCCTCGACCGAGAGCATCGCAACCGGCGAGTACCCGGTCTCCCGCCCGCTGTTCTTCTACGTGAAGAAAGCCCACATCGGCGTGATCCCGGGCCTGAAGGAATATGCTGAATTCTTCGTGGCTGACGAAGTTGCCGGCGAAGACGGCCCGCTGGCCGAATACGGCCTGGTTGCTGATCCGGAACTGGCCGAGACCCAGGAAACCGTTGCAAACGAAGCCGTCATGGGCGGCAACTCCTAAGACGTTGCCCTGATACAAGATTTGCCGGGGCGGATCCTTCTGCCCCGGCGCTGTTTGTCCCGGTCCCCGACGCTGTTTCCCTTTCCGTCACCGCCAAACGGAGCCCTCTATGCCCACTTTCTGGCTCGTTGTTCTCCTGCTTGCTTTGTCCGCAGCGGGTTTCTACCTGGGGCGCAGCCGCGCGCTCAGAACCGCCGGGGGCGATGCAAAAGACCTGCATTCGCTGCCGTCTTATTATGGCTATCACGTTGCGCTGGCCGCATTTGTGCCCGCCATCGCGGTGCTGGCCGTCTGGCTGCTGGCCCAGCCGATGATCATCGAAAACCGCGTCTCAGACATGATCCCGGCCGAGGCTGTGCCGGAAAACACCACCATCGGCCTGGTGATGAGCGACGTGCGCCGGGTTGCCGAGGGGCTGGATCTGGCGGTGGAGCAGGGGCTGCTGACCGCCCGCGACGCCCGCAATGCCGTGGCGGGCGAGCAGGACCTGCGCGGGCTGCTGGGTGAGGTGGGCGTGGCCCTTGGATCTAACGTGCGCCCTGAGGTGCTGGAGGCTGCGCAGGCCTACCGCAATCTGTCCCACACCGGCCGGACCGCCATGACCGCGGTTGTCGCGCTGCTGGCGCTTGGGGGCTTTGGCTGGGCGTACAGCCGCACTCATAAGGACTTCCGCGCCCGCAACGTTGTGGAGCGCGGCGTGCTGGCGCTTCTGATCCTGGCCGCTTCGCTTGCGATCCTGACAACGGTCGGCATTGTCCTGTCGATGCTGTTTGAGACCAAGAACTTCTTCGGCCTGCATAGCTGGACCGATTTCTTCTTCGGCAGCACCTGGGCGCCCAACTTCCGCGGCGACAGCGATCTGTCGATCCTGCCGCTGTTGTGGGGCACGCTGTATATCTCCTTCATCGCGCTGCTGGTGGCGGTGCCGGTTGGCCTGTTTGCCGCCATCTACCTTTCCGAATACGCCAGCAACACGGTGCGCTCTTTCGCCAAGCCGCTGCTGGAGATCCTGGCGGGTATCCCGACCATCGTCTACGGCCTGTTTGCGCTGCTGACGGTCGGTCCTGCACTGGCAGACCTGTTTGCCAAAGGCGGGCTGCTGGGGGTCGAATGGATGTCCGGTGCCACCTCTGTGCTGACCGCCGGGCTGGTGATGGGTATCATGCTGATCCCCTTTGTTTCCTCGCTGTCCGATGACATCATCAACGCTGTGCCGCAGGCCATGCGCGACGGCTCGCTGGGCCTGGGCGCCACCAAATCCGAAACCGTGCGCCAGGTGGTGATGCCAGCCGCGCTGCCGGGAATCGTCGGCGCGGTGCTGCTGGCCGCGTCGCGCGCCATTGGCGAGACCATGATCGTGGTGATGGGGGCAGGTGCGATTGCCAAGTTCTCCGCCAACCCGCTGGAGTCGATGACCACCATCACCACCCGCATCGTCAGCCAGCTGACCGGCGACACCGACTTTGCCAGCCCCGAAACCCTTGTTGCCTTTGCCCTGGGCCTGACCCTGTTTGTCCTAACCCTCGGCCTGAACGTCCTGGCGCTCTTCATCGTGCGCAAATACCGGGAGCAGTACGAATAATGACTGACCTCAGCCAATCCCCCGCAGGCGCTGCGCCCCGCAAACACGGCGGTTCGCTGCTGGAACAGACCCCGCGCACCAAAAAGCGCAACGCCGCCGAAGCGCGCTTTCGCGCCTATGGCATTGCGGCCATCACCGCGGGCCTGATCATGCTGGTGATCCTGGTGACCACCATCGTCGGCAAGGGCACCGGCGCGTTCCAGCAAACCTTTGTCACACTCAATGTGGAACTGCTGGAAAGCAAGCTCGACAAAAAGGGCAACCGCAATATCGAGGACATCAAGAAGGTCACCACCTTCGGCTATGCACCGATCATCAAGGGCGCGATGACCGCCGCGGTTGAGGAGCTGGGAATCGAAACCGGCCTCAAACCCAAAGAACTGGCTGGCATTTTGTCCAAGGATGTGGCCGCCCAGCTGCGCGATTATGTGATCGCCAACCCGGGCCAGATCGGCCAGACGGTGGAGTTCCGCTTCCTCGCCTCCAGCCGCGTGGACGGCTACCTGAAGGGCCGCGTCACCCGCGACAGCATCGTCAATGACAAGAATATATCCGCCGAACAGCTTGATCTTGTTGACGCTTTGGCTGCTGCCGGGGTGCTGGAGAAGACCTTTAACCTCGACTTCATCACCGGCGCCGACGCCTCTGACGCCCGCCCCGAGGCGGCTGGCATTGGCGTGTCGATGCTGGGTTCGCTGTTCATGATGCTGGTGGTGCTGGCTCTGGCGCTGCCGATCGGCGTCGCCGCCTCCATCTATCTGGAGGAGTTTGCGCCGCAGAACTGGCTCACCGACATGATCGAGGTGAACATCTCCAACCTCGCCGCGGTGCCCTCGATTGTATTCGGCATCCTGGGCCTCGCGGTCTTCATCAACTACATGCACATGCCGACCTCGGCGCCGCTGGTGGGCGGCCTGGTGCTGACGCTGATGACCCTGCCGACCATCATTATCTCCACGCGCGCCTCGCTGAAATCGGTGCCGCCGTCGATCCGCGACGCCGCATTGGGCGTCGGTGCGTCGAAAATGCAGGCGGTATTCCACCACGTGCTGCCGCTGGCCGCGCCCGGCATCCTGACCGGCACCATCATCGGGCTGGCGCAGGCGCTGGGGGAAACCGCGCCGCTGCTGCTCATCGGCATGGTCGGCTTTATCGCCTCCAACGCGCCGGAGACGCTGGCCGACGGCCTGCTGGCACCGAACTCCGCCATGCCCGCCCAGATTTACGAATGGGCCAAACGCGCCGATCCGGCCTTCTATGAACGCGCCTGGGGCGGCATCATCATCCTTTTGATCTTCCTGGTGACCATGAACACGCTTGCCGTGATCCTGCGCCGCCGCTTTGAACGCCGCTGGTAAGGGGGCATAGTGCAATGAACGACATGACCTTGATGGATAACACCGTGGACACTCAGAACATCAAAATCGCCGCAAAGGACGTGAACGTCTATTACGGCGACACCCACGCAATCAAAGACGTGAACGTCGAGATCGAGGACAACACTGTCACCGCCTTCATCGGTCCCTCCGGCTGCGGCAAGTCCACCTTCCTGCGCTGCCTGAACCGGATGAACGACACCATCGGCACCTGCAGGGTGACGGGCGATATCCTGCTGGATGGCGAGGACATTTACGACAAGCGCGTCGATCCGGTGCAGCTGCGTGCCAAGGTCGGCATGGTGTTCCAGAAGCCGAACCCGTTCCCCAAGTCGATTTATGACAACGTGGCCTACGGTCCCCGCATTCACGGCCTTGCCAGGAACAAGGCGGAACTGGATGAAATCGTTGAAAAATCCCTGCGCCGAGGCGCGATTTGGGACGAGGTGAAGGACCGTCTGGACGCGCCCGGCACCGGACTTTCGGGCGGCCAGCAGCAGCGCCTGTGCATCGCCCGCGCCGTCGCGACAGAGCCCGAAGTGCTGCTGATGGACGAACCCTGCTCGGCGCTTGACCCGATTGCCACCGCGCAAGTGGAGGAGCTGATTGACGAACTGCGCAGCCGCTACTCGGTGGTGATCGTCACCCACTCGATGCAGCAGGCTGCGCGCGTCAGCCAGAAAACCGCCTTTTTCCACCTCGGCAACCTTGTGGAGTTCGGCCCCACCGGTCAGATCTTCACCAACCCCGAAGATCCGCGCACCGAAAGCTACATCACCGGCCGGATCGGCTGATCTATAGGAATATCAACATGGTAGAACAGCATATTGCATCGGCATTCGACCGCGACCTGGAGGCAATTCAGGCCCGGATCATGAAAATGGGCGGCTTGGTCGAGGACGCCATCCGTGAGGCGGCCCGCGCGCTGGAGACCCGCGACGAAGAACTGGCGCTGACAGTGCGCCACGGCGACAAGGCCATCGACGGGCTGGAAGAGCTGATCAACGAGGAAACCGCCCGCCTGATTGCGCTGCGCGCGCCCGCAGCCTCTGACCTGCGGCTGGTGCTGTCGGTGATGAAGATTGCCGGCAACCTGGAACGCATTGGCGACTATGCCAAAAACATGGCCAAGCGCACCGCCGTGCTGGCCCAGGGTCCTAGCATTAGTGAAGGCACCGCCGCCCTGCGCCGGATGGCGCGCGAGGTGGAGCGGATGCTCAAGGACGCACTTGATTCCTATATCCAGCGCGACGTGGAGCTGGCCCGCGATGTGATTGAACGCGACCGGGACGTGGACCAGATGTACAACGCCTTGTTCCGTGAATTCCTGACCCACATGATGGAAGACCCGCGCAACATTTCGGCCTGTATGCACTTGCATTTCATCGCAAAAAACACCGAACGCATGGGCGACCACGTGACCGCGATTGCAGAGCAGGTGATCTATCTGGTGACCGGCGAAAAGCCGGAGGAAGACCGCAAGAAAGCCGACACAACCTCGACAACACCGCAGGAGATCTGACCGATGGCTGCCGATCAGCCCACCGTTCTTGTTGTTGAAGACGAAATGGCCCAGCGGGAAGTGCTGGCCTACAACCTCGAGGCCGACGGCTTCCGCGTGCTGCGCGCCGAACATGGCGAAGAAGCGTTGCTGGTGGTCGAGGAGGACATGCCCGACATCATCATCCTGGATTGGATGATGCCCAACCTCAGCGGCATCGAAGTGTGCCGCCGGCTGAAAACCCGCTCTGAAACCCGCAACATTCCGGTGATCATGCTGTCGGCCCGCTCGGAAGAGGTCGACAAGGTCCGCGGCCTGGAAACCGGCGCCGATGATTACGTGGTCAAACCCTATTCGGTGATTGAGCTGATGGCCCGCGTGCGCGCCCAGCTGCGCCGGGTGCGGCCCTCCACCGTGGGGGTCCGGCTGGAGTACGACGACATCGTGCTGGACGCGGAGACCCACAAGGTCAGCCGCGCCGACAATCCGCTGAAGCTGGGGCCGACGGAATTCCGTCTGCTCTCCACCTTCATGGAGAAGCCGGGCCGGGTCTGGAGCCGGGAGCAGCTTTTGGACCGGGTCTGGGGCCGCGACATCTATGTCGACACCCGCACCGTCGATGTTCATATCGGCCGGCTGCGCAAGGCGCTGACCCAGCATGGCGGCAGCGACCCGGTGCGCACTGTGCGCGGCGCGGGCTACGCGCTCGGCTGAGGCGGCATCAGGGGGTGTACAGGCGGTGCACAGGGGGTGCACGCATGTCACCCCCTTGTTTTCCGGCCGCCGGTCAGCGCGGCAGCGGATCTTCCGGCTGCGCCTGGCCCGCCAGCCACTCCCGGAACTTCACCAGCGCGGGCGCGCCCGATTTCCGCTCCGGCCACACCAGGTAATAGGCGCCGGAAGTCTCAGCAGCCTCCGGGTGCAGGGCCACCAGACGGCCCGTCGCCAGGTCCTGCTCCACCAAGTAATCCGGCATCAGCGCCACCCCCAGGCCATGCAGCGCGGCCTGAGTGATGGTTGCGAATTGATCATAGATCGTGCCGCTCAGCCCGTCCTCGGCGGCAATTCCAAGCCGGCCGAACCAGTCGCGCCAAGCGGTCGTCCGGGTTTGAATGTGCAGAAGCGGCAACTTGAGAATGTCTTTAGGTTCGGTAACACTTCTGCCGTCCAAAAGCTGCGGCGCGCACACCGGCAACAATTGTTCGTGCTTCAGCAGCAGGGATTGCGTGCCGGGCCACTCTGCATTTCCATAATGAATAGCCGCGTCAAAGGGTTCTGAGGAAAAGTTGAAAGGTTCCAGCCGGGTCGACATATTGATTGTCACATCTGGATGCAGCCGGGCAAAGTCCGGCAGCCGCGGCATCAGCCAGCGCATTCCGAAGGCCGGCAGAATGGCCAGATTCAGCGTTCCCGCCAACGGCGCGGCTTGCAAACGCAGGGTGGACTGCACGATCTGTTTCAAGGCCTGCCGGATCTCCGCCGCGTAATCCTGCGCCTCTGTGGTCAGCATCAAGCGCTTCTGGTCCCGTTGCACCAGCTCCATCCCCAGTTGCCGTTCCAGCGTTTGCAGCTGCCGGCTAACAGCGCCTTGTGTCAGCGCCAGTTCCTCGGCCGCGGCGGAGGCGCTGCCTAAGCGGTCAAGCGCTTCCAGCGCGCGCAGGGAGGGGATAGACGGCAGGAATTTGCGAGGTACAGACATGTATGAGTTTTTGTCATGCTTCTGTGCAAAAGTCTCGCTGTTTTTTCCGTTCACCTGCCGTTAGGGTTTGGCCAAATCGCGAACCATTGAGGTAACAAGATGACCGACAAACCCGCGCTGCGCGCCAAGGATGCCCCGGATCTGGGCCGTTTCAACTGGGAAGACCCGCTGCGGCTGGAGGATCAGCTGACCGAGGATGAACGGATGATCTCCGCCTCCGCCCGCGCCTATGCCCAGGAAAAACTTCAGCCGCGCGTTCTAAGTGCATATGAGAACGAGGAAACCGATCCGGAGATCTTCCGCGAGATGGGCGAGATGGGCCTGCTCGGCACCACGATCCCAGAGGAATACGGCGGGCTTGACGGCGGCTATGTGTCTTATGGCCTGGTTGCCCGCGAGGTGGAGCGTGTGGACAGCGGTTACCGCTCGATGATGTCGGTGCAAAGCTCGCTGGTGATGTATCCCATCTATGCATACGGCAGCGAGGAGCAGCGCCAGAAGTATTTGCCGAAACTTGCCTCCGGCGAGTGGATCGGCTGCTTCGGCCTGACCGAACCGGATGCCGGGTCCGACCCTGCCAGCATGAAGACCCGGGCCGAAAAAACCGAAGGCGGTTATAGGCTTACCGGCTCCAAGATGTGGATTTCCAACGCACCGATTGCCGATGTTTTTGTGGTCTGGGCTAAGTCCGAGGCGCATGGCGGCAAAATCCGCGGCTTTGTGCTGGACAAGGGCCTGAAGGGCCTGAGCGCGCCGAAGATCCAGAGCAAGGCCTCCTTGCGTGCGTCGATCACCGGTGAAATCGTGATGGACGGCGTTGAGGTAGGCGAAGAGGCGCTTCTGCCGCATGTTCAAGGGCTTAAAGGGCCTTTCGGGTGTCTGAACCGCGCCCGTTACGGGATCAGCTGGGGTGCTATGGGCGCAGCAGAGGCGTGCTGGCACGCGGCGCGCCAGTATGGGTTGGACCGCAGCCAGTTCGGCCGGCCGCTCGCCAACACCCAGCTGTTCCAGCTGAAGCTTGCCAACATGCAGACAGAGATCACCCTTGGCCTGCAGGCCTCTTTGCGGGTCGGGCGTCTGATGGACGAGGCGAACGCGGCCCCTGAAATGATCTCGATAATCAAGCGCAACAACTGCGGCAAGGCGCTGGAGATTGCCCGGATGGCCCGCGACATGCATGGCGGCAACGGCATCAGCCTGGAGTTCAACGTGATCCGCCACATGGTGAACCTGGAAACGGTGAACACCTATGAAGGTACCCATGATGTGCACGCTCTGATCCTGGGCCGGGCACAAACTGGCTTGCAGGCTTTCTTCTGAGGACTGCGTGCAGCGCGGGGTAAGGCCTCGCGCTGCACTTTTGCATTTTGATCTTGCGGATTTGCTGGCGGTGACCATCCTGCGGATTTCGCAAAGGATCCCGGCGCGGCGCGTTTGCGAATAACCGCACAATCGGATCCCAAAAACTTACCGCCAATTGCAAAGCAGGCCGGGGTTTTAAGGTTTTTCTGCTGTCTGGCAGTTTAACCGGTTAACGTCGCGCACCTTGCTTGCGCAGAACAGCAACCCTTCGAGGTCATTCCGAAGCTCCGACTTGCGTTTTTTCAGGCGATGACATCAGGCCTCTTTGATGCAAGTGTTTTGCATCCTTCAAGGGGTGCTGCTCTGCCGAGGACGCCGGGCGCATTGTCATTTGCATTTTTGCAGGATGATATTGCGCAATTGCCCTGGCAAAATTACATGTCCTCCACTACCCGTGCTAAGAGTGGTTTGCAAGAAATCACGCCTTAACAAAAGGTTATCATTAATAATTCGGCTGCAAAAGCCAATTATTAGACTTCTAGAAGTTTCAGCCGCTGCGGCGCAGAAGCGGTAGGGCCAAGTAAGCGGGTTAGCGGATTGGCAGCGTTCCTGCCGTTGAAATGGCTGGCAGAGCGGCACAAAAACGGGCCGGAGTGACCGGCCCGTCTGCAAGCGATTCGGGCGCTTATGCTGGCAGATGGATGTTGAATTTCTTCCGGATGGCCATGTCGGTGGCAGCGTCAAACCGGGCGGCGGAGCGCTGCGACAGGATCTTTTCCTTTTTCGCAATCGCTTTCTCGATCAGGTCCGGCTTGTCGCGTTCCGCCCACTCCTTGGGCGAGGTCCGGTCCCCCAGGTCGGGATAGACATAGTCCATCTGCATCCGGCTGAGGGTCTGGTCGGTGCCGAGATAGTGGCCGGGCCCGCCGAGACAGGTGGCACGCATCTGGTCCAGGGCCAGAGTGTCTTCGTTCACTTCGATGCCGCGCACGCAGCGCTGCGCCTGGCCCAGCAGATCGTTGTCGAGGATCAGCGACTCATGGCAGAAGCCCAGCAGCGAGGCGTGCATGCCCGCGGCCTCGTAAGCCATATTCAGACCTGAGAGACCCGCCATGACGGCAGAACACATCTGCTCCCAGCCGGCCTGCATATCGGGCATTTTCGAATCCGAGGCACCCGCAGCGGCACCGCCGGGCAAGTCATAGAATTTGTGCATCTGGGCGCAGCCAGCGGTCAGCAAGGCCTGTTCGCCGGAGCCCACGGACATCGCGCCGGTCCGCAGGTCCAAGCCAAAGGGCCAAGTCCCGAAAATCGCGGGTGCACCGGGCTTTACGGCGTTTACGTAAACCAGTCCGGCCAGGCATTCCGCAACTGCCTGGGCAATTGCGCCGGCAATGGTGGAAGGGGCGGTCGCGCCTGCCATGCCCGCCGACAGCAGCAGCACTGGCATACCGCCCTTGATGCATTCCTCCATCACCTCGCAGGATTCCGTGGCAAATTTCAACGGCGGAACCACAAAGCAGTTGGAGTTCGAGACGAAGGGGCGCTCGCGCCATTTGTCCTCGCCGCCAGCAATCATGTGCAGCAGCTCCAGCCCGGGTTTCACGAAGCCCGGCTCAGTGAAGGAGACGCCCACATGTTTGGTGGTCCCGGCGGTGGTGGCGTAGATCGAGTTCAGATCCATCTCGCAGTTATCGGCGATGTCGCGGCACACCATCGGGCGCTGGACAAAGTGGATATTGTCAAGCTGGTCACAGATGCGCGCGGCGTCGTGCAGGTCCTGCACGGTGGAGTCGCGGTAGGTCTTGCCATGCACGTCCACCATGCTGACCGCGGCGCCGGCGGTGCCGTAATGGACCCGGCCGCCAGAGAGCTGCAGGTCGGTCTTGCCGTCCCGGCTGTAAAGGGTGACGGAGCGGTTTGCCTTGGCAATGGTGTCTTCGACCAGGGCGCGGGGGAAGCGGATCCGGCCATCGTCGCCCAGAGTGCAGCCTGCCGCGGTGAGGTAGCCGATGCCGCTTTGAGGCGCATCGGCGAGGCCGATTTCTTCCAGTGCGGTCAGTGCGGTCTGATGGATCTTCTCCATGTCCTGCGGGCTGAGAACTTGGAGGGCTTTGGATTCCATTCCCGGACGTACGGGACGCAGATGATCGGGCAGTGCTGCAGCGCGGGCTGCACGGCGCGCGTTGCGTCCGCCGCTGCGGCCAGCGCGGGAGGAGGCTTGGTCGTTCATTACATTTAGCCTTTCAGTTGGATGAGCATAAAATTCTGGAATTTCAGCTCAGAACGGCCGTCCTCTGGCCGCACGCCCGCGTGCCGCACCGATGGTGCGGAAGATCAGGCTGACAAGGCAGCGTTCACCCTGCATGCGGACTCCCTCTGGTTTGCTGAAGAGTGCCAGCCCTGGAAGGGGTTTCTAGCACAATTGCGACCAGTGTGAAAAAAACGACAAGAATTTCACCCGGGTTCAGAGGCGGCTTTGGACAGTCTTGAAGCAGTGGCTTTAAGTAAATGTTTTGACTTTTAATGGTGGGACTTCGATTTTTGACGCTATGCGGGGCGGGTGGATATTGGCAGGATGACCCTGGGAACCGAATATTAATCATTAACGGTGATACTGGGGCCCTGGGGATGGCGCGCTGACACGGCGCATTTCAAAGAGGCAGAGAGACATGCCGATGGTCAGGAAAACCGCACTTATCCATGCCTTTGCCGCGGGTGTCACGGTGGCGCTTACTTTTGGCCAGTCAAGTTCGGCAGAAGGGTGGGCGCGGCCGCTGTTCAACACCTCCGCTCGCGCCCCTTCCGGCGGCGGCAGCGCGGAGCCGCAGGCGTTCCAGCTGGCCTTTATCCGGGAGTTCGGCAGCATTATCTTCGGCGGCACTGTTGCGTCCAACCGGTCCGGCCTGCTGACGCGGGCAGTGCAAGCGGACGAAACCCACCAGCTGCGCCTGCATGCCGGCTACGACTTTGGGCCGGCAACGGGTGTTGTCACGCTCGGCGGGCTGCAGGCCGAAACTTCAGGCGGCAAGCGTCAGGGGACGCTGTTCGGGTTGGGGATGCGCGTGTCCCTCAACCGGGCGCTGCAGCTGAGGGGTGAAGTGCTGCATCACGAAGCTGGGCCCAGGGACGGCAGCGGCCGCCCGCGCGGCGAGACTCTTTCTATCAGCGCGGCCTTCCGGTTCTGACAGGCGTTGCCGCGTGGGCAGGCGTGAAGCAGCCGGGTAGACAGGCCTCCCGCTAGGTGCCCGCAATCATATTTCAATGGCTTATCCGAATTCCGTCAGCCGCGGCCGGCGGAAAAGCGCACGCAGCAGGGGAATTTCGGCCAGTCATTGCCAGCTCAAGGGAACGTGAGCCGGAAAGACTGGAAGTTCGGGCACGGAGCCCTTTTGTAAGCTCCAACGGCGCACAACCTGCGCCGGGACTGCAAAAGGAGAAGTCTAAATGACTCGTTTCGTAGCTATGACAGCCATCGCAGCCGTAATGGGCAGTGCAGCATTTGCCGGCAACATCAGTGAGCCGGTGGTCGAACCCGCGCCGGCACCGGCACCCGTGCCGGTGGCCAATGATGGCGGCGACTGGACCGGTTTCTACCTGGGTGGCCAGATCGGCCAGCTGGACGTGGACGCAACCAACGGAGCCTCGGGTGACGATGCCGCTTACGGTATCCACGCCGGTTACAACTATGATTTCGGCCGTTTCGTCCTGGGTGGCGAACTGGACTATGACACCACCGACGTGGACCTGGGCGGCGGCGCAACCGTGGATTCCGTCGCACGCGCCAAGGTGAAAGCCGGTTACGACTTCGGCAACGTTCTGGCCTATGTGACCGGCGGTGTGGCTGAGGCCGACAGCTCGCTGGGCAGCGAAACCGGTGAGTTCTACGGCGTCGGCCTGGCCTATCAGGTCACCGACCAGTGGCAGATCGGCGGCGAAGTGCTGGAGCATGAGTTCGACGATTTCGGCAACTCCGGTGTGGGCGCAGATGCCACCTCGGTTTCGCTGCGCGCGTCGTTCAAGTTCTAATCTGACGCACACGCTGGCGCGGCGGCGCTTTTCCGCCGCGCCGCTGGCCGCCCGGTCTGTACCCAAGGCAGACGGGGCGGCCTTTTTGCTATTTGGGGCAAAAGGCTTGGCGGGGCTGGCGGCCCATGCTAAGCAGCCCTTATGAACCAGAAATGCACCGCCATCATTTGCTGCATTACCTGCTGACATATCAGCGGGCTGGTTTCTGTCGTTTTCATTTCCCTGACAACTTGCTAAGCCCGCGCTGCGCGCAATGGGTTATGCCGGCCATCTGAGAGCTGGGCATGGGAAAGGAACGGGCATGGGAACCAAGGACATAGTGATCAAGCTGCACAACACAAAGACCCGCAAGAAAGAGGTCTTTGAGCCGATCGACGCCAGTAACGTGCGGATGTATGTCTGCGGGCCTACCGTCTATGACCGGGCGCATCTTGGCAATGCCCGGCCGGTGGTGGTGTTCGATGTGCTGTACCGGCTGCTGCGAGAAGTTTATGGCGCAGATCAAGTAACTTACGCCCGGAACTTCACCGACGTTGACGACAAGATCAACGCCCGCGCCGCCGAAAGCGGACGCCCGATCGGCGACATCACCGCGGAGACCACACAGTGGTTTCTGGATGATATGGGCGAGCTTGGCGCGCTGCAGCCCAACCACATGCCGCGGGCAACGGAGTACATCCCGCAGATGGTGGCGATGATTGAGGACCTGATCGCCAAGGGCCACGCCTATGCCGCAGAGGGACATGTGCTGTTTGCTGTCGACAGCTGGAAGGACCGTTACGGCAATCTGTCAGGCCGGTCTGTTGATGACATGATCGCCGGCGCCCGGGTTGAGGTAGCGCCCTATAAAAAGAACCCGATGGATTTTGTGCTGTGGAAGCCCTCCACCGAGGATCTGCCGGGCTGGGACAGCCCCTGGGGCCGGGGGCGGCCGGGCTGGCATATCGAGTGCTCGGCAATGTCTTATGAGTTGCTTGGGGAGAACTTTGACATTCACGGCGGCGGCAACGACCTGATGTTCCCGCACCATGAGAATGAAATTGCGCAAAGCTGCTGCGCCCATCCGGAGGGTGAGTTTGCACGTTTCTGGCTGCACAACGAGATGCTGCAGGTCGAAGGCAAGAAGATGTCCAAATCGCTGGGCAACTTTTTCACCGTGCGCGATCTTCTGGATCAGGGTTACCCCGGCGAGGTGATCCGGCTGGTGTTTCTGCAAACCCACTACCGCAAGCCGATGGACTGGACCGATAAGAAGGCCAAGGAGGCAGAGGCAACGCTGCGCAAGTGGCGGGCGCTGACCGCGGGCATCGAACCCGCGTCCAGCGCTGCTGCCGCGGTCCTGGAGGCGCTGGCGGATGACCTCAATTCCGCGGGCGCCATTGCCGAGCTGCACAAGCTGGCAGCGGCGGGCGATGCCGCGGGGCTGCTGGCCTCAGCCCGGATGCTGGGACTTCTGACGGACGAGATGGGGGCCTGGTACTTAGAAGGTGAACAATTGGACAAATCGTTCTTTAAGTCTGAAGTCGAAGCACTAATGGCAGTGCGGGACTTGCTCAAAGTAAAAGGTAAGGCAAGCTTTAAGGCTGGCGACCGCGAAACAGGAAGTCAGTTCTTTAGTGACGCTGACGGAGCCCGAGATGCGCTCAATGACTTAGGATTTGAAGTAAAGGATCTTGCAGAAGGTTACGAGTGGGAACTTGGACCACGTCTACGTCATAAAGGAGCCGTTTCAACTAGTGTGGAAGGCGTCTCGGCATCTGAAATAACACGTCAAGATCGTTGGAGAAAAACTCTCAAAAAATTGAAGTCCTTTCGTCTTGGCCTCGAAAAAAGCATGAAGGAACGTGGGTTGTGAGGATCGTGAGAACTTTTCAGAACCTCCTGTCGATGGAGGCGCTTTGATGGCCAAGGAACGCCTCTATCTTTACGACACCACGTTGCGCGACGGGCAGCAGACCCAAGGCGTTCAATTCTCCACCGCGGAAAAGAAGCAGATCGCGCGGGCGCTGGACGATCTTGGTATCGACTATATCGAGGGCGGCTGGCCCGGGGCGAATCCGACAGACAGCGCGTTTTTCAGCGAAGCGCCGGACACCCGTGCCACCATGACCGCCTTTGGCATGACCAAGCGGGCCGGGCGGTCGGCGGACAACGATGATGTGCTGGCGGCAGTGATGAATGCGGGCACCCAAGCGGTGTGTCTGGTCGGCAAAAGCCACGACTATCACGTGACCCACGCGCTGGGGATCACGCTGGAGGAGAACCTCGACAACATCCGCGCCTCGGTCGCCCATATCGTGGCGCAGGGGCGCGAGGCGCTGTTTGACGCCGAGCATTTTTTTGACGGCTACAAGGACAATCCGGACTATGCACTGGCGGCTTGCCGGGCCGCGCTGGAGGCCGGAGCGCGCTGGGTGGTGCTGTGCGACACCAATGGCGGCGCGCTGCCGGCCGAGGTGAGCCGCATCGTCACAGAGGTTGTTGGCGCCGGAATTCCGGGTGAGAAACTGGGTATACACACCCATAACGACACGGAAAATGCCGTGGCGTGCTCATTGGCTGCGGTAGACGCAGGGGCGCGGCAGATCCAAGGAACGCTGAATGGTTTGGGCGAACGCTGCGGGAATGCCAACCTGACCGCGCTGATCCCGACACTGCTGCTGAAGGAGCCCTATGCCAGCCAGTTCGAGACCGGTGTGAGCCTGCAGGCGCTTGCCGGGCTGACCCGCATCAGCCGGATGCTGGATGATATCCTGAACCGGGTTCCGGTGCGGCAGGCAGCCTATGTGGGGGCGTCAGCCTTTGCCCATAAGGCGGGGCTGCATGCCAGCGCGATCCTCAAGGATCCGTCGACCTATGAGCATATCGAGCCGGATAAGGTCGGCAATGCGCGCGTCATCCCGATGTCGAACCAGGCCGGGCAGTCGAACCTGCGCAAGCGTTTGACCGATGCGGGGCTGTCTGTTGATAAGGGCAACCCAGCGCTGGCGCGGATTCTGGAGCGGATCAAGGAGCGCGAGGCGGAAGGCTATTCCTACGATACAGCGCAGGCTTCGTTCGAACTGCTGGCGCGCGATGAGCTGGACCAGCTGCCGGAGTTCTTTGAGGTCAAGCGCTACAAGGTCACCGTCGAGCGCCGCAAGAACAAGTACAACCGCATGGTGAGCCTGTCGGAGGCGGTTGTGGTGGTGAAGGTCGATGGCGAAAAACGGTTGTCTGTCAGTGAATCGCTGGATGAAACCGGCAGCGACCGCGGCCCGGTGAACGCGCTGGCCCGGGCGCTGATCAAGGATCTTGGGCGCTACTCGTCACAGCTGGAGGACATGCGGCTGGTCGACTTTAAAGTGCGGATCACCCAGGGCGGAACCGAAGCTGTTACCCGCGTCATCATCGACAGTGAGGACAGCCAGGGCCGCCGCTGGTCCACTGTTGGTGTCAGCCCGAACATCATAGACGCATCGTTTGAGGCGCTGCTGGATGCAATCCGCTGGAAGCTGGTGCATGACTGCGGAACCGGGCGGACGGATGCAGTTTGACGCGGACCTGACGGCCTGCGCCGACCTGGTGCAAAAGAGCGACCCGGACCGGTTTCTGGCCACGATGGCCGCGCCGGTTCAGGCGCGGCCGCTGCTGTTTGCGCTGTACGCCTTCAATATCGAGCTGGCGCGCGCACCCTGGGCCAGCCAGGAGAGCATGATTGCCGAAATGCGGGTGCAGTGGTGGCGCGACGTCGGGGCGGAGATCGCCGAAGGCAAGCCGGTCCGGCGCCACTATGTGGCGACACCCTTGGCGCAACTGCTCAAGCCGGAGCTTGCGGCCTGCATCGACGGCATGGCCGAGGCACGGCGCTGGGACATCTACAAAGACCCCTTTGAGGATGAGGCCGCTTTTGACAGCTATATCGACCGGACCAGCGGGTCGCTGATGTGGATGGCGGCCGCGTCCTTGGGTCGGGCGGATGAGGCTGCGGTGCGCGATTTTGCCTATGGCACTGGTGTCGCCAATTGGCTGCGCGCCATTCCGGAACTGGAGGCGCAAAAGCGGATACCTCTGTTGGACGGCACCCTGGAGGGTGTGCAAGCTTTGGCGCATAAGGGGTTGGAGAAAATACAAAACTCCCGCTCACGCGGCGGGAGGATTTCGAAGCAGTCGGGCGCTGCGCTGCTGGCGGGCTGGCAAGCGGAGGGCCTGCTGAAACAGGCCATCCGGCAGCCCGAACGGGTGGCGCAAGGCGCGCTTGGGCAGAGCGAGTTCCGGCGCAGGGCCGGTTTGATGTGGCGTACAGCCCTGGGGCGCTGGTAAACCCCTGCCAAAGAAAAAGGCGCCTCCCCGGGCGCCTTTCTTTTTGCCTGCCGCTAGGACATCAGGCCTCTTTAGGGCGCAACACCAGCCACATCAGCGCGCCGCCCGCCAGCACCAGGAAGGGGGCCATGGCCATGCTCACTGCGCTCCAGCCCTCCACCGGGTTGCCGCCCGAGCAGTTCATCAGCCCGCCAGATGCCAGCGAGGCCATGGTGACGCCGCCAAAGACCAGGAGGTCGTTCAGCCCCTGCATCCGGCCGCGCTCATAGCTTTCATGCGCGCCGGCCAGCATCGTGGTGGCGCCGATGAAACCAAAGTTCCAGCCGATGCCCAGCAGCACCAGCGCTATGAAGAAGTTCTCCAGATCAACGCCTTGCAGCGCGACGGCACCGGCACCTGCGAGGATCACCAAACCGGCGGCGACGATTTTTTCCACGCCGAAACGGGCAATCAGGTGGCCCGTAAAGAAAGAGGGCACATACATCGCCAGTACATGCCAGGTGACCACATCCGCGGCGTTGCCCTCGGTATAGCCGCAGCCGACAACGGCCAGCGGGGTCGAGGTCATCACCAGGTTCATCAGCGCATAGGAAACCATCGCGCAAATAACTGCCACCGCGATCACCGGAGTCTTCAGCAGTTCCATCCGGCTGCGGCCCTTTGGGCTGTCCTCAGTGGGGGCAGGCGGTTTAGGAATTTCGAGAAACAGGAACAGCGCAGCGCCCAGGACGTTGACCGCAATTACGGCCAGATAAGTGCCAAGGAATGGAATAACAAAAGCTTGGCTGGTGGCCTTCACAATCTGCGGCCCGATGATCGCCGCCGCCAGCCCGCCTGCCATAACGTAAGAGATCGCCTTGGGGCGGAAGGCTTCGGAGGCTGTATCGGCGGCGGCAAAGCGGTAAAACCCGTGCGCGCTCATGTAGACGCCGGTCAGCAGGCTGCCGAGCAGAAAGATGGGGAAGGAGCCCAGATACAGACCATAGGCGCCGACCAGCCCGCCAACAGCGCCAAAGGCGGCGCCGACAAAGAAACCCGCCCGGCGGCCCCAGCGCTGCATGATTGCCGAAATTGGCGTGGCGGCCAGCATCGACCCGCCGACGATCAGCGAGATCGGCAGCGTTGCAAAACAGGGGTTCGACGCCAGCGACTGCCCCGCAAGGCCGCCGATGGTAAAGATCATCGGCATCTGCGCGCCGAGGATCGCTTGGGCCAGCACCAGGATGGCGACGTTTTTCTTGGCGACGGCGTCGCTGGGGGTGGTCATGCTCATGGTCATATGGGATGCGTAACGGTGAATATGTTGAGGAGCAAGCCAGCGGCATTGGCTTGCCGATCACGCTTTCTTTCAACAGCTGCCAATCAGGGGGTGACGTGGCGTCAGAAGTGCAGACATTCCTGCCGGGTGTGGGCCGGATCATCCAGTGTGACGCCTGCGTGTCCGAAGGTGCCGCGTGGCTGGCGGCGCAGGACAGCCGGTTTGCCGGGGCGCTGGAACTGACCGGCGCGCTTCCGCTCAGGCGGAGGCCGGACGGGTTTGCGGAACTTCTGAGCGCGATTGTCAGCCAGCAGGTCAGCGTGGCTTCGGCCAACGCGATCTGGACGCGGATGAAAGAGACGGAACTCACCGGCCCACGCAAAATCCTTGCCGCTACGGATGACGATTTGCGCGCCGCTGGCCTAAGCCGTCAGAAAATCCGCTATGCCCGCGCCCTGGCAGATGCACGTATTGATTTCAAAGCCTTGCGCGATGCCCCTGACGCCGAGGTGATTGCAACGCTGGTTCAGGTTCCGGGTGTCGGCCTCTGGACGGCAGAGATATATGCGATGTTTTCGCTGGGCCGCGCGGATGTGTTTGCCCATGGTGATCTTGCCTTGCAGGAGGCGGCGCGGGTGCTGTTTGAGCTGCCCGCCCGGCCCAAGGAACGCGAAATGCGGCAAATGGCCGAAGCCTGGTCCCCCTGGCGGTCGGTTGCGGCGCGCATTCTCTGGGCCTATTACCGGGTGGCGAAGGACAGGGAAGGGATCCGATGACTCGTGTACTGAATGCCGGCCGCAAAGAGCCGGTTTCCGGCAGCACCCGCTCGATTGTGGTGTTCCTGCATGGCTATGGCGCCAATGGAGCTGATTTGCTGGGGCTGGCCGATCCGCTGGGGGAGCATCTGCCGGATACGCTGTTTGTCGCTCCGGATGCGCCGGAGGCCTGCGCCGGCGCGCCTTTTGGCTTCCAGTGGTTTCCGATCCCCTGGATTGACGGCTCATCTGAGGAAGAGAGCATGCGCGGCATGCTGTCGGCAATTGAGGATCTGAACGCCTTCCTGGATGCGCTGATGGTGGACGAGGACGTGCTGCCGGAACAGGTCGTGCTGTTCGGCTTCAGCCAGGGCACCATGATGAGCCTGCATGTGGCACCGCGCCGCGAGGACGCAGTGGCAGGGATCGTTGCCTTCTCCGGCCGGCTGCTGGAGCCCGAACTGCTGAAGGATGAAGCGGTCTCAAAGATGCCAGTGCTGCTGGTGCATGGCGACCAGGACGACGTGGTGCCGGTGCAGTCGCTGCCCGAGGCTGCCGAAGCGCTGCAGGAGGCGGGCTTCCAGGATGTTTTTGCCCATATCCAGAAGGGCACCGCGCATGGCATCGCGCCCGACGGGCTGAGCGTGGCCCTGGCGTTCATGCGCGACAAGCTTGGGCTGTAACCTGCTGAAAAACCTGGCCTTCCGTTTGCGCGGAAGGTCAGGGTGCCCACAGATGCGGTTCGGCGATTTCAACTGAATTTCCGGCCGGATCGCGAAAATAGACGGACCGGGCGCCACTCGGCCAATCAAACTCAGCCTCTATCGCAACACCGGCTTTTTTGAGCCTGGCGCGCATCAAGAGCAATTCTTCCCTGGTCTGTGCAAAGCACACGTGCCCGGGCCCGCGGGCGCCGTGCGGCGGCACCGGCAGCCGCGGGTTGCCCGGTGGTTTCACGGTTTCCTCAGCGTTGAACAGCAGCAGGACGGAGGGTCCGCAGCGGAAAAAAACATGCCGGTTTGCCACCCTCTGAATACGTTCCAGCCCTAAGATACGGCCATAAAAGTCTTCGGCTGCGTCCAAGTCGTCAACATAGAGCGACGCTTCGAGAATGGCGATCGGGGCAGGGGCGTGCGGCAGCATGGCTGCAGGCTATCAGCGGCGGCGGGGTCTGTCACCTTTTGCCGGGCGCGCCAAGGAAGCCTTGGGGCGGCGCGGCGGCTTTTGCGAAGGTTTCGGCGGTCCGAGAACCCGGGGCGGTTCCAGATCCTCCCATGTTCCTTGCGCGAGCCCGTCAAGCGTCCAGGCGCCGATGCTGTAGCGGATCAGGCGCAGCGTGGGATGCCCGACCGCCGCCGTCATCCGGCGCACCTGCCGGTTGCGGCCCTCGCGGATGGTAAGTTCGATCCAGCAATCGGGAACGGTCTTGCGCATCCGGACCGGCGGCGTGCGCACCCACAGGCCCGGCGGTTCGGGCATCAGCCGGGCCTTGGCGGGCCTGGTTTTTCCGTCCTTTAGTTCGACACCTTCCGACAATGCTCTGAGAGCGTCCTGATCCGGAATTCCTTCGACTTGAACCCAATAGGTTTTGTCCATCTTATGCTTGGGGTCGGTGATCCAGGCTTGCAGACGGCCGTTGTCGGTCAGCAGCATCAGCCCTTCGCTGTCCCGGTCCAGGCGGCCGGCCGCATAGACGCCCGGGCAGTCGATATAATTGCTCAGCGTGGGCCGCGGGCTGTCCTGGCTGCCGCGGTCGGTGAACTGGGGCAGAACGTCATAGGGCTTGTTGAAACGGATCAGGCGGGTCATGGCACGGCAATAGGGGTCCCGGCGCCGCAGGGCAAGAGCCCCGGAGGCCAAGCCCCTGTGGATAAGTGTCACCGCGGTGTCACGGAATCAGCACAGATTGCTCCCGACATATTGTGGATCATCAGGGCTTGTCAGGCGCTAACCACGATATATAGTCAAAGTTAGGCTGGGGCGGGTTCCCCGCTCTGGTTCCGCAACACGGAAGATCAGGGCGAGGAAGACGTTCAAAAATGGATGGCGATTTCAGAGCAGAGTTTGTCAGATCTCCGGGGGCGCTGAAGCAGCACCCGGCACTGGTGCTGAACGCGGACTACCGGCCGCTCTCCTATTATCCTTTGTCTTTGTGGACCTGGCAGGATGCGGTCAAGGCCGCTTGGCTGGACCGGGTGGCCATTGTGGCCGAATACGACGAGGTGGTGCACAGTCCGAGTACCGAGATCCGAATACCGTCTGTGGTGGTTCTGAAAGATTATGTGAAACCTCAAAAGCGCGTGGCCTTCACGCGCTTTAATTTGTTTCTGCGGGATGAATTCCGCTGCCAGTACTGCGGCAGCAAGGGTGAGCTGACCTTTGACCATGTGGTGCCGCGCGCGGCTGGCGGTGTGACCAGCTGGGAAAATGTCGTGGCGGCCTGCAGCCCCTGCAATCTGAAGAAAGGGTCCAAATCGCTGCACCGGGCCGGCATGTCGCTGCGCAAGCCGCCGCGGCGGCCGGGGGCGGAGGAGCTGCGCAACACAGGACGCAAGTTCCCGCCCAACCACCTGCACGAAAGCTGGATGGACTTCCTGTACTGGGATACTGAGCTGGACGCTTAAGCGAAACTGTCCATCTACTTGGAAGATAAGGGTTCCGGCCTCATTGCCTGAGTGCCTGCTCCCGGTGGGGCGACTGCTCAGATCCCCATGAGCAGTGCCGGCAGATGCCGCTGACTGCGGCGAACAGACAAGGAGGCCGGAGGTGCCGGCGGCCTCAGTTCAGCGGGCCGCCTTTGCAGGGTGTCAGGGCGCGGCGCTTCAGGGTTTGGCGCGCTGAAGCATACCGAACAGGTCGCGCGGATCGTCCGGATCAGCAAGCATGTCCAGGTCGATGAAGTAATCGGTCCCCTTGATGCGGTCGCGGATATAGCGCAGCGCCGAGAAGTCCTCGATGGCAAAGCCGACGCTGTCAAACAGCGTGATCTGGCGGTCACCGGTGCGGCCCTGTTTATTGCCCGCAATCACTTCCCACAATTCGGTCACGGCAAAATCATCCGGCATCTGCTGGATCTCGCCCTCGATCCGGGTTTGGGGCGGGTATTCGACAAAAACGTCGGACCGGTTGAGGATGCCGGGCGCCAGTTCGGTCTTGCCGGGGCAGTCGCCACCGATCGCGTTAATGTGGACGCCGCTGCCCACCATGTTGTCGGTCAGAATTGTGGCATACTGCTTGTCCGCGGTGCAGGTGGTGAGGATCTGCGCGCCTTCGATCGCCTCCTCCGGCGTCTTGCAGGACACGACCTCAATTCCCACCCCTTGCAGGTTGCGGGCGCATTTTTCGGTCGCGGCCGGGTCATTATCATACAGGCGCACGGATCTCAGGCCGATGATTGCCTTCATCGCCAGCGTCTGGAATTCAGACTGGGCCCCGTTGCCGATCATCGCCATCGTGGTCGACCCCTTTGGGGCCAGATACTTGGCGGCCATTGCTGAGGTCGCGGCGGTGCGCAGCGCGGTCAGCATGGTCATTTCGGTCAGCAGCACCGGGTAACCGGTGTAGACATCCGCCAGCAAGCCGAATGCGGTGACGGTTTGCAGCCCTTCGGATGTGTTCTTGGGGTGGCCGTTCACATACTTGAAGCCATAGGCCTCCCCATCGGAGGTCGGCATCAGCTCGATCACACCGACGTCGGAGTGGCTGGCGACGCGCGGGGTTTTGTCAAACAGCTCCCAGCGCTTGAAGTCTTCTTCCACATATTCGGCCAGATCGCGCATCATCTGCTCGATGCCGACGTGATGAATGAGGCGCATCATGTTGTCGACGCTGACAAAAGGCACCAGTGCCTTGTCCGAAGGCTGTGTCATGCGGATTTCCTTTCACGGGGGCTCAGGTGGATGCCTGCCAGCATGCAGCGCACCGACCCGCCTGCGGTTTCGATGGTGGGAATGGTCAGCGGCAGCGGCTCTGCGCTCTGTTCAATGACTGAAATCTGATCCGGACGCAGCGCGTCCAACGCCTTGGCCGACAGAGCCAGAAGCCGTTTGCGGCCAGTAAGCTCCAGGGCGTTGCCTGCGAAACTGGCGATCTGATGGGGCGTGAGGTCAATTACCTGCCGGCCGGTTTCCTCCAGCCGTGCGGCAACCTCAACGCGGCGGGCGGGATCGGCAATCATGTCCAGGCAGATCAGCGCGTAACCGGTGCCGATCCCCATCAGAACATTGGTGTGATACACGTCGCGGCCCGCTTCATCTTTGGCTTCGAACACCATGGGTTCAAAGTTGAAATGAGTACAGAAGCGCTCCAGCAGCACTGGGTCGGCGCGGTTGGACTTCACGGTGTAGGCAATGCGGCCGATGTGGTCCAGCACCATGGCACCGGTGCCTTCCAGCGACAGCCCGTCCTGTTCCAAGCCGGAATAGTCGATCACGTCCTGAACCCGGTACTCCCGTTTCAGCAGCTCGATCACATCCCAGCGGCGCTCCTTGCGGCGGTTCTTCGCAAACATCGGATAAACCGCAACGTGGCCGCCTGCATGGGTAGAGAACCAGTTGTTTGGAAACACGCTGTCCGGGGTTTCGGTGGTGGTATCGTCGAACACATGCACCGAAACGCCCGCGCCGCGCAGGGCTTCAACGGCGCCATCGAATTCCGCCAGCGCCTGGGCCGCGGTTGCCGTGACCGAGGTATTTGCCAATGTTTGGAAAGCGTTGTCGCCCTTTGTTTCCGGGTTCGAGCGGAAATGATGCGGCCGGATCATTACCACCGCAGAGGGGGCTTGCAGGCTGGTCACTGGTAGCTCCGTGTCGGGCGGTCGAACACTCGGCGGCCCAGGGCGGAGGCGCAGAGGTCCACCATCAGATGCGCCGTGCGGCCGCGCTCATCCAGGAACGGGTTCAGCTCAACCAGATCCAGCGAGGTCATCAGGCCGGAGTCGTGCAGAATTTCGCAGACCAGGTGCGCCTCGCGCACGGTGGCGCCGCCGGGAACGGTGGTGCCGACAGCCGGCGCGACCGAGGGGTCGAGAAAGTCCACGTCCAGCGAGACGTGAAGCATGCCATTGGCCTGGGCGACCTGATCCAAGAACCGGTTCAACGGGCCGGCAATGCCGTTTTCATCAATATGGCGCATGTCATGGGTGCGGATGGAACTGTCTTCCAGCGCGAGCCGCTCCTGAGTGTCCACAGACCGCAGGCCGATCATGCAGACATTCTCCTCCGGAACCGGGTTCAGAACTTCAGGAAAGTCGTCGAACCCCCTGCGCCCGGTGAAATATCCAACCGGTGTGCCGTGCAGATTGCCGCTGTCCGATGTCTCCGGCGTGTGGAAATCCGTATGCGCGTCCAGCCAAAGCACAAACAGCGGCCGGCCTTCCTTTGCGGCAAAGTTTGCAGCCCCGGCCACGGATCCCAGCGACAGCGAGTGATCGCCGCCCAGGAACACCGGCAGGCCGCACTCCAGCGCGTCTTCGGCAGCCTGCGCGAGGCGCGAAGTCCAGCCGATGGTTTCGTTGCGGGCGTAGACGAGTCCGTCATTGGTGTCGGCAGGATGGGCCTCCGGCGCCAGGTTGCCAATATCTTCCACCGTGTGGCCAAGGCTTTCCAGGGCGGCGGCAATCCCAGCGGTCCGGTAGGCGTCCGGGCCCATCAGGCAGCCGGCCCGGCGCTTGCCGCTGTCGACCGGGGCTCCAATTAGAATGCAATGTTGCGACGTCACGGTTTTGCTCTCTCAAAACGTTGGCTTTCTTCCTGTTAACTTCCGAAATGTGATGGAATCCAGTCATCACTTTGCGCATAATGGGAACTGATTGTTCAAATTGAGGTGGAGTATGGACAAAACGGATGAGCGTCTGATCTCTGCGCTGCGCCACAATGCGCGGGCGTCTTTGTCAGACCTGGCGCTGGAACTGAACCTGTCGCGGACGACGGTGCGGGCCAGGATCGAGCGGCTGCAGGCGCGCGGCGACATTCTGGGGTTCACCGTGGTGCTGAAGGAGGATGTGCTGCGCGATCCGGTGCGCGGCCTGATGATGATCGGCATCGAGGGCCGCGGTACCAGCCGGATCACCCGGCAGCTGCAAGGGCTGCCGGAGGTGCGGGCGATTCACACAACCAACGGCCGCTGGGATTTGATCATCGAACTCGGGACCGAGACTTTGGAAACACTGGACGCAGCGCTGGCCAAGATCCGCACCTTTGAGGGGGTGGTGAGCAGCGAAACAAATCTGCTGCTGGCCACGAAAAAGGACACCTGAAGCCGGGACGGCCTAAACGCGATCAATGGGTTAGCGGCCTGGTTTCAGCTTACCGGACCGTTAACCTTTCTTGCGGGCATGGTTGGCGGCGGCAATCCAGATCAGCGCCAGGCCAAAGGAGGCAATGGCATTCCAGCTGGCCATGGAGAGGGAAAACAGCTCCCACGGGACCTCATCGCAGCGCACCAACGGCGCGGCCATGATCTGCTCCATCAGCTGATCGGGCGACAGCCCGCTCACCGGCCCGGAGGTGCAGGTGGAGGGGCCTTCCCACCAGCCGCGCTCAACACCGGTATGATAGACGCCGACCCCGGCAGTGGACAGCGCCGCCAGCGCCCCCAGATAAGGCAGCACCGCACTGGGAATGATCAGTGCCAGAACGCCGATCCCGGCCGCCGCAGCATGCGGATAGCGCTGCCAGTAGCACAGTTTGCAGGGCGCCATCTCGCCAATGTACTGGAAGCCCAGCGCCCCAAGCAGCAGTGCGGCAGAGCCGGTGGCAGCGATGACAATCAATAAGCGGTGCATGATCAGAGAAACCTCACCATCAGGAAGCCGCCGAACAGGACGACCATAAAGGCCGAGAAGACCAGCCCCAGGCGGCGTTCAATGAAGTCGCGGATCGGGGCCCCGAACTGCCAGAGCAGACCAGCCACGATGAAAAAACGCAGTGCCCGCGCAAGGATAGAGGTGGCAATGAAGGTCCCAAGCGGCATGCCTGTCCAGCCCGACATGATAGTGATCACCTTGTAGGGGAACGGCGTGATGCCGGCGCCGAGAACCGCCCAGAAGCCAAAGTCGTTGAAGCGGGCGTTGAATTCCGACATGGCGCCGCCTTTGCCCATCGCCTCCAGCACCGGCTGGCCAATGCTGTCATAGAAGAAGGCACCGATGGCATAGCCGAGCATTCCGCCTGCGACAGAGGCCGCCAAGGCCACCAGTGCAATCAGCCAGGCGCGGGACGGGCGGGCCAGGATCATCGGGATCATCAGCACGTCGGGCGGAATCGGAAATACCGAGCTTTCGACAAAGGCCACAGCGGCCAGACACCAGAGCGCCTTGGGGTGATCGGCCAAGGCCATCGTCCGGTCATATAACGGTTTCAGCATGCTGCGCCCTGCGTCCTCAACGGCGTTTGCAGAGGGACGTGGCACGTGCGCCGGCCTCCGTCAACCTTTGCTGCGGATGAAATTGCAACGGGGTGTGAATTCGGCGCAGAAGGGCCGTTTTGCCTCTGGACCTTGGCGGCAGGCTTGGCTAGGAAAAGGGCGTGGCCCAAGTGGCGGAATGGTAGACGCAGGGGATTCAAAATCCCCCGATGGCAACATCGTGAGAGTTCGAGTCTCTCCTTGGGCACCACAGATTTCCGCTAAATATCAAACACATCGGGAAAGTTCCGGAGCCAGTGCGGCAAGTTCGGTAGGGATTGCCTGCGGCGGGCGGCTCACCCCGGTTGTGCTTTGCGTCCGCGCAAAATCAGCGGCTGTCTTTCAGGCCGTAATCAGCGAAGGCTGCGATCACCGCCGCCATCTCGTCTTCGCTCAGGATATGCGTTTTTCCCAAGGTCAGGCTGGTCGCATAACCCTTTGCCAGTGTTTCGAGTTCCGTCATCCTCCAGAGCGCGCGGGGAAGGCTTTCACCTGTGGCGACCGCGCCATGGTTGGCCATCAGGCAAGCACTGCGGTTCTGCAAAGCGCGGGTGATATTTTCCGACAGCTGGCGGCTGCCGAACAGGGCATAGTCCGCCACCGGCACGTCGCTGCCGCCAAAGGCCGCCACCATATAGTGGCAGGCGGGGATTGACTGCCGGTTCATCGCCAGCGCGCTGCAATAGACAGGATGAGCATGGACAACGGCGTTGACGGCAGGCTTGGCCTGCAGGATCGCCAAGTGAAACGGCCACTCGGTGGAGGGTTTCAGCTGACCCTCTGGCGCGGCACTGCCGTCCAGCGGCATACAAACCAGATCCGCGGGGGTCATCTTTTCATAAGGCACGCCGGAGGGGGTGATCAGCATATGATCGCCCGCCCGAACGGAGATATTGCCGGATGTGCCCTGGTTGATCCCGGTGGCATTCATCTCAAGGCAGGCGTCGATCACCGCCTGCCGTAGCCCGGTGCAATCCTGGTAGGGCGGTTTCACCTCAGACGCCCCGGTCATGCGGACTTGGCAGCGGTCATTTCCGGGAACAGCCCGGCCAAGCCTTCCTCGGAGGCTTCGCAGACGCCGCGTTCGGTGATCAGCCCTGTGACCAGCCGGTTGGGCGTCACGTCAAAGGCGGGGTTGCCGCCAAGGGTACCATCGGGCGTGACCTGGACCACACCGATTTCACCGCTCTCCGTCTTGCCCTGGACATGGGTGATCTCGCGTTCGCTGCGCTCCTCAATCGGAATTTCGGAAGCGCCATCCGAGACGGTCCAGTCGATCGTCGGCGAGGGCAGGGCGACATAGAAGGGCACGCCGTTGTCCTTGGCTGCCAGCGCCTTGAGGTAGGTGCCGATCTTGTTGCAGACGTCGCCGCGGCGGGTAGTGCGGTCGGTGCCGGTGATCACCAGATCGACCTGGCCGTGCTGCATCAGATGGCCGCCGGCGTTGTCGGTGATGTAGCTGTGGCTGATACCGTGGCTGCCCAGTTCCCAGGAGGTCAGCGCGCCCTGGTTGCGCGGGCGGGTCTCATCCACCCAGACGTGGATCGGGATACCGGCGTCATGGGCCTGGTACATCGGGCTGGTGGCGGTGCCCCAGTCGACGGTGGCAATCCAGCCAGCGTTGCAGTGGGTCAGCAGCCGGACGGGCTCGCATGCCGGTTTGCCGGCGGCGATTTGTTTGATCAGCTCCAGCCCATGCGCCCCGATGCTGCGGTTGATTTCGACATCCTCATCGGCGATGTCATGGGCCAGCGCCAAGGCCGCCGGGGCGCGTTCGCCTTCGGCCAGCGGGCGCAGGTGATTGCGGCAGCGGTCCAGCGCCCAGCGCAGGTTGATGGCGGTGGGGCGGGTGGCGTTCAGAAAGCTCCACGCCTGATCCATCGCGGTATCGGACGGATCCAGCCGCATCGCCAGCGCCATCCCATAGGCGGCGGTCGCCCCGATCAGCGGCGCGCCGCGCACCCGCATTTCGACAATCGCGTCTGCAAATTCCTGCAGGGTGCTGACCTGCTGGATGCGGAAGTCATGCGGCAGCCAGCGCTGATCAATGATCTGCAGCGCGTCCTTGTCATGGTCCCACCACAGGGACCGGTAATGCGTACCGTCAACTTTCATCTGGCTGTCTCCCTAGTCCGGCGGCCATGGCGCGGCGCCGGAATCGATCCGGTTTCCGGCTCCGGCGTAGCGCTGCCTGTAAAGTTAGACAACCACCAACCCCAGCAGAATTCAATGGACCCGCAGCCGCTGGATCAAAGCGAGTTGGCCGAGAAGGTGTCGCAGGTGTTGATATCCCCGCTCTCGTACCCGCGCGCAAACCAAGCCTGCCGCTGGGCGCTGGTGCCGTGCGAGAAGGTATGCGGCTGCGGCACTTGGCCCGCGTTGCGCTGCAGCGTGTCATCGCCGATCTGTTTGGCGGCGTTCATCGCTTCGCTGATGTCGCCCGGCTCCAGCGTGCCCAGCTGATCCCGGGCATAGCGCGCCCAGATGCCGGAGAAGCAATCGGCCTGCAGTTCGGTGCGCACGGAAATCGCGTTGGACTCAACCTCGCTGACCTGGGCGCGGATGCGCTGGGTCTGGCCCAGGATGCCAAGTTCGTTCTGGACATGATGGGCAACCTCATGCGCCACCACATAGGCGGCTGCGAAATCACCGCTGGCGCCCAGCCGCTGGCTGAGCGTGGTGAAAAAGGAGGTGTCGAGATAGACCTTCTCATCCAGCGGGCAATAAAACGGTCCGGTCGCGCCGGAGGCCCCGCCGCAGGGCGATTGCGTGACGCCCTTGTAAAGCACCAGAACAGCAGGATCGTAGGCCCGGCCCAGCTGCTGGTCGAAAATCGTCGACCACACATCCTCAGTATCGGCCAGGGCGACGCTGACGAATTCGGCCGCGGCCTGGTCGGCTTCGGTGACCGGCGCGGACTGGCTGCTTTGCGGTGCCGTGCCTTGCAGCAGAGGCGTCAGGTCCACACCCAGAAAGGCGCCGACCACAATAATCAGAATCGCCCCCGCGCCGCCGACTCCGGCGGTTCTGCCGGTGAAACCCCGGCCCCGCCGGTCCTCAATGTTGCTGCTTCCGCGGCGTCCTCTCCAACGCATGGTATCCTCCTGGCATTCTGGCCTGCCGGCATCTGCGGGATCAGATAGCGGCGCGGCGGCAGCTATCAACGGGGCCCGCCCGGCCGGCCTGTCCGTCGGGCTCCCGTGTTGATAACCCCTGGCCGCCGCCTGGGGTTCCCGCCTGGCGGTGATTGAGCAGCGCGCCGGGGGAAAATGGTGCGGTTGTCCGGGCCAAGCAGCAAGAGAAACGCCCAAGACGTAACAACGGCTCTTGCGGTTAAGGTTAGCAAATTATTGAATGGAGGAAATTTCGTTTCCGCAAAAGCGGCTGCCACAGCCGTTGCTGCAATCATTCCTAATACACTTCCAATATTCGAAAGGGCACAGCATGGCACGATTTTGGACTGCAGGCCTGTCTGGTGGAACCGGTCTTGCGATGGTTGCAGCTGCAGGGCTGATGCTTGCGGGGCCTGCAGCCGCCCAGCAGGGCTCGGCGCCGAAGGTGTCGGTTGCGCCGGCTGTCGTGAAGCCGATCAAGGACACGGCCACGTTCATCGGCCGGGGCGAGGCGATTGACAAGGCCGACATCATGGCCCGTGTCAGCGGTTATCTGGAGGAGGTGCTGGTGGAAGACGGCGCCGAGGTGGAGCGGGGGGATGTGCTGTTCCGCATTGAGCGCAGCGCCTATGAAGCCGTGCTGGAAAGCCGCCGGGCGGAACTGGCGCAGGCGGAAGCCAACCTGGAGCTGGCCTCGCTGGATCTGGCCCGCAAGCAGGAACTGTTCGAGCGCGGTTCGGTGCCGGAGGCGGACCGTGACACCGCCCGCGCCAATGAGCTGGTGGCCGAAGCCCAGGTGCGGGCCGCCAAGGCTGCCATCCAGCAGGCTGAACTGGACCTGAGCTACACAGAAGTCAGCGCGCCGTTTTCCGGCCGCCTCGGCCGGGTCGAGGTCAGCATTGGCGACGTGGTAAGCCCCAGCGGCTCCCCCTTGGTGAACATCGTGCGGGAGGCTCCGGTCTATGTCTCCTTCTCGCTGAATGAAAAGCAGTTCGTCGAGATCCTGCAAGAGCTGGAGGCCAAAGGCCGCGACCGCGCAAATCCCGAAACCGCACCGGAAGTGTTCGTCGTGCTGCCGAACGGTGAAGAACTGGAGGAGAAGGGCCGGATCGCCTTTGCCGGCAACCGGGTTGACCCGGACACCGGCGCCGTCACCGTGCGGGCGAAATTCGACAACAGCAACCGGTTGATCCTCGACGGTGCTTTTCTGACCGTCGGCCTGCAGTCGCAGGAGGCCATTGACCGGATCATCATCAGTCAGGCCGCGGTTCAGCGCGATCAGCAGGGACCGTTTGTATTAGTTGTCGACGGCCAGAACCAGGTCCAGCAGCGCTATATCGTGACCGGGGATGTGCAGGGCACCGGCATTGTCGTGCTGGACGGGCTGACGCAGGGTGAAACCGTTGTGGTCCAGGGCCTGCAAAAGATCCGCCCCGGCGTCGAGGTGGACCCGGTCCCGGCGGCGCAGGCTGGAGAGTAAGCGATGTTTTCCTCTCTCTTTATCTCACGCCCTAAATTCGCAATTGTCATTTCCCTGGTTCTGACGGTCATGGGGATGATCGGTTATTTCGTTCTGCCTGTTGCACAGTTCCCGGAAATCACTCCGCCGGTGGTGAACGTCACCGCCAGCTACCCGGGCGCCAACGCGGAAACCGTTGAAAAAAGCGTCGCCGCGCCGATCGAGGCGCAGGTGAATGGGGTGGACGGGATGCTCTATATGTCCTCAAACTCCGCCGACAACGGCAGCTATTCGCTGTCGGTGACCTTTGAGGTCGGCACCGACCCTGACATCGCCTCCGTCAACGTGCAGAACCGGGTGGCGCAAGCGGTTGCGGCGCTGCCCGCCGAAGTCACGGCCAACGGTGTGGTGACGCAGAAAAGCTCCTCCAACATGCTGCTGGTGACGGCGCTCACCTCACCCGAGGGGACCTATGACAGCGTGTTCCTGTCGAACTATGCCGCTATCAACATCAAGGATGCGCTGGCGAGAGTGGCCGGCGTCGGCAAGGCGGACATCCTGACAAATTTTGAATACGCCATGCGCGTCTGGCTCGACCCCAACAAGATGGCCGGTCTCGGCATTTCGCCCGGCGACGTGATCAACGCGGTGCGGGAGCAGAATATCGAGGTCTCGGCGGGGCAGGTGGGTGCACCGCCGGTGCCCGGCGACCAGGTGTTCCAGTACACCATCAAATCCAAGGGCCGCCTGACCGAGGTCAGCGAGTTCGAGGACATCGTGATCCGCACCGGCAACGGCGGCAGCACCGTGCGGCTGAGCGATATCGCGCGGGTGGAACTGGGCGCCTCCAACTACAGCGCCTCGGGCTTTTACGATGGCGTGCCGGCCACCATCCTGGCGGTCTATCAGGCCCCTGGCGCCAATGCGCTGGCCGTTTCCGAAGCGGTGCTGGCCGAGCTGGAGAGGCTGTCGCAGGATTTCCCTGCAGACGTCGCCTATTCCGTGCCCTTCAACACCACCGATTTTGTGGAGCAATCGCTGAACGACGTGATCACCACCCTGATGATGACCTTTGTGCTGGTGATATCGGTGGTGTTTATCTTCCTCGGCTCGCTGCGGGCGACCGTTATTCCGGCGGTGGCAATCCCGGTGTCGCTGATCGGGACCTTTGCGTTTTTGCTGGCCCTTGGCATGTCACTCAACACCATCTCGCTGTTTGCGCTGGTGCTGGCGATCGGCATCGTGGTCGATGACGCCATCGTGGTGGTGGAGAACGTCGAACGGATCATCGCCGAGGAGGGTCTGCCCCCGGTGGAGGCCACCCGCAAGGCGATGGGTCAGATCACCGGACCGGTTATCGCGACCACGCTGGTGCTGCTGGCGGTGTTTGTGCCGGTCACCTTCATGCCCGGGATCACCGGCAAGCTGTTCTCCCAGTTTGCCGTGACCATTTCGGTTGCGGTTGTGATCTCCTCGATCAATGCACTGACCCTGTCGCCCGCGCTTTGCGCCATGGTGCTGAAACCCCGGTCAGGCCCGCCCAAGGGGCTGCTGGCCCTGTTTGAGAACATGATCGGCGGTGTGCGCAACGGCTACCTGGGCATTGTCACGCGCCTGCTGCGCCTGCCGGTGATCGGGCTGGCGATTATCGCGGCTTTTGCCTTCGGCACCGGATCGGTATTTACGGCGACATCAAAAGGCTTCCTCCCGTCCGAGGACAACGGGTACCTGTTTGTCGATGTGCAGCTGCCCGATGCGGCGGCCTTGGGGCGGACCGAAACGGTGACCAGCCGGATTGACGAACAGATCCGCCAGATCCCCGGCGTCCAGGGCACAGTCCTGGTCAATGGCTTCAGCCTGCTGAACGGCGCCAGCGCCAATGGCGCGATGATCATCGCCAACCTGGCTCCGTGGGATGAGCGGCAGAGCGAACCCCTGCAGCCAAACGCTATCCTCGGCCAGATCTACGGGATCGCCAACGCCGAGGCCGCGGCCAGCATCGTTGCCTTCAACCCGCCGCCGATCTCCGGACTGGGCATGTCGGCCGGTGTAGAGATGGCGGTCCAGCAAACCGCGGGCGGCACTCCGCAGGATCTGGCTCAGTCGGTGGGATCGCTGGTCTATTCTGCCAATCAGCGGCCCGAGATCGCCCAGTCCTACACCACCTTCCGGGCCAACGTGCCGCAGGTATTTGTCGATCTGGACCGGGAGAAGGCCAAGACGCTGAACGTGCCGATTGCCGAGGTGTTCCAGACCATGCAGACGCATCTGGGCTCTTACTATGTCAACGATTTCAACCTGTTCGGTCGCGTCTACAAGGTGATGCTGCAGGCTGAGGGCTCCTATCGCGACAAGATCGAGGACATTGGCGGGCTTTATGTGCGGGCGCAGACCGGCGAGATGGTGCCGCTGTCGACCCTCATAGATGTGGAGAACGTGCTGGGGCCGGTGCTCCTTAAGCGGCACAATATCTTCCGCTCAGCCACTGTGACGGCAGTGCCCGGGCCCGGGCTGTCAACCGGGGATGCCATCCAGGTGATGCAGGAGGAGGCCGCCACGGCGCTGCCGCCGGGCTATGCCTTTGAGTGGACCGGCACCGCGCAGCAGCAGCTGGATTCCGCGGGGCTGGTGACGGTGATCCTGGCGATGGCGGTGCTGTTCGGCTACCTGTTCCTGGTGGCGCAATACGAAAGCTGGACCATGCCGGTTGCGATCCTCCTGTCTGTTATCGTTGCCTTGTTCGGCGCCGTCGCGGCGGTAGCCATCGCAGGCAATGACATCAACCTCTACACCCAGATCGGGATGATCATGCTGATTGGCCTTGCGTCCAAGAACGCCATCCTCATCGTTGAATTTGCGATGGAGCAGCGCGCGGCCGGCCTAAGTATCCGGGACGCCGCGCAAGAGGCCGCCAAGCAGCGGTTCCGCGCCGTGATGATGACGGCGCTGTCCTTCCTGCTGGGGGTGGTGCCGCTGATGGCGGCCTCCGGCGCAGGGGCTTCCAGCCAGCGCGCCATCGGTATCGCGGTCTTTGGCGGCATGCTGGCAGCGACGGTTGTCGGGGTGATCGTGGTGCCGGTGCTTTATGCAATGATGCAAGGCATGCGCGAACGCATCAAGGGCACGCCCGCAGCCAGCCCGGCAGAATAACGATGCGGCCCCCGCGAGCCTGCGGGCTGGCGGGGCCGTCCGTGCGTGCCGAAGCTTGGATGCAGCGTATTCAGCCCTGGCGTGCCCGCAGGCCGCGTTCATGGGCCGCCGACAGGATCAGATCCCATTTCCGCGGCGTGCAGCGGAACTCCGGTTCCACATCGCAGGTCAGCGGCGCACTGGTCTCCTGCGGTATCTTGCGGGCCTCGGCGGAGACGCAGCGCTCCAAAGCCCAGAAATCCGTCAGCGACGGGTTGTCGTGAATTACTTGGCTCAGCAGCATTGCCGCAAGCTCCCTGACTTCCTGCCCGCAGTTTCGGTTCTTGAACCGCGGATCAATTTTTGTGTGACGCTTATTAGCGCCATCTGCCGGATTTGTCACCAGGGCAATCCCCCAACCAACAGCAAACAAGCGCAAAAAGCGGTGGCAGACCCCGCCCGGCACGTGACAGCCCAACCGCAATTGCCGTAGCGCAAGAATCGCCGGCCCGCAGATTTCCCTTGCAATTAAATTCTTTGTATGCCGGTACCTGGAAGCCAGGGAAAACTGACGGGGAAATTTACCTAACTGTCGTCATGGCAGAGAAAAATGCTGTTTTCAGGGGTGCGTCAATAGATAGCACCCTTGACTTGGGAAGGTCCCGGTGAAACCCTTGCGGGCGTGCAAAAAAAATCCGCACACGCCTTGCTTGGGGGCCAAATTCTCTGGCCGTGCGATAAGCAAAACACCGCTTTCGCTAAGCCCCGGGCCGGGCTGAAAATCATAAGACAAGTGGGAGAGACTTGATCATGAAACACACCAAGCTGGCGATCGGTGCTTTGGTGACCGCGGCCTTTATGGCTCCGGCAGCATCTGCGCAGGAATTCATCACCATCGGCACCGGCGGCGTGACCGGCGTGTATTATCCGACCGGCGGCGCCATTTGCCGTCTGGTGAACAAGGGCCGCAAGGAGCACGGCTTCAAGTGCGCCGTCGAATCCACCGGCGGTTCGGTCTACAACATCAACACCATCCGCGAGGGCGAGCTGCAATTCGGCGTCGCCCAGTCGGACTGGCAGTACCACGCCTACAACGGCTCCTCCAAGTTTGAGGAAGCGGGCCCGTTCGAAGGCCTGCGCGCCGTGTTCTCGGTGCATCCGGAGCCGTTCACCGTGGTGGCCCGCGCCGATGCCGGCATTTCCACCTTTGACGACCTCAAGGGCAAGCGCGTCAACATCGGCAACCCGGGCTCCGGCCAGCGCGGCACCATGGAAGTACTGATGGACGCCAAGGGCTGGGGCATGGAAGATTTCGCCCTGGCAACCGAGCTGAAGGCGGCGGAACAGTCCGCGGCGCTGTGCGACAACCAGATCGACGCGATGATCTATACCGTCGGCCACCCGTCCGGCTCCATCCAGGAAGCCACCACTGCCTGTGACTCTGTTCTGGTCACCGTGGACGGCGAAGCGGTTGAGAAACTGGTTGGCGACAACTCCTTTTACCGCACAGCCACCATTCCCGGCGGCATGTACCGCGGCACCGACGAGGACGTGAAGACCTTTGGTGTGGGCGCGACCTTCGTGACCTCGGCAGACGTGTCCGAGGATGCGGTTTATGCGGTCGTCAGCTCGGTATTCGAAAACTTCGAAGCCTTCCAGAAGCTGCACCCGGCCTTCGCCAACCTGAAGCCGGAAGAGATGATTGCGGACGGCCTGTCGGCTCCGCTGCATCCTGGCGCGGCCAAGTACTATAAGGAAAAAGGCTGGATCGAGTAATCCGCCTGAGCACTGGGACGGGGCGCATCAGCGCCCCGTTTCTGCCCCCGGATCGGGGGATGAAATTTGAGGCCGAGCCGCTCCGCGCCGGCCCTAGGGGAGATTATCCATGACATCCGATGCTCAGGGAAATCGACCGCTCAGCGAAGAAGAGCTTCAGGAACTTGTCGCGTCCTCTGACGCCGGCGCCCGCAACCCGGTGGGAAGCGTGGGGCTGTTTCTGGCAATCGTCGCAGTCATCTGGTCGGTTTTCCAAGTCATTCTGGCTTCACCAGTTTCCAACTTGCTGCTGCCTGGCAGCGTGGTGAACAATTCGCGGCAAATCCATTTGGCCTTTGCCATTTTCCTGGCCTATGCCGCCTATCCCGCATTAAAAAGCAGCCCGCGCGGATACATTCCGATACAGGACTGGATCTTTGCCATCGCCGGGACCGGCATCGCGCTCTATGGCTATATTTTCTATCAGAAAATCGTCGACTCTGGCGGCCTTGCCGATGACATGGACAAGTGGTTTGCCCTGGCCGGCCTGATCCTGCTGTTCGAAGCCGCACGCCGCGCTTTGGGGCCGGCAATGGCGATCATTGCGACAATTTTCCTTCTCTATGTTTTCTTCGGCTCTTCGGAATACGTGCCCGAAGTCATCCGCTGGAAAGGGGCCAGCCTGAAAAAGGCGATGAGCCACATGTGGATCACGTCTGAGGGCGTGTTCGGCATTGCCCTGGGTGTGTCCACCAAATTCGTGTTCCTGTTTGTGCTGTTCGGCGCGCTGCTGGATAAGGCAGGCGCCGGCAATTACTTCATCAAGATGGCCTTTGGCGCGCTTGGCCACCTGCGCGGCGGCCCGGCCAAAGCGGCGGTTGTGGGCTCTGCCGCGACCGGCCTGATCTCCGGCTCCTCGATTGCCAACGTGGTCACCACCGGCACCTTCACCATCCCGCTGATGAAACGCGTGGGCTTCACGTCAGAACAGGCGGGCTCGGTTGAGGTTGCGTCCTCCGTGAACGGCCAGATCATGCCGCCTGTGATGGGCGCTGCGGCCTTCCTGATGGTGGAATATGTGGGCATCTCCTATGTCGAGGTGATCACCCACGCCTTCCTGCCGGCTGCGATTTCCTACATCGCGCTGGTCTATATCGTGCACCTGGAAGCGGTGAAGCGGAACATGCCGACGCTGGGCAACCGCGTGGTGTCCATGGGCCGTACTATTGGCGGTATGGCGCTGTTCTTTGCCGGCTTCGCAGCGCTTTGCTATGGCGTGCAGTACCCGGTGAAATGGATCGTTGCAGCCATGCCGGACGCGTCCGGGCTGACGCTGTCAGCCTTGGTTGTGACCGCCTATATCGCACTGCTGTGGCTGGCCGCCGGCGTTGATGATCTGGTGCCGGATGACCCCAATGCCGCAGAGGTCGAACTGCCTGTTGTGGCAGAAATCTATAAGGCGGGACTGCATTACCTGCTGCCGATCATCGTGCTGGTCTACTTCCTGATGATCGAGCAGAAGTCGCCCGGTCTTTCCGCCTTCTGGGCCACGGCGCTGCTGTTCGTGATCCTGGTGACCCAAAAACCGCTCAAGGCCATTTTCCGCGGCCAGAGCGATATGGCCAATGCCTTCATGGAAGGCGTTAGCGACCTGTGGCACGGGCTGATCGACGGCGCCCGCAACATGATCGGCATCGCGCTGGCAACCGCCACCGCCGGTGTGATCGTGGGCACCGTCACCCTCACCGGTGTGGGGCAGGTGATGTCAGAGCTGGTTGAGTTCATCTCGGGCGGCAACCTGATCCTGATGCTGGTTATGGTCGGCATACTGTCTCTGGTTCTGGGCATGGGTCTTCCGACCACCGCCAACTACATCGTCGTCAGCTCGCTGATGGCCGGTGTCGTGGTGGAACTGGGTGCCCAGTCGGGCCTTATCGTGCCGCTGATCGCGGTGCACCTGTTCGTGTTCTACTTCGGGATCATGGCCGACGTGACGCCGCCAGTCGGGCTTGCCAGCTTTGCCGCGGCCGCTGTGTCTGGCGGCGATGCCATCCGCACCGGTTTCACCGCATTCTTCTACAGCCTGCGGACCGTGGCGCTGCCGTTCGTGTTCATCTTCAACACCGATCTCCTGCTGATTGATGTGAACTGGATACAGGGGATACTGGTTGCCATATCGGCTACCATCGCGATCCTGGTCTTTACCGCCGGCACAATGGGCTATTTCATCAGCCGCAACCGGATCTATGAAAGCATCCTGCTGATCTTTGCCGCCTTTGCGCTGTTCCGGCCGGACTTTTTCATGGACCGGATTATGCCACCCTATGCGCAGGTTCCGCCGGCGCAGCTGGTGCAGGCGATGGATGAGGCAGAGCCGGGCGCTGAGCTGCGGATCACTGTGGAAGGCCCTGATTTCGACACGTCCGAAATCAAAAGCACGACGATGCTCCTGACCGCCGATGGCACTGGCGGCCAGCAGGCTGTGGATGCCTATGGCCTGCTGCTGCTGGAAGAGGACGGCGTGGTGAAACTGGAGGAGCCGATGTTCGGCACCCCGGCGGCGCCCAATCTGGAAAGCTTTGACTTCTACGCCGACGAACCGGTGCGGATCATTGCAATCCAGGCCCCGGCCAGCCAGCTGCCCAAGGAACTGATCTTCATCCCGGCGCTGCTGCTGGTGGCGCTGATTGCGTTTCTGCAGCGCGGACGCGCGCGTGAACAGGAAGGAGTACCGGCATGAGCAAACCCGTTCTTTGCGCCCTGGAGCTGAGCGACCGCGCCTTGGACGAAAAGGTCCTGACCGAGGCCGCCAGGCTGGCGGATCTTGACGGCGCCCAGCTGGACGTGGTCAACGTCCTGCCCAACTTCGGCGAGACCTGGGTGTCCGGCTTTTTCGAGGAACACCACCACGAAAAGGCAGTAGAGGACGCCACCAAGCGGCTTCAGGACCTGTGCAGCAAGCTGCTGGGGGAAGAGCGCAATGCAAAGGTGCGCCATCTGGTGGCCACCGGCACAGCCTATCAGGAGATCCTGAAAGTGGCCGAAACGGCGGGCAGCGGGCTGATCGTGATCGGCGCGCACAAGCCGGATCTGAAAGACTACCTGCTCGGGCCCAATGCGGCCCGGGTGATCCGGCACTCGGATTGCTCGGTCTTTGTGGTCCGCTGAACATCTTAGGGGCGCCTTCGGGCGCCCTTATTCGTACCCGGTCATCTCAAGATAGCCCGTGCCGCTGTGGCTGCCGGTGACTGTGACCGGCCCTTCCCAATACGAGAATGTGGTGCCCATCCAGCTTTGCGGGTTAAGTGCCTGGACTTCAACGGAAACAGCTTTCTCCGGCAGGCGCGCGCTCCAGCGTGTCGGGATCCTGCGGCCCTGCACCTCGCTGTATTCCAAGGGCTCGGCTTGGAAGGTCCCCGGCTCCAGCGGCTCCGCCGTGCCATCTGCCGAAATCCAGGTGCCGGAGGTGAAATCGCCGCTTTCTGCCCGTAGGACAAAGCCCATCAGCTTGGCGCCGTTCTCGAAGCTGAGCGAGAACCAGTCCCAGCCGCTTTGATCCTCAGCCAGCGGCTGGCTGGACCATTCCCTGTCCAGCCAGCCGTGGCCCGTGACCTCAACCGCGCTCTGGGGAAACGACACGGTGCCGGTGACCTCGTAATGCGGCTGCGAATAGTAATAACTCGCCTGGCCGCTGGCGGATTTCACGGAATACCCGTCTTCTCCATGCAGCACTAAGGGGCCAGACGCGGTGAGTTGCAGATCATAGGAAAAAGTTACGCCCGCAGCGGTAAGCTTCAGGTTTTCAAGTCCATGTTGGGACGACGCCATCTGCCAGTTGTCGATCCAGGCCGCGAAGGGCTGCGCTGTGACGCCTGCCTGGCCGATGCCGCCGCGGGCGATACGCTCGGCAAAAAGGTGCTGATCCGGTGCGGTCACTGCCGCATGGGCCATCCATATCTGCGGATTCTGCCAGCCGGCCCCGTCGCCTGGCGCCAGGGCCGAGCGGAACAGCGTCCATTGGACGCCGTAATCCCGGCCATCCGCGCCTTCAAGATTGGCGGTCAAGTACCACCACTCAATACGGAAGTCCGGGTGCGGGCCATGATCCGCGGGGAAGTCCAGCTGATAGCCGCGCTGCGGTATGGCAAAGCCTTCGGCCTCTGAGCCCAGACCGGCAAACCCTTGCGGCAGCGCGGGCGAAGCCCACCCGGCAACAACAAGCGCGAGGACAGTTCTAGCGTTCATTGGCAAACACCTTGAGCAGTTCGGACGGATCGAGCCGGCTGAGCCGGCGCGCGGGCAGGGCGGCAGCCACCATGGCGGCCAGCAGCGCCAGCAGAAACAGCCGCAGCCAGTCGCCCGGGAAGACATGCATGGGCAGCTTCCAGCCAAAAGCTTCGACATTGATCACCGCAAGCAGCGCCCAGGCCAGGATCAGCCCCAGCGGCAGCGCCAGCACCGCGGTGATCGCGGCGAGCAGGACACTGCGCAGCACCTCGGTTGCGGCAAGCTGGCGGCGGCTGAGCCCCATCGCCCAGACCGGCGCCAGCTGCGGCAGGCGCTGGCTCCACAAGGTCAGCAGGCTGGTCAGCATGGCAAAGGCGGCCACCCCGAGGGTCAGCAGGTTCAGCGCGGCGGTAACGACAAAGGTCCGGTCGAACACCGCCAGCGAGCGCGCCTTGAGGCTCGCCTGATCAACGATGTTTTCCCGTGGTATTTCAAAACTCTCCCGGATGGTGCTGATGAGGTCAGGAACCTGATCCGGCGGCAATCGCAGGCCGAACTGCCGGTTGGGTATGCCGGGCGCGCGGGCCAGCAGTTGGTGCAGCGCGGCAATCGCCTGGCCGTTGGGGTTGCCGTAGTCGGAATAGATCCCGGCAATCGTCAGCGACCATCCGGGTTCAAGCTGGAGCTTTCCGCCAGGCGCCAGGCCGTGGCGGCGGGCTAGCTGCTCGTTTATCAGCACGGCCTCTCCGGCAGCGACGCGATCCCAGACCCGCGGCAAGGCCTGTAGCAACGGCCAATGCTCCCGGTAGGTCGGATCGTCCACCACCCCATAGATCCGAAGCGGCGCCCCTTTGAACCGCAGATCGCTTCGGCGGATCGGCAGCACGGTTACCCCTTGGCCGTCGAGCCAATCGGCAAGCGCTGCGCCTTGCGCGTCAGTTCCTGCGGTCACATAGACCTCAGCCGCCAGGCGCTGGTCCAGCCAGCCCACAAACGTGAGCCTGAAACTGGAAACCATCGTTCCCACGCCAATATTCGTCGCCAGCGCCAGCAGCAGCGCCATCAGGGCAAGCGACATGCCCGGCAGCTGCGCCCGGGTGTCAGCCCAAAGCCATTCCGCATATGGCCGCCGGGCCAGCCGCGCGCCGAGCCGGAGGCCGCCTGAAATCAGCAAGGGCAGCATCAAAGCGGCGCCCAGCATCAGGCCGCCAAGAAAGACAAACCCGGAAACAAGCCCCTGAAATAAATTAATAACGTAAATCCCTGCCAGGATGCAGACGCCCCCCGCAGCGGCAGATAGCAGATGCGTCCGGCCAGCCTGCTGGCCGCGGGCGCGGGTTGCTGGTGCCGCCAGGAGCGGCATCCGCCACATCGCAAAAAGCGCCTGTGCCCCGGCCAGGAATGTACCGCCAAGCGCCATTGCAAGCCCGGACAAGACCCAGCCAGGGCGCAGGGACAGGCTGCCATCCACCGGCGCCCCGTAGAGCCCGGCCAATGTGGCACTGACATCCGGCAGCAGCGCCGCAGCAACCAGGTAACCGCCTGCCAGCCCAGCCGCACCCGCAATCAATGCTGCAATCGCCAGTTCTGCGGCGAACAGGCCGGTCAGGACTTGCATCGGCACCCCAAGCCCGCGCAGCGTCCGGATCAGGCCGCGGCGCTGCTCCAGGCTGAGGGTGATTGTCCCCTGGACAATGAACAGCCCCACAGCGAAGGACAGCAGCCCAAAGGCGGTCAGATTGAGGTGAAAACTGTCGGTGAGCCGCGCGGTGTCTGCTGCTGCGCTTTGGGCGGCAACGCGGGTCAGCGCGGGGGCGAGTTCCGCCAGCGGTGTCAGGCCCGGAATCTGGCCGGGCAGGACCAGAAGATAGCTCAGCGCCTCCGGTTGCTTCAGCAGACGGCTGGCGAGGCTCAAATCAGCCACCAGCACACCGCGGGGCAAGGCGCTGGTGCGGGTGACCGGGTGCTGCTGCTGCGCGGCTGCAAGCTCTGCTGCAGTGTCCGGATGCGCAAAGAAGCGGCCCGGCGCCAGCAGCGCGTCCAGCGGCGGCGCGCCATCCTGTTCCGCTGCTTCGGCCATGTCCGCCACCAGCGGATGGCTGAGCAGGTCAACGCCCATAATATCAAAGCTTTGCCGCCCGAACCTGACAGTGCCTTCCAGCACCGGCGCCAGCTTCCAGCCCGCCCGGCGCAGGGCTGCATACTGGCGCAATGCGATACCGCCGCTATCCGGCACCAGCCGGTCAGCACCTGCGGTGCCCAGCTGCTGCGCCGCCCGGGCATAGCTGGCGCGGGCCTCGCCATTGATCGCCTGCACTGCCGACCACAGGCCGGTGGCCAACGCCAGCCCGGCAATCAGTGTCGCCAGCTGCAGCGGATGGCGCCGCCAGTGGGACAGGATGGATCCCAGGGCGGCGCGGATCATGCGGCCTTGCCGTGCTTGAGGTGCAGCTGCCGGTCCAGCATCTGTGCGATTGCGGCGGAATGTGTGACCAGAAACAGCGCCGCACCGCTTTCCCGCACCAGTTCCAGCATCAGCTCCATCACCGCGGCGCTGGCGGTCTCATCCAGGTTTCCGGTCGGCTCATCCGCCAGCAGCAGTTTGGGACGCAGGGCAAGGGCGCGCGCGATGGCAACCCGTTGCTGCTGGCCGCCCGACAGCTGCTCCGGGTAGCGGTCAAGCAGCCCGGACAGGCCAAGGCGGTCCGCCAGCTGCTGGCCCCAAACCGCGTCCCAGCGGCCGCCAAGCCGCGCGTGCAGCGAGATGTTTTTCCGGACCGTGAGTGAAGGGATGAGATTAAATTGCTGGAAAACCAGAGAAACCTCTTTCCTGCGAAGCGCTGCGCGATGGCGGTCGCCAAGACCGGAAAGCCGGGTGGCTCCAATCTCGATCTCGCCGCTGTCAAAGTGATCCAGCGCTCCGGCCAAGTGCAGCAGGGTGCTTTTGCCGGAACCGCTGTCACCCGTCAGCGCCAGGCTGGTACCCGCAGCAAGGTCAAGCGACACCCCCCGCAGCACGGCGGTTTCCGAGGTCTGGCCGGGATAAGCCTTGGTCACGTTGCGGATCTTCAGAACCATTCTACGGCACCTCCGGCGTTTGGCCGTCCATTCCTGCAAATGCACTCAATACCTCTGGCTCTTGGAAGTCCAGTGCGGCAGAAAGACAGGGCCGGATGCCTGCTGCTGGCGATCCTCGGCTTAAGTGGTTAAGAACAGAAACCAATTAGGCGGCCGGGAGAGGCCAAGCCACCGACGAAGACGAGGGCAGGAATGACACTGTGGAACCAGCTGCTGTGGGGCTCGATCTATCTGAGCGTCTGCCTGATCCTGGAGATCTCGGTTCTGGTCTGGTGCGCGTCGGTGCTGAACAAGCTGTCTGCCCGGTTTCCCAAACCGTACCGCCGATGGCAAATCGGACTGATGCTGGTCGCGGCGATTTTCATCATCCTCGGCGGCCACACCGCACAAGTCTGGATCTGGTCCTCGGCCTTTGTCCTGGTCGGCGCGATTGAGGACTGGAACACTTCCGTCTATTTCTCGCTCGCGACCTACACCACGCTGGGCTATGGCGACGTGGTGCTGGGGCCGGCGCTGCGGATCTTTGCCGCTTTTGCCGCCGTGACCGGGCTGTTCGGGTTCGGCATCAGCACTGCCTTCCTGGTCAGCGCGATGGGGCGCCTGTTCTCTCTGAACGGCCAGCCGTATGACGGCCAGGATTAAAGCACCGGCGCCAGCAGCCGGGCTACCGGGGCCAGCAGCCGGATGCTGAGCCTCTGCTGGTCCAGCGGCAGGCTAAGCTCGGTCGCACGCTGAAAATCCTGGGCCAGCATGTCTGCAATTTCCCCGGCGGAGCCGCGGTCGAAGAACAGCGCCATTGTCTCGAAATTCAATCGGAACGAGCGGTTGTCGAGATTGGCGGTGCCGACGCCGGAAATCGTGTCGTCAATGACAAAACATTTCTGATGCATAAAGCCGCCCTGGTAGCGCAGGATGCGCACGCCCGCGCCGCGCAGTTCGTCAAAATAGGCAAAGGCCGCAAGCCAGGGCAGCACGTGGTCGGCGTGTTCCGGCAGCAGGATCCGGACATCAAGCCCGCGCAGGGCTGCGTGCTTAAGCACTGCAAACACATCCTGGTCCGGCACGAAATAGGGGGAGGCCAGCCACACTCTCTCCTGCGCCGCGGAAATAGCAGAGAAATACAGCATCGAGCCGTTGCCAGTGGTGTCGCCGGGTCCGGTGGAGGCAATCAGCGCCGGGCGGTCCTGCGGCGAAGCCTCAGCTTCCCAGTTCAGCAGGTCCAGAACAGGTTCCTGGGTTCGCCAATGCCAGTCTTCCGCGAAGGACAGCTGAAGCTGCTGAACAACCGGGCCGGTGAGACGCACATGCGTGTCGCGCCACGGCCCGAATGCCGGGTCCAGCCCCATGTACTCATCCCCGACGTTCAGGCCGCCGGTGAATCCGACGCGGCCGTCCACAACAACTGTCTTGCGGTGATTGCGGAAGTTGATCCGCAGCCGGTGCCAGGGCGCCCTCTGAACCGCCGGGTCAATTAGGTTGACACCGGCGGCTTCCAGCGCGCTGGTGTACGCACGGGGCAGTTTGCGGCTTCCGATGCTGTCGGTCATGAACCAGATGGTTACCCCGCGCTCAGCCGCAGCGATCAGCCGTTTCTGAAGCGCGTGCCCGAGGTCGTCCGCATGCAGAATGTAATACTGCACAAGGATGTATTCCTGCGCATTTTCAAAAGCCTCGAAGATGGCATTGAAGGTATCCTGACCATTGATCAGAAGCGTCATGCCGTTCCCGCGGCACACATTCATGCCGGCAATCGCTTCAAACGGGCTGGGGTTGACCGGCAATTCCTGCGCGTCCTCGGATTGGGCACTGGTATAATTACGGGTGGCGATCACTGCCTGTTCCGCGCCACGGCGGGCCTTCCAGTAGCCTCTGAATCTGTGATGCCCGAAGATCATATAGGCGGGCAGGGCAATCACCGGCGCCGACAGCAGGAACACCACCCAGCCGATCGCCCCTTGGGGGGTCCGGGCTGTGCGGGCCGCACTTAGGGCAGCCAGCCCGGCAGCCGCCCAGGTTGCGGCGATCGCGCCCGTGCTGATAATTAACCAGAACATTCCGCAGTCCCGAATTTGAACCTTTGCACTTACCTAATATGCGCATCGCCCGCACACCATAGGCGGTTATGCTACAGGCAACGCTAAAACCGCATAAAGGGCCATTGCTACTGGATATTTGCGGGCGCCTGTGGAACCTTGCCTGCATGCCGATCCTGCCCCCTCTGAGCCGCTGGCCCGCAGCCCTTCTGACCGCCGCCCGCCGGTTCAACCGGAAGAACGGCTGGGTCATGAGCAGCCACATCGCGATGTCGATGATGCTGGCGCTGTTCCCGTTTGTTCTGTTCACGGTTGCGCTGGCCGGCACCGTGGCCAGCCTGCTGTCGCAAGAGGTGGAAATGGACCTGATGACCGAGCAGGTTTTCAGCGTCTGGCCGGACGCCGTGGCGCGGCCGATTCTGACTGAGATGAAGGCAGTGCTGCAGACGTCGAACACCCAGCTCGTGACCCTGGGCGGGCTGTTTGCGCTGTATTTCGCGTCCAACGGGGTTGATGCGGTGCGGGTGGCGATGGTGCAGGCCTACCACGATACCGACACCAGACCGTTCTGGCGCGCCCGCGCGCTGTGCATCGGGCTCGTCATCATGGGCGGAGCGGGCATTCTGGCGGTCGCCTTTTTTGAGGTGTTTCTGCCGCTCTACGTGCGCCACATCACCAAGCTTCTGCCGTTTGCCAGCGTTCCGCAGGGCTGGGAGCAGGGGCTCAGCGGCCTTCTGGCACTGGCGCTGCCCATCGGAGCGGTGCTGGCCTTTCACATCCTGCTGCCGGGGCGGATCCACCGGTTCCGACGGATTTTGCCGGGGGCAGTGCTGACCCTGCTCCTTTGGCTGGCCTGCGGCAGCGGGTTTGCGGTCTACGTCGGCTCATTCGCCCGGTACTCCGCCACATATGCCGGTCTTGCCGGGGCGATGGCGGCTATGATCTTCCTCTATCTGAATTCCGCGATCCTGATCCTTGGTGCGGAATTCAACGGCGCCTTAAGCGACATGGCAGACGGGATGGGGCGGACGTGACGGCTGCGGCTTTCGTGCAACTGTTTCCGTTTTTGCAACAATAAGGCAGCCCTGCCACAATTGAGCCCCGCTTGCGGCCTAATCCCCATCTAAGCCTGCAACAAAGCAGCGGAACCAGAAGGGGCCATCATGACAAAACTGCAAAACAAACTGCGCCACATGCGGCTGTTCGAACTGATGCGCCAGCGCGATATGGCCAGCCATGTCAGCCGCAAGCTGCGGGTGTCCCGGCTGACCGATGACGATGGTGAGGAGGCGATCCTGCTGCGCACCCTAGCAAGCCGGTCGCTGACAACCCCGCATAACCGGCCGGTCTGATCCCGCTCAGCCGCGGAACCCCGTGGCAACGACAAATTTTTCGGAGCTGTCCGACCGCGAGGAGGGCGGCTTCATGTTCATCACCTTGGTGAACTTCTGTTTCAGCAGTTTCTGAAGCTCTCCCTCGGCGCCGCCGGCCAGAACCTTGGCCACAAAGGTGCCGCCCTCTTCCAATACGTCAAAGGCGAAATAGGCCGCGGTTTCGCACAGCGAGATAATCCGCAAGTGGTCAGTCTGCTTGTGGCCGGAACTGGCCGCCGCCATGTCGGACATCACAACATCTGCCTTGCCGCCCAGCCATTCCTTGACCTTGTCGTCGGCCCCGTCATCCATGAAGTCGAGCTGGTGGAACTCGGCGCCCGCCAGCGGCTCCACTTCCTGCAAGTCAATGCCGATGATGCGGCCCACGGCCTTGCCTGGTTTCTCCCCCAGGGCATTGATGCGCTTCACTGCAACCTGCGCCCAGCCGCCCGGCGCGCAGCCCAAGTCGACAACCCGGGCACCGTTGACCAGGAACCGGAATTTGTCGTCCAGCTCCATGATCTTATAGGCGGCTCGGCCGCGATACCCCTCAGCCTGGGCGCGTTTCACATAAGGGTCGTTCAGTTGCCGCTGCAGCCAGCGGGTCGAGCTCAGCTTGCGGCCGCGCGCCGATTTCACCTTGACCTTCAGGTCGCGCTGCCCGCGCCCGGAAGTGTTTTTCCCAGTGGGGGTCTTTGCCATAAGCGTATTCTCCGAAAGTAAGGGCTGCAGATAACCTCTTGCTCCAGCCGGATCAAGGCGATGCTTTCTCCCCGGACAATGCTAGCTCGGGCCAGGGAGCGGATACGCTGCAAAGGACATATCCTAGAATGTTTGCAGCCTTGTCCCGAAGGCGCTTTTTCTCTAGCGGCGCGGGAAGGGTATCAGCTTCGCACCCTTCTGTTTCCAGAGGGCTGATAGTCCCGCTGTGAACTGCTTTGAGAAACTCAGAGGCCTCGGCTGCAGTTTTGGGCGGAACAGCGATCGGAACGCCGCCAAATGCCAGGCTGTAATGGGGCAGCAGCGTCATGGTGTTGATCCACGGGCAAAATACCTTGAACCCCGCTGCCTCCAACGCGGAAACCGTTACTGAAACGGTGCTTAGCCGGTAAGCTATGGCAATGGTCGTATACATGAACAGGACCTTCAGACGATGCTGAGCTGTTAGTAGGGGCCGTCCTCCAGAACGCCATCCGCACTCATCTGCGCATAGAGCAGGCCCTCGCGCAGCCCGCGGTCGGCAACCGACAGCCGGTCGGTCGGCCAGCAGCGCAGCAGCGCCTGCAGGATTGCGGATCCGGACATGATCAGCGCCTGCCGGTCCTCGCCGATGCGGGGGTCGCGGCGGCGGCCCTGGGGCCCGAGTTCCAGATAACCCCGGATCACTTTGTCAATCTGATCGCTGGTCATCCGCAGCCCGTCCACTTTGGTCCGGTCATAGCGCTTGAGCCCGAGGTGCGACGCGGCAACGGTTGTCACGGTGCCGGAGGTGCCAACGATCTGGAAGCCTGCGCGCGCCTGCTCATCTTTGTAGGGGGCAAAATCCGCCAGGTTCTCCTCAAAGAACCAGCTCATCAGCGCAAAGCGGGCGGCATCATCCTCCACATCGTTGAACTGATCGCGCAAAGTGGCGACCCCCAGCGGCACGGAAATCCAATCCACCACCTTAGCAGCGGGGAAGGGGCTTTCGGTCGAGTGGAACCCGTTGTGCAGCCGCATGATGGCGGATGGGCGGTCGCGCCGCGGCACGGAGGAAATGTCGATCCACACCAGCTCTGTCGAGCCGCCGCCGATATCAACCACCAGAAGCTGTTCCGTCTTGGTCGAAACCAAAGGTGCGCAGGAAATGACCGCCAGACGCGCCTCTTCCTCCGGCTGGATGATTTCCAGCGTCAGGCCTGTCTCGCGCTTGACCTGGCGGATGAAGTCGCGGGCGTTTTTGGCGCGGCGGCAAGCCTCAGTCGCGACCAGCCGCATCCGGCGCACGCGGTTGCGCTTGAGTTTCTGCTGACAGATCCGCAGCGCCTGAATGGTGCGCGCCATCGAGGACCGCGACAGCCGTCCGGTCCGCTCCAGCCCGGCGCCCAACTGCACCGACTTGGAGAAACTGTCCACCACATGAATGCCGCTGCCCTTGGGCTGGGCAATCAGCATACGGCAGCTATTTGTTCCCAAATCCAAAGCGGCATAGAGCGCATCTGGATCGGGACGGGCCGGTGCAGGGGTCTCAACCGCTTTGGGAAACGCGCCCGCACCTTTCGAGCGCCTGGGCGCCATGATTCACGCCCTCCGATTATCGTGTTAACATTGACAATAGGTGCGCAGCTGCGGCGGCGCAAGCTCTGGCCGCCAGAAGCGGAGCAATTTCCGCTGCCTAGCGGGCTCCTCATAATCCACATGAATATTTTGGCGGAAAACCCCTGTGGCATTCGAATGTGCACAAAGCTAGTGTCGCGGCAGCAAAACGTCGCTCAATCCCATCGTGTTGTCGAAATTCGACCAACTTGCCGAGCGCCACCGCTCTAGAACGTGGTCTATCCAGGCTAGGAGGAAAACAGGGCATGCCCGACGTTACGATCGTTTACTGGCGCGATATCCCCGCGCAGGTCATCGTTGGCAAAGGCCGCCGCGGCGCCAAGCGCCAGCTCGAGGAACGGTTCGAGCAGGCCATCGACCGCGCGGCCATGAAGGTGAACGCAAAGGACGCGGACGCCTATCTTGCCGAGTGGCGCAAGGCGGCACCGTTTTCCGCTGAGGGCGAAGCAGCCGATGTTGCCGAAGCCGAGGCCAAACGCCTGGAAGCTGAGTATGATCAGGACCGCCTGAAGGCCCTGATTGCAAATGACGGATGGGCATGACCCGTAGACCATTCTTGGGAGGCCGTGATGGCTTTGCTGAACTTTAAAAAACGTGACACTGGCGCCGCTCAGACCGTCAACCCGCAGGTCGAGGCCTTCTTGCAGGACTACTCGATCGAGGTCATGCCGCGCACCGCCGAAAAGGTCGCCGACTTCCGCGACCTGCTGCCCGCGGGCACCCGCGTTTATATCGCGCACATCGAAGGCACCCCGATCGAAGATATGGTCGCCACTGCCAAACGCCTGAACGCCGAAGGCTTCCCGGTGATGCCGCACTTCCCGGCGCGGATCATCAAGGACGAGGCCACGCTGGCTGACTGGATCGCCCGCTACCAGGGCGAAGCGGACGTCAAGCAGGCGCTGATGCTGGCGGGCGGTGTTGCCAAGCCGCATGGCGACTTCCACAGCTCCATGCAGCTGTTGGAAACCGGCCTGTTCGACAAGGCGGGCTTCACCAGCCTGCACGTTGCCGGCCACCCGGAAGGCAACAAGGACATCGACCCGGACGGCTCCACCAAGAATGTCTCCGAAGCGCTTCAGTGGAAGCAGAAGTTCTCCGAGCGCACCGACGCCAAAATGGCGCTGGCCACCCAGTTCGCCTTTGAGGCCAAGCCGATCATCGAATGGGCCAACGGCCTCAAAGCTGCGGGTGTCGACCTGCCGATCCACATCGGCATCGCCGGCCCGGCCAAACTGCAGACCCTGATCAAATTCGCCATCGCCTGCGGGGTTGGCCCGTCGCTGAAGGTTCTGCAAAAGCGCGCGATGGACGTGTCCAAGCTGTTGCTGCCCTATGAGCCGACCGATGTTGTGGCTGAACTGGCCGCCTACAAGGCGGAGAACCCGGACTTCAACATCACCAATGTCCACTTCTTCCCGCTGGGCGGCATCAAGACCAATGCCACCTGGGCCATCAACAACGGCGGCGCCTCGGCGAAGCCGGTCAACTCCTAAGGATCAACAATGACCCGTACAGTCGTAGAATCAAAAACAAAAACCGCGGTCCTGGGCTTTGATGAGCCGTTCTGCGTGATTGGTGAGCGGATCAACCCGACCGGCCGCAAGAAACTGGCGGCCGAGCTGGAAGCCGGCGATTTCTCCACCGTTGAGAAAGACGCTGTGGCCCAGGTTCTGGCCGGTGCAACCGTGCTCGATATCAACGCGGGCGTGGTGTACAACTCCAACCCGAACCCCAACGAGACCGAGCCGCCGCTGATGCGGAAGATCGTCGAGCTGGTGCAGGGCCTGGTCGATGTGCCGCTGTGCATCGACTCTTCGGTTCCCGGCGCGCTCGAAGCCGGTCTGGAAGTCTGCGAAGGCCGCCCGCTGCTGAACTCTGTCACCGGCGAAGAAGAGCGCCTGGAGCAGATCCTGCCGCTGGTCAAAAAGTACAACGTGCCGGTTGTGGCGATCTCCAACGACGACACCGGCATCTCTGAAGACCCCGATGTGCGTTTTGCCGTGGCCAAGAAAATCGTTGAGCGCGCTGCCGATTTCGGCATCCCGGCGCATGACATCGTGGTTGACCCGCTGGTGATGCCGGTTGGCGCCATGGCAACTGCCGGCCTGCAGGTGTTTGCCCTGGTCCGCCGCCTGCGCGAAGAACTGGGCGTGAACACCACGTGCGGCGCCTCCAACATCTCCTTTGGCCTGCCGAACCGTCACGGCATCAACAACGCCTTCCTGCCGATGGCAATGGGCGCGGGCATGACCTCTGCGATCATGAACCCGGTGGCGCTGCCGGTGACCCAGAAGGCGATTGCCGAGAAGAAGGCCGCGGTCGAAGCCGCTGGCATCATTCTGCCGGAAGGCATGGACGACGAAGCGTTTGTCACCATGTTCGGCCTCGGCTCCACAAAGCCGCGCGCAGGCAAGGAGATGGAAGCCATCCGCGCCGCCAACTTCCTGACCAACAACGACCCGCATGGCGGCGACTGGATCAAGTTCAACAAGGCACCGGCAGCCGAAGGCGAAGAAGGCCGCGGCCGTGGCGGCCGCGCCGGCGGGCGCCGCCGCCGCGCCTGATCCGCGCAGTCCAGAACACAAGAGGCCGGGCAGAAATGTCCGGCCTTTTTTGTTGTATGACAGGCTGTTGCAGCGTTTTCTTTGAGTGAATGGCTGGAGGGCGTTCAGACAGATCAAAACACAGCGAAGCAGCCAATCCGAAGATTGCCTCGTTGCTGTGGCGCAGGCTGGGCGGCTTGTCCGGGAAGCGGTCTGTAAGGGAAAATGGCGGAGAGACAGGGATTCGAACCCTGGGTGGGCTTGCACCCACAACGGTTTTCGAGACCGCCCCGTTCGACCACTCCGGCACCTCTCCGCGGGGGGTGAGGCGCGGTTTAATGTTGATTCCGGACCGGCGCAAGGGGCGAAATGCGGCTTTGACAAAAAAAGCCGGAAATCCGTTGCCAGCCAAAGGTTTTTGCCTAGATTTGCCCTATGCAGATGATCACCCCAATCCCCGCTGTGCTTGTGCGTTTTCTTTCGGTGCTGTGTCTCGCCTTCGCCGCCTGGCCGCTGCCGGCCCTGGCGGCCGACCGGGAGCGGGTGGAGGCGTTTCTGGAAGTGACCGGATTTGATGTGGCGCTCGACAGCATCGCGCTGTCCGCCTCAAGCGCGCCGGAAATGCTGGGCGTCGACACCGGCGCCTTCGGCAGCCAGTGGACCGAATTGTCGGAGGACGTTTTCGACACCCGCGAAATGCGCGGGCTTGCCGTGGAGATTCTGGAAAACACACTGGATGACGAGGCGCTGGATCACGCCGCAGCCTTTTATGCCAGCGATCTGGGCAAGCGGCTGGTGCGGGCGGAAAACGCCTCTCATATGGTCGAGGATGATGAGGTAAAGCAACTGGCCGGCAACCGGATCATTTCCGATCTGGTCAAGGAGGGCAGTGAGCGCGTCGCCATGTACCAGCGGATGGGGTCTGCCATTGATGCGGCCGGCACCGGCGTGCGGGCGCTGCAGCAAATCCAGTTCCGCTTTCTGATGGCCGCTGCCGCCGCGGGCGTGATTGAACTGGAGCTGGACGCCGAGGGCTTGCGGGCGCTGATGAAGGAGCAGGAGAGCGACTTGCGCCTCAGCCTGCAGGCGTCCAGCCTGGCGGCCTCTGCCTATACCTATCAGGAGTTCACCGACGCCGAGGTCCAGACCTATGTCGAGGCGCTGGAGGAAGCGCCGATGCAGCGGGTTTACGAGCTGTTGAATGCGGTGCAGTATGAAATCACCGCCAACCGTTTTGAGGAACTGGCGCACCGCATGGCTGACCTGACACCGGGGCAGGACATCTGAGCCCGCCAACCGTTTGGCGCGGCCTGTGGAAAACGGTTGACAGCCCTGGCATTCCGAACCATAAGCCCGCATCCCGGCCCGGAATCCGCGTGCCGGGATTCACTTGTAATCCGCCCTTTGAATGGGCGCGCTGTCCGAGGCGGCATCAGCCGGAACACCCGCAAGGGGGCCGTAGGACGCGGTAAGAAAAGGAAAGACGCATATGTTTGCGGTCCTCAAGACTGGCGGCAAGCAGTACAAGGTTCAGGCGGGCGACGTGCTCCGCGTTGAAAAACTTGCTGCAGATGCTGGCGATACCATCCAGTTCGACGAAGTTCTGATGCTTGGCGGCGACGCACCCGTTGTGGGCGCTCCGCTGGTGGAAGGCGCTGCCGTGAAGGCAGAAGTGATCGACCAGATCAAAGGCGAAAAGCTGATCAACTTTGTGAAGCGCCGCCGGAAGCACTCCTCCAAGCGCACCAAAGGCCACCGTCAGAAACTGACCCTGGTCCGGATCACCGAGATCCTGGCATCGGGTGCAACCAAATCCGCTCCGAAAGCTGCTGCCAAAGCTGCCCCGGCCGCTGACGCTGCTTCTTCGGACGACCTGACCCAGCTGACCGGCGTCGGCCCCGCAGCTGCCAAGAAACTGGCAGAAGCAGGCCTCACCAGCTTTGCCCAGATCGCAGCCTTGTCCGAAGACGACATTGCTGGTATCGAAGCAATCAAAGTGAAGCCCGAGTGGGTTGAGCAGGCCAAAGAGCTGGCTAAAGGCTAAGGAGAGAGAGAATGGCACATAAAAAAGCTGGCGGTTCCTCCCGTAACGGCCGCGACTCTGCCGGTCGCCGCCTTGGCGTGAAACTCTACGGTGGCCAGGCGGCCATCGCAGGCAACATCATCGTGCGTCAGCGCGGCACCAAGTTTTGGCCGGGCGAAGGCGTGGGCATTGGCAAGGACCACACTCTGTTTGCCACTGCTAACGGTGCTGTGACCTTCCGCAAAGGCCTGAAAGGCCGCACCTTTGTATCGGTTCTCCCAGTGGCGGAGGCCGCTGAGTAAGCCGACCCGAAGGGTAAAGAAATCTTTAGGGGGATCGGCTATAAGGCCGGTCCCTCTTTCTGTTTTTGAGTATGCGAGTGAATGATGATTTTCCCAGCACAGGCCAAGCCCCCCAGTGCAGCGCCGCCGCTCCCGGGTTTTCACGCCCGGCCTACGGGAAGTTTTGCGCAATTTGAACAGCGCGTATCTTGCCGTTGGGGCAGGACGTGCACATCTGAATTTGGCCGCCACAATAAACAGGGCCCTGTCCGCCCGGAGAAAGACGGCAGAGGAGGAGCACATCCATGAATCTGGATCAAATCGTGTGCCAGCAGGTCATTGAAACCGAGCGTTTCATTCTGCGCCCGGTGCGAAAATCTGATGCCGGGCTGATTGAGCATTATGTCAGCGACGAGCGCGTTGCGCGCATGACCCGGTCGATCCCGCACCCGCTGCCGCCCGGCGCGGCTGAGGCTTTTGTGGCGCGCGCCATGGCGGACGAACGCGACGAGGATGTCTGGGTGATTGACGGCACTGCTGATGGCGATGCCGAGCTGAAGGGTGTGATCGGCCTGAAACGAATGGACCGCAACCAGTCGGAAGTGTCTTACTGGACCGCGCCGCCGTTCTGGAATACCGGGCTTGCCTCTGCGGCGCTCAAGGCGCTGGTGGACGCAAACCCGCAAAACAACGCGGCGATGTTTGCCTGCGTGTTCCAGGATAACCCGGCCTCTGCGCGGGTGCTGATCCATTGCGGCTTTGATTATCTGGGCGACGCCGAGAGCTTTTCGGTCGCGCGCGACGCCACCGTTCCAACTTGGACCTACAGCCGAAAACTGTGATTGGCGCGGCGCGCGCTTTGCGGTAAGGCAAACCAAACATTCCTGCCACAGCCCAGGGCCTTGGCGGGACACTTGTACTGCGCGGGCAGGCCGCAAGATCCTGCCGCATTAAGGAGCTGTCATGAAATTCCTCGATCTGGCAAAGGTCTACATCCGCTCGGGCGCCGGCGGGAACGGCTGCGTCAGCTTCCGGCGTGAGAAGTACATCGAATATGGCGGCCCTGATGGCGGTGACGGCGGCAAGGGCGGTTCGGTATGGGCCGAGGTCACCGAGGGGCTGAACACCCTGATCGACTTCCGCTATCAGCAGCATTTCTTTGCCAAGAACGGCCAGTCCGGCATGGGCCGGCAGCGCACCGGCAAGGACGGCGACGACATCGTTCTGCGGGTTCCGGTGGGAACCGAGATCCTGGACGAGGATCAGGAAACCGTTTTGGCTGACCTGACCGAACCGGGCCAGCGGGTGCTGCTGGCCAAGGGCGGCAACGGCGGCTTTGGCAACCTGCATTTTAAGTCCGCCACCAACCAGGCGCCGCGCCGCGCCAACCCGGGGCAGGAGGGCGTTGACCGCACCATCTGGCTGCGGCTCAAGCTGATTGCAGATGCGGGCCTTCTGGGGCTGCCGAACGCGGGCAAGTCGACCTTTCTGGCGGCGACCTCCAACGCGCGCCCTAAGATTGCCGATTACCCCTTTACCACCCTGCACCCGAACCTTGGCGTCGTAGGTATCGACAATACCGAATTTGTGGTGGCCGATATTCCCGGCCTGATCGAAGGCGCGCATGAAGGCCGCGGCATTGGCGACCGCTTCCTGGGCCATGTTGAACGCTGCGCGGTGCTGCTGCACCTGGTCGACGGCACCTCCGAAACGGTGGTCGAGGACTACGAGACCATCATCAGCGAGCTTGAGGCCTATGGCGGCGAGCTGGCCACCAAGCCCCGCATCACCGCGCTGAATAAGGTTGACGCCCTCGACCCCGAAGAACGGGACGAGAAGCGCGCGGCGCTGGAAGCCGCGGTTGGCGGGCCGGTGATGATGATGTCCGGCGTCAGCCGCGAAGGCCTGAACGAGGTGCTGCGCGCTGTGCGGGCTGAAATCGACGATGACCGCGTGCGGATGAAACCCGCTGAGGAGGAAGATCCTTGGCAGCCCTAAGCTCAGCCAAACGGATTGTCGTCAAGATCGGCTCGGCGCTGCTGGTCGACCGGGACACTGGCGAGCTGCGGGCCGGCTGGCTGCATTCGCTGGCCAATGACGTCGCCTGGCTGAAGTCCCGCGGCACCGATGTGGTTCTGGTGTCCTCCGGCTCCATCGCCCTGGGCCGCGGCGTGCTGGGCCTGCCGCGCGCTGATCTGCCGCTGGAAAAATCCCAAGCCGCGGCCGCCGTCGGCCAGATCCGTCTGGCCCGCGCCTATGAGGAGGCGCTGGCGCCGCACCGGATCACCACTGCGCAGGTGCTGGTGACGCTGGAAGACAGCGAGAACCGCCGCCGTTACCTGAACTCCCGCGCGACGCTGGAAACGCTGCTGAGCATGGGCGCGGTGCCCATCGTCAATGAAAACGACACCATTGCCACCGATGAGATCCGTTACGGCGATAATGACCGCCTGGCCGCGCAGGTGGCGGTGACGGTGGGGGCTGATTGCCTGATCCTGCTGTCCGATGTCGACGGGTTCTACAGCGCCAACCCGGCGCTGGACCCGGACGCCCGGCGCTATGACCGGATTGATGAGATCACGCCCGAGATCGAGGCAATGGCGGGCGACGGTGTCTCCGGCCTGTCCAAAGGCGGCATGATCACCAAGCTGCTGGCCGCCAAGATGGCCACCGCAGCCGGCTGCGCCATGGCGATCACCGAAGGATCGCCTCTCAACCCCTTGAAAGCACTCCAAGAAGGCGCGGCTTGCACTTGGTTCACTGGGCAGGGTGATCCGCAAACCGCCCGCAAACGCTGGATCGGCGCCATGAAGACGCGCGGTGTCCTGACAATTGATGACGGCGCGGCGCGCGCGCTGATGTCCGGCAAAAGCCTGCTGCCCGCAGGCGTCCGTCATGTGGAGGGTGACTTTGGCCGCGGCGATCCGCTGGCCATCCTCGGCCCAGACGGGCGCAAGCTGGGGCAGGGGTTGTCGCGCTATACTGCCGATGAGGCCCGTGCCATCCAGGGGCGCCGCTCGCATGATATCGAGGCCACGCTGGGCTATCCCGCCCGCGCCGCGCTGATTCACCGCGATGATATGGCGCTTTGATCAGACCACCTGATAGTTTATTCCAGCCGGCAAGCACGGAAGTGCCAGACAGGGACCGGCAAGGGCGCGAGACACATGAAAGACAATGAGAACATTCCCGCAGTGATGGCGGAGCTTGGCAAACGTGCAAAGCAAGCGGCACAAATCCTGGCAACAGCCAGCGCGGAGCGCAAAGAGGCGGCCCTGATCGCTGCCGCAAACGCCGTTTGGAGCCGCCGGGCCGAGATCATTGCAGCCAATGCCAAGGACTTGGAGTTCGGCCGCAACAAGGGCCTGTCGGACGCGATGATGGACCGGCTGATGCTGGACGAGGCCCGCATCCAAGGCATCGTTGACGGCCTGCGTGCTGTGGCCGGCCAGCGCGATCCCGTTGGCGAGGTGATGGAGGAGTGGGAGCAGCCCACCGGCCTGAAAATCCAGCGCGTGCGCACCCCGCTGGGGGTGATCGGCGTGATCTATGAAAGCCGCCCCAATGTGACCGCCGATGCCGGCGCGCTGTGCCTGAAATCGGGCAATGCGGTCATTCTGCGCGGCGGCTCCGAAAGCTTTCATTCGTCGCAGGCCATCCACACCTGTCTGGCGGAGGGCCTTGAAACCGCCGGCCTGCCCGAGGACGCCGTGCAGCTGGTGCCGACCCGCGACCGGGCGGCGGTGCAGGAACTGCTGACCATGACAGAATATGTCGATGTCATCGTGCCCCGCGGCGGCAAGGGCCTGGTCGGCTTGGTCCAGCGCGAGGCGCGGGTGCCAGTCTTTGCCCACCTCGAAGGCATCGTGCACATCTACCTCGACAAATCCGCCGATCCGCAAAAGGCGCTGGACGTGGTGCTGAACGCCAAGACCCGCCGCACCGGGATCTGCGGCGCCGCGGAATGCCTGCTGATTCACCAGGACATTGCGCCGTCGCTGGGCAAGGCGGTTTTGGAAGCTCTGGCCGCAGCCGGCGTTGAAATCCGCGCCGAAGCAGGGCTGCCCGGACCGGACGGCATGACCGCAGCGCAGGACGAGGACTGGGGCAAGGAGTATCTGGATTCCATCATTGCCGCCAAGCAAGTAGCGGACATAGATGAAGCAATCCAGCACATCCGCGCGCACCATTCCCAGCACACCGATTGCATCATCACTGAGGATGAGGACGCGGTGAAGACGTTCTTTGCCGAGCTTGACAGTGCCATCCTGATGCACAATGCCTCGACCCAGTTCGCCGATGGCGGTGAATTCGGGATGGGGGCGGAGATCGGTATTGCCACCGGCAAGATGCATGCCCGCGGACCGGTCGGTGCCACGCAGCTCACCAGCTTCAAATACCTGGTGCGTGGCGACGGCACCACCCGCGCCTAACCCTCACAAACGCAAAACGCCGGGCGCATCGCCCGGCGTTTCTTTGTGCAAGTGCTGCTAGATCAGAACTGCAGCGTGATCTTTTCCAGGTTCTGCTCCAGGCGGACGGTGCGGTTTGCTTCCTTGGCCGCCTCGGGCAGCAGCGCGAACTGGACCAGCGCGGGGGTGATTTCAGCGTTGGATGTGCCGCCGCTGACACGGGCCCACAACTCGTCATCCACATTCAGCTTGCTGCCTTCGCCCATCACGGTCCACTTGCCGTCGGCGCAGAAAATCTTGACCGTGCCGCCATAGGGCAGCGCGGATTCAAGGCACAGCGCCGCCAGCAGCGCCAGGCGTGCCTCGCTGCGGGTGCATCCCTCCAGCGGCGACCACTGGTACTTGATCCGGCCGGATTTGCTGATGTCTTCCAGCACCGAGACCACCTCGGCGCGGCCAATTTGCTGGTCGCCGGCCGCTCCGAACGCGATCCGGAAGAACCGGATGCGGGCATTGGCGTTGGCAACGCTGTCGGAGATCAGCTCCAGCTCCGGGCCCGACATGCTGCCGGCCATGCCCAGCAGCTCCAGACCGTTATTGATGGCGCCGACCGGGCTGATCAGATCATGGCAGATCCGGGACCCTACCAATGCTGCCAGATTGGCGTTATCTACACCCATAACTTCTACTTCCTCCGAACTGGGCCACCTGCAAATGAATGACCTCAACGCTATTTTAGCCCCCGGCATGTTCGTCCGGCACCCGGATCACCCCGAATGGGGGGTCGGTCAAGTGCAGTCGAACGCCGGCGGCAAGATCACCGTGAATTTTCCCGATCAAGGAAAGCTCGTGATTGACGGAGCGCGCGTCTCCCTTATCCCCGTCTTTGAGCCATAACGGTTTATGAAGGGTTAATGAACTCCCTCAAATTAGCCTGAAATGATGCGCACTCTTTGCCTCAATGGCAGGCGGCGCTCAAGCCCGAAACATGCAAGGAAACCGAATGCAGGACAGCGTTCCGGAGTTTTCCGTGAAAATCGCCGCCACCGAGGAAGAGCTGCGGGCCGCGCAGGCCTTGCGGTATGACGTGTTCGTCCGGGAATTGGGCGGCGGCGGGGCCATGGTCGACCATGACGCCGGACTGGAGCAGGACCGGTTCGACCCGTTTTTCGACCACATGCTGGTGACCGATACCGCCAAGGGCATGGTCGTGGGCGTCTACCGGCTGCTGCGCGACGATCAGGCGGCCAAGGCCGGGCAATTCTATTCCGAGGATGAATACGATCTTAGTGTTCTCAAAGCCTCCGGCCGCAGGCTGCTGGAGCTGGGGCGGTCCTGCCTGCACCCCGACTACCGCGGCGGGATGGCGATGTTCCACCTTTGGTCGGGGCTGGCGCAGTATGTCGAGAAGCACGGCATAGAGGTGCTGTTCGGGGTGGCCAGCTTTCATGGGACCGATCCGCAGCAGCTGGCCAGCCCCCTGGCGATGCTGCACCACAACCATTTGGCACCGCCTGAACTTCGCGTCCGGTCAAAATCTCTTCAACCCATGGACTTGGTGGCCAAAGCTGACCTGGACCGCAAACGCGCGATGCTGGAAACCCCCGCGCTGATCAAGGCCTACCTGCGGCTTGGCGGATTTGTTGGCGAGGGTGCCTATATCGACCATGCATTCAACACCACCGATGTCTGCCTGATCCTGGACACCGCCCGGATGAATGAACGCCAGCGCAAGATTTATGCAGGAGGCCGCGGTCACGCATGAGCATCAGCTGGCAAAGTGAGGACGCCCCCGATCCGGTCCGGATCAATGCATTGGGCTGGTGTCTGGCGGTGCTGCGGGGCGTGCCGCTGGCGCTGCTGGTGTTTGGCGGGTTGCTGGTTCTGTTGACCGTCCGCCTGGCGGAGCGGCCGCTGTTCGGGCTGCAGCGGCCGGTCACGCCGTTCATCACCCAGTTTGTCTGCCGCAATGCGTTCCGGCTTATGGGGATCCGGTACAAAACCCGCGGCTCGCTGATGCGGCAGCGCGGCCCGGTTGTTGCCAACCATTCCTCCTGGCTGGACATCTTTGCCCTGAACGCGCGCAAGCGGATCTATTTCGTTTCCAAGGCAGAGGTTGCAAAATGGCCAGGCATCGGCTGGCTGGCGCGCGCCACCGGCACCGTGTTCATCGAGCGCAATCCCAAGAAGGCCAGGGAGCAGGCAGATCTGTTCGAGCAGCGGTTGCGCGCCGGGCAAAAACTGCTGTTTTTCCCGGAAGGCACCTCAACCGATGGATTGCGGGTTTTGCGTTTCAAAACAACCCTCTTTGCCGCGTTTTTCAATGAGCATCTGCGCAACGGCCTGCACGTTCAGCCGGTTTCGGTGGTGTATCATGCGCCCAAGGGGGCGCCCGACCGATTTTACGGCTGGTGGGGAGACATGGACTTTGGGCCGCATTTGCTGAAGGTTTTGGCCGCCCCGCGCCAAGGCGCGGTAGAGCTGATCTATCATCCGCCGTTAAAGGTGGCCGACTTCCCGGACCGTAAGGCACTGGCCGCCCGGGCAGAGGAGATGGTGCGCAGCGGCCATCAAACCGCCTTGAAGGCATGAATTGGGGGCAGGGCGCTGATTTCTGCGGGACAGCTATTGCCAGCTGACAATATCTGATCTATAGGCGCGGCTACGAACCCGCAGGCGGGGTTTGGCCTGGTCAGGGGAGACATCCCTGACGGACCCCCGGTTGGAGCATCTGCTCTGAACCCCCGCCGAGGATAGAAACCGGAAAGGAAAGAATAGCATGGCTCTTCCCGAGTTCACCATGCGTCAGCTGCTGGAAGCTGGCGTTCACTTCGGTCACCAGACTCAGCGCTGGAACCCGCGCATGTCGCCCTTCATCTACGGCGCGCGCAACGGCATCCACATCATGGACCTGACCCAGACTGTTCCGATGCTGGACCAGGCGCTGCAGGTTGTCCGTGACACCGTCGCCAAAGGCGGCCGCGTGCTGTTTGTCGGCACCAAGCGCCAGGCAGCCGGCCCGATCGCCGAAGCAGCCGAGAAGTCCGCTCAGTACTACATGAACCACCGCTGGCTGGGCGGCACCCTGACCAACTGGAAAACCGTTTCCCAGTCGATCAACCGCCTGAAGGAAATCGACGAGAAGATGTCCTCCGGCGCCGAAGGCCTGACCAAGAAAGAGCGTCTGGGCATGGAACGCGACCAGGAGAAGCTGCAGGCCTCCCTGGGCGGCATCCGCGAAATGGGCGGCGTGCCGGACCTGCTGTTCGTCATCGACGTGAAAAAAGAAGCGCTGGCCATCGCCGAAGCCAAGAAACTGGGCATCCCGGTTGTGGCTGTTGTCGACACCAACTGCTCGCCCGACGGCGTGGACTTCATCATCCCGGGCAACGACGACGCATCGCGCGCCATCTCGCTGTACTGCGACCTGGTTGCCCGCGCGGCGCTGGACGGCATGTCCGCTCAGCTGGGCGCAGCAGGCGTTGACCTGGGCGCGCTGGAAGAGGCACCGGCTGAAGAAGCCGTGGCTGAAGAAGCCGCCGCCGAAGCCTGATCCGTCCTGTCACGGAATTGACATGCGGGGCAGGGTATCTCCTGCCCCAAATCCGTTTTTGAATTGAGGGAGCCTAACATGGCAATCACTGCAGCAATGGTGAAAGAACTGCGCGAATCCACCGGCGCAGGCATGATGGACGCGAAGAAAGCACTGGTCGAAAACAACGGCGACATGGAAGCCGCTGTCGACTGGCTGCGCACCAAGGGCCTGGCGAAAGCCGCCAAGAAATCCGGCCGTACCGCTGCTGAAGGCCTGGTCGCTGTGGTCGTCGATGGCGGCAAAGGCGTTGCGGTTGAAGTGAACTCCGAAACCGACTTCGTTGCCAAGAACGGCGAATTCCAGGAAATGGTCGCTGGCATCGCCAAGGCCGCTCTGACCGCCGACGGCGTCGAAGAGCTGAAAGCAGCCGACCTGGGCGGCAAGACCGTCGAAGCGACCCTGACCGACAAAATCGCCACCATCGGCGAGAACATGTCGCTGCGCCGCATGGAGAAGCTGGAAGGCGAGACCGTCGTCTCCTACGTCCACAACGCGGCCACCGCCGGCATGGGCAAGATCGGCGTTCTGGTTGCCATGAACGGCGGCGACGAAGCGATCGGCAAGCAGGTTGCGATGCACATCGCAGCCGTGAACCCGGCCGCGCTGTCCGAAGCTGAGCTGGATGCGTCCGTGGTCGAGAAGGAAAAGCAGGTCCAGATGGACATCGCCCGCGAATCCGGCAAGCCGGAGCAGGTGATCGAGAAGATGATCGAAGGCCGCATGAAGAAATTCGTGGCTGAATCGACCCTGCTGAACCAGCAGTTCGTGGTGAACCCGGACCTGACCGTGGAAGCCGCTGCCAAGGAAGCTGGCGCCACCATCACCGGCTTTGTCCGCGTGGAAGTCGGCGAAGGCATCGAAGTCGAGAAAGAAGACTTCGCAGCAGAAGTGGCAAAGGCCGCTCAGGGCTGATCAGCACCGCTGACAGTTTGTGAATTGACCGGCGGGTGGAAACTTCCACCCGCCGGTTTTTTTTGTGCCGTCACACGTCCACGGCCTGCGGCACACGCAGAACGCGGCCGGGCAGGCGGTCTTGAAAGTCTGGGAACATTGCGGGGGAAGGTTGAGGGGCCCCACTGATGGGGATGGATGGAGCCCCTCTGGTATCCGGGATAGACGCGGACCAATACGCGCCTATACCCGACCAGGTAGGAGAGCCTTGAAATCGCAAGGGGTCGTTACCCAAAGTTCCTTGGCCAAAGCCACCACTCACGGAACACGTGCAACATGCAGTGAATTACCCTATAACGGTAGTACTGAATTCCATACTTTTGGTCGCTAATGGGCGTCTGGCCTTTGCGCAGCGGACAATTCCCCAATCCGCGCGGCAGGCCGCGTGGATCTGGAAAACCAAAATATTTCAGACGTCTGGGCGGCCCTCTCAGGCGTCAATGACATACATCTGATTGTGCAGCGCGGCCTTCAGAACGGCCTGTGCCGTGGTCTCAACCGCCAGGGACTCCCGTGCAAGCCGCAGGTGTTTTTCAATCGTAGCGGGAGTGAGCCCCATCAGCAGGGCAATATCCTGCGTGGTTTTGCCGTCGCCGACCCATTGCAGAACTTCCCGCTGCCGCTTGGTGAGGCTTCGGTTTGGCGCGGCATAGGGCAGGCTGAGGATCTTCAAGTGCGCCACATTGTTCATCAGAATGATGTCCTCGCCGCACTCCGCCCAGAGCGCGTCCACGTCATCCTGGGACATGCCCGGTTTGGCCGCCAAGGAGATCGCGCCCTTGTACCTGTTGGACACCGAATGAAAGCTGATCGTATACCCGGCCGTCATGTCCAGCTTCTGGTTGAATTCCTGCACCTTTCTGGCCTCTGGCGTCAGCGAGCCGGTGGCGGCCATGTCCTCGACAATGCGCCAGCTGCCGGCGCCTTCGTTCTCCAGCGCCCAGCGAAGCATCGGTGCCGACAGGTACAGGCCCTCCTTCAGAAACCCGTTCAGGTATTCGTTCGGATGGTTGGACAGGATGACAAAATCTTCGGGATCGCCCAGCGACGTCTCCGTCCTGAAGCGGGTGTGCCCGTAGATCAGCCGATCAAATCCGAAAGAGGACATTTGCTTCACATGTTCGCACCACAGCTCCTCAGTGCTTTGGGCGCCGCACAGGAAATTGAGATAGTCCTTTAAATTCATGATGGTGCAGCCTCAGCCAGATGTGCCGCCAAGGCATCCAGCGCCAGCAGGTACCCCTTGGCGCCGAAGCCGCAGATCTGACCCAGCGCAGCCTTGGCGATATAGGACGTGTGGCGGAAAGGCTCGCGGGCGTGGATGTTTGAAAGATGCACCTCAACTGCCGGGATTTCCACGGAAATCAAGGCGTCCATCAGCGCGATGGAGGTATGGGTGTAGGCCCCGGCATTCAGGATGATCCCCTGGTGCTTGCCCTTGGCGGCGTGAATGGCGTCAATCAGCGCGCCCTCGTGGTTGGACTGCAGGCATTCAACATCAAAGCCCAGCGTTGTGCCATGCGCTTTGCAGTCCTGCTCCACCATCGCCAAAGTGACAGAGCCGTAGACCTCAGGCTGCCGGGTGCCGAGCAGGTTCAAATTGGGGCCGTTCAAAACCAGAATACTCTTCATCAGATGTAATTCCTTGCTGTCCTTCTTCTTGAACTTCTAAGACAATTTCCTTTGGAATGCGAATACACAAAAGGATGCGAATATGAAAAACATCGCGCCGGACAATTGCCCGGATCCCGGTCAGGATTGCGCGGATTACTGGCAATAGAGCTGTTTCATTTCACCTCTTGCCAAGGCATGCCTCCTTGCGCGACTTTCACCCGGCCGGGCGGCCACAAGGGCCCAACGGTCGCGCGCGATCTGACGGCAACTAGCACAAATTAGGAGAGCTGCAATGCAATCTGACCGGCTCGGCAGGATCAAAACCTGGCAGCAACGCTATGTGGAGGAACGGAAATATCCCGGAAGCGCGCTGCTGATAAACCGCGGCGGCGATGAGGTGTTCTTTCACGCGGCCGGGCTGCGCAACATAGAGGAACAGCTGCCGTTCAGCCGCGATACGCTGGTGCGGCTCTATTCGATGACCAAGCCGGTCACATCGCTGGCGATGATGATCCTGCTGGAGCGGGGCCTGTTTCACCTGGACGCGCCCGTCAGTGATTTTCTTCCGGAATTCAGCAACATGCAGGCTTTGATTGAAGGAGCTTCCGCGATCAGCCAGACAGAACCATGCCCGGCTCCAACGCTGCAACAGCTTCTGACCCATACCAGCGGGCTGAGTTACTCCTTCAATCCCGGCCTTCTGCCGCAGGCGATGGAGGCCGCGGATCTGCTGTTCAAACCCGATCAGGGCAACCTGGCCCCGATGGTGTCGCGTCTGGCTAAGCTGCCGCTGGCGTTCCAGCCCGGAACCCGGTGGGAATACTCGGTGGCCACCGATGTACTGGGCCGTGTCATTGAAGCTGTCTCCGGCAAGACCCTGGGCGACTTCTTTGCCGAGGAAATCTTTGCACCGCTCGGCATGCACGAAACCGGATTTCAAGTGCCGGCCGGGGCAGGGAACCGCTTTGCCTCTCTCTACACACCGCTGGCGGGCGATGCCATGGCGCTGAATTCAGCCGAAACAGGCGCAGAAAGCTTGCGTTTGACCGACAGCTGGCAGTCCTCGCCGTTTCAGCGGGCGGAACTGCAGTCCGGCGGTGGCGGCCTGGTCGGAACGCTTGATGACTACATGAAGTTCGCCGAGATGCTGCGGCGCCGCGGGCGCTGCGGTGACGGCTTTATTATCAGCCCGCAAACCGCTGATTTCATGATGCAAAACCACCTTCCGGGTGAGATTGCCTCGATGGGTCCGCAAAGCTTTGCGGAACAGCCGATGGAGGGCATGGGCTTCGGGCTCGGTGGTGCCGTGGTGCTGGATCCGGCCCGCGCGCGCTGCCCGGGATCGGTCGGCGATTTCAGCTGGGGCGGCATTGCCTCGACATTCTTCTGGATCGACCGGAAACAGGATCTGTCAGTGGTCTTCCTGACCCAACTGGCGCCATCCAGTTCGTATCCGTCGCGGCCGGAGCTTAAGGCGCTTGTGCATGGCACGCTGACAGCGTGACTTCCCCGCGCTGCGTTTCCGGGTATGATGATGAGCCTGTAAGAGACCTGACCATAGAAAGCGCTTCTTATGACCGATACCGCCAAGGTGCTTCTCGATCTGCTGGATCTGGAGACATTGGACACCAATCTTTACCGCGGCTCCGGGTCCGGCGGTGAAACCCCGCTGCGCATCTACGGCGGTCAGGTGATCGCGCAGGCGCTGGCGGCGGCTTATGCGTCTGTTTCCGGACGGTTGTGCCATTCGCTTCATGCGTATTTCATCCGCCCGGGCGATCCATCCAGGCCGGTCATTTATGAGGTCGATCCGGCCCGCGATGGCCGCAGTTTCACGACCCGCCGGGTTGTCGCGATGCAGAACGGCAAGCAGATCCTGAACCTGGCGGCGTCATTCCATGCCCAGGAAGACGGCTGGCAGCACCAGCATCCGATGCCGGAGGTTACCGGGCCCGAGGGCTTGGAGCCGCGCCACGAGATCCTGCTGCGCAATGCATTCCGGGTGGACCCGGCCAAGCGCGGCGAGTTCACGCGGCCGCGGCCGTTTGAGATCCGCGAGGTCGCGCCGCGCGATCCGCTGGCGCCCGAAGAAACCAGTGACGTCAACCATATGTGGATCCGAATGGAGGCCGCCAAAGACGCCGGACCGGAACTGCAGCATATCCTGATGGCCTATGCGTCGGACTTTGGTCTGCTGGGGTCGTCGATGCGGCCGCACGGGCTGACATTTCACAAACCCGGCGCCATGACCGCCAGCCTGGACCACGCCATGTGGTTCCACGCGCCGGTGCATTTTGAGAACTGGCATCTTTACACCATGGACGCGCCATTCACCGGCAACGGCCGCGGTTTCAACCGGGGTGCCATTTATACAGAGGACGGCCAACTCGTTGCCAGCGTTGCGCAGGAAGGCTTGCTTCGACCGCTAAAACAGTGATCTTGCAACGGCTTAGGGCGATACTTTAGCCTCTGGGCTGCGTAACGCACATCCGCAATTAACATAATTCTGATTATAAGACACGCATACGGCTCACATCCGCCTTCTGCATCAGGCAAAGAAAAAGGCTTCCTCTGCGACAGAGGAAGCCAGTTATCACCGGTCAGGCTCCTTCATTGACTGCCCGAAAGTATTTTCTTACCTGGGCCATCCCGGTGTTCAGAACGGGCGCACCCGTTCCTGATCCTGTGCACAGCAGGTTCGTCCTGCTTGCGGTTACTTGTTTGCGGCGCCGTCGGGGGTATGCCGGCGCCGCAGGCAGAGGTCCTCAGCTGCAGCCGGAGGTGCCCCCGCAGGTGTTGCATTTCATGCAGGTGCCGTTGCGCACCAGCGTGTAGTTGCCGCATTCGCCGCAGGCTTCGCCCTCGTAGCCTTGCATTTTTGCCTTGGTGCGTGCGTCCATGCCGCCAGTGGTTTGCGCCGGTGCGTCCGTGGTCTCCGGTACCAGTGACTGCAGCGCGGCAACCGGATCAGCTCCGGTGCCCACGGTGCCGGTTTCGGTCTGGCCGCCCTGCAGCACCACCAGTTCCTGCGGCAACCGCTTGCGCAGATAGCCGGTCGAGGAAATCTGCTTCAGCACCTCCAGCGACCGCGATGCGGCGCTTTCGCTCAGCTCCGTAACGTTGGAGACGCCTTCTTCCTCACCGCGGCCCAGATCGTCAAAGGTCGCGCCCTCGGGCTTAACATGCGCCAGATCGGTGCGGTCCAGATAGCTGACCGCCAGCTCGCGGAACACGTAGTCGAGGATCGAGGTTGCGTTCTTGATCGAGTCGTTGCCCTGGACCATGCCAGCGGGTTCGAACTTGGTGAAGGTGAAGGCGTCGACAAATTCCTCCAGCGGCACGCCGTACTGCAGGCCGACCGACACCGCGATGGCAAAGTTGTTCATCATTGCCCGGAAGCCCGCGCCTTCCTTGTGCATGTCGATGAAGATTTCGCCCAGGGTGCCGTCGGAATACTCGCCGGTGCGCAGGTACACCTTGTGGCCGCCGACAACCGCCTTCTGGGTATAGCCCTTGCGGCGCTGCGGCATCTTCTCGCGGTGGCTGCGGACCAGTTCCTTGACCACAACTTTCTCGACGATCTTCTCCGCCAGAACCGCGGCCTTTTCCTGGGTCGAACCGCTTTCCAGAATCTCCGCCGCGTCGTCGTCATCCTCGACTAGTGCCGCCGCCAGCGGCTGGCTCAGCTTGGAGCCGTCGCGGTACAGTGCGTTGGCCTTCACCCCCAGGCTCCAGCTCAGCTCATAAGCCTTCTGGCAGTCCTCGATGGTGGCCGAATTCGGCATATTGATGGTCTTGGAAATCGCACCGGAGATAAAGCTCTGGGCTGCCGCCATCATGTAAATGTGGCTATCAACACTCAGGAAACGCTTACCTTTTTTGCCGCACGGGTTCGCGCAGTCAAAGATGGCGTAATGCTCTTCCTTCAGATGCGGCGCGCCTTCCAGGGTCATGGTGCCGCAGACATGGTCATTGGCCGCGTCGATGTCCGCCTTGGTGAATCCCAGATGGCGCAGCAGGTCGAAGGTCGGATCGTTCAGCTTGGGCGCCGGGATGCCCAGCACGCCGGTGCAGAAATCTTCGCCCAGGGTCCACTGGTTGAAGACAAAGCGGATGTCAAAGGCCGATTCCAGCGCCGCGTCCACCTTGGCGAGCTCATTGGGGCCAAAGCCGTGACCGGCCAGCGACGTGTGGTTAATGCCCGGGGCATTGCCGATGGAGCCGTGGCCCACCGCATAGGAGACAATCTCCTCAATCTGGGCAGAGCTGTAGCCAAGCCCCTCCAGCGCCGACGGCACCGAGCGGTTGATGATCTTGAAATAACCGCCGCCCGCCAGCTTCTTGAACTTCACCAGGGCAAAGTCCGGCTCGATCCCGGTGGTGTCGCAGTCCATCACCAGGCCGATGGTGCCGGTCGGTGCAATCACCGTGGTCTGCGCGTTGCGGTAGCCGTGCTTCTGACCCAGCTCCAGCGCCTCGTCCCAGGCGCTTGCGGCCAGATCGGTCAGCAGCGCATCCGGGCAGTTTGCGATGTCCAGCGGCACCGGTGTGACCGACAGTGCTTCATAACCCTCGGTGTTGCCCTTTGCAGCGTTGCGATGGTTGCGGATCACCCGCAGCATATGGTCTGCGTTTTTCGCATAGCCCGGGAAGGCACCCAGTTCCGAGGCAATCTCGGCCGAGGTGGCATAGGCAACACCGGTCATCAGCGCGGTCAGCGCACCGCAAAGCGCCCTGCCCTCATCCGAGTCGTAACCGTAGCCCATGTTCATCAGCAGCCCGCCGATGTTGGCATAACCCAGGCCCAAGGTGCGGAAGTCATAGGAGCGCTGCGCGATTTCCTTGGACGGGAACTGCGCCATCATCACCGAGATTTCCAGCGTCAGCGTCCACAGGCGGCAGGAATGCATGAAATCATCCGCCTGGAACAGCCCGTCTTTCAGGAAGCTCAACAGGTTCAGCGACGCCAGGTTGCAGGCGGTGTCGTCCAGGAACATGTATTCCGAACAAGGGTTTGAACCGCGAATCTCACCGTCTTCCGGGCAGGTATGCCATTCGTTGACGGTGTCGTGGAACTGGATGCCCGGATCGGCGCAGGCCCAAGCCGCATGGCCGACCTTCTCCCACAGGTCGCGGGCCTTGACGGTTTTGGCGACCTTGCCGTCGGTGCGGTTGATCAGCTGCCAGTCGGCGTCCTTTTCCACCGCGTGCAGGAAGGCGTTGGTCACCCGGATCGAGTTGTTGGAGTTCTGCCCGGAGACAGAGCTGTAGGCCTCAGAGTCCCAGTCGGTGTCATAGGTCGGGAACTCGATCGAGGTGTGGCCCTGCTTGGCGTAATCCAGCACCCGCTTGATGTAGGTTTCCGGGATCGCCACCTTCTTGGCTTGGCGGATGGCCGATTTCAGCCCGCCGTTGACCGCCGGGTCATAGGCGTCAGCCTCTGCCCCGTCCCAGCTGCGGATTGCCTCAAAAAGACCGTTCAGCATCTTTTCGTGCATCTTGGAGCCGGCCACGATCGAGGCAACCTTCTGCTCTTCGATCACCTTCCACTGGATGAAGTCTTCGATATCCGGGTGATCGGCGTCGACGATCACCATTTTTGCTGCCCGACGGGTTGTGCCGCCTGATTTGATGGCGCCCGCCGCGCGGTCGCCGATTTTGAGGAAACCCATCAGGCCCGAGGATTTGCCGCCGCCCGACAGCGGCTCGCCTTCGGCGCGCAGATGGGAGAAATTGGTGCCGGTGCCGGAGCCGTATTTGAACAGCCGCGCCTCGCGCACCCACAGATCCATGATGCCGCCGTCCTTGACCAGATCGTCCGAGACAGACTGGATGAAGCAGGCATGCGGCTGCGGGTGCTCATAAGCGCTGTCCGATTTGGTCAGCTTGCCGGTCTTGTAATCGACATAGTGATGGCCCTGCGCCGGGCCGTCGATGCCATAGGCCCAGTGCAGGCCGGTGTTGAACCACTGGGGCGAGTTCGGCGCCGAGCGCTGGGTCGCCAGCATATAGCGCATCTCGTCGTAATAGGCGCGCGCGTCCTCCTCGGAGGAGAAATAGCCGCCCTTCCAGCCCCAATAGGCCCAGGCGCCCGCCAAACGGTCGAACACCTGCTTGGAGGAGGATTCACCGCCCAGCTCCGCGCCCTTTTCCGGGACCGAACGCCACAGGAATTCCGGCACGCCCTTTTCGCGGACCTTCTTCAGGCGGGACGGCACGCCGGCCTTGCGGAAGTACTTTTGCGCGATGACGTCGCTGGCCACCTGGCTCCAGGACGCGGGGATTTCGATGTTGTCGAGACGGAAAACGATGGTCCCGTCCGGGTTGCGGATTTCCGACGTGGCCGAGACAAAGGCCAGATCGGCATAGGCATCCTGTCCGGGTTTGGTGAATTTCCGTTCGATCTTCATGCTTTGCCCCTTCTCAAGCACTCGTCGTTCATGTGTCGCGGTGCCCCCGCACCATCCAGCCCCGGCTGCAGAACACACGAACAATCCTGCGTCCGCCGCATTTGGCGCACCCGAGGCCCTCGCCGGCCATTCTCCCAGGACTGTGTGCTGTTTTTCAGCGTTGTTGCTGCGGCTCTGAAACCCACCAGATTTAGTGCCACCACAACCGGTGAACACAATTTGGCGTATTCTGACACAAGGGGTCAACGTAAAATTTACGTCTTGGAAAGGATCTTTGCTGTTGACGCTTTCTGCGGTTTGCAGGGTCCGGCGAACCGCTTCGATTCATCCACAGGCCGTCTCTGTTTCTGCTGCGTCAGGCGGTCTTTGGAGGACCCCGAATTTCTATTGTCAGGCGAGTGACTTGCCGACTTGAAAGCGAAACCTGGCACCCGGGAATGCCGGGCTGTGACAGGATTCCGTCAACATATGCGGGGATGGAAACGCCGAAGGGCGTTAACGGTTGGATTACCGTGCGGTAACGCCGCTACCCCAGCGGCACCTGCGCCGCAATTAACCTTTTGATGCGCCTCCGCGACAAGTCATTAAAGAAGCCTTAACAGAGTGTTAAGAAAGCATTAACACCATAGATTGCATCAATGGAAAATCGCTCGCGCAATGCGAGAAACGATTCTCGCAGCAGTGCCTGATCAGCAAAGAGCCACCGCGAGTTATGAGAGTGGAGTGGTCGGGGCGGCGAGATTCGAACTCACGACCCCCTGTACCCAAAACAGGTGCGCTACCAGACTGCGCCACGCCCCGGACCGTGCGCCTTCCTATCTCCGGCGGATGGATTTGAAAACCCCTAACAGGGCCAAACTGCGCCACTGCGCGAAAAAATTTGGTGCCGCATCTGAGTGCCCGCCGAAATGCCGTAACGGCGGGCCAGCCCGCCGTTTATTTCCAGCACCGCAAACACCCGGTTGCCGCCGGGGATCGGGGTCAGATCCCCAGGCACAGCGTTTTCGTGAACCGATGTCACCCGGCCCAGCTCATCCAGGAATATGATGTCCAAGGGGATAAGTGTGTTTTTCATCCAGAAGGCGGCCGGCTGGGGCTGATCGTACACAAACAGCATCCCTGCCCCGCGCGGCAGCTCCTCGCGGAACATAAGGCCCTGCGCCCGTTCTGCTTCGCTGTCGGCGATTTCCACCTCAAATGCGGCCTGCCCCCAGGCACCGCGCAGGTCGACCCGGTCCGGCGCGCAGTCCGCTGCCAGGGCCGGGGCGGCCCAAAAGGTCAAGGCGGCGCACCAGCTCAGCGGAACCAGGCGCCGTTCCATTGTATCAGTCCGTGCCGCCGGACATCAGCGCGGCTTCCCAGGCCAGCACTTCCACCGCCATGCGGCCGCGTTTGCCGTCGATCACCCGCATCGCCAGCGCTTCGCCGGGCTGCAGGTCGGCAAGCCCGGACTGGCGCAGAACCTCTACGTGCAGGAAAACATCCTCGCCGCGGCCAAAGACATTGGCAAAGCCGAACCCCTTGCCCTTGTCGAACCATTTGACCCGCGCCGGCTCCAGCGGCTCGCTCTGCAGGCTGTCCATGTCCAGCTCGGCAAAATCGCTCAGCACCGGGGTGTCGTCGCGTTCCGGCGGCATGATCGACAGCACTTCCACCGCCTGCACACCGCGGTCGGTCTGATGCGTCACAATCTCGATCCGGGCCCCGTCCGCAACAGAGCTTTGGCCGAAATTACGCAGCACATTAACGTGGAGAAGAATGTCCGGGCCGCCCTCGTCAGATACGACAAAGCCGTACCCTTTGGCCGGGTCGAACCACTTCACCAGCCCCTGGACCTGCTGCAAGCTGCTGAGATCTTCTGCCACTTAAATCACCCACCGCGTTTTCTTATTTTTGATGAAGCTCTGATGCGCGATTCTGACCTTGGATTTCAAGCTAAAAAGTCTGGAAATTGTCATGAAACTGCTATTGACCCTAGGTAAACCTTAACCATTTCCGTCACGGGTTCAGCCGCAGAATTTCCCATTCTGCGGTGCCCTCTTTGCGGCGCCAGCGGAACCGGTCATGCAGCCGGAATGCGCCGTCAGCCCAGAATTCGATCTCCACCGGCGTCAGCCGGTAACCGCCCCAAAACGGCGGCCGCGGCGGGTTCGGGCCTTTTGCGGCCGTCACTTTCGCCACCTCCGCCATCAGCGCGCCGCGGCTTTCCAGCGGCTGCGACTGCTTCGAGGCCCAGGCACCCAGCCGGCTTTTGAGCGAGCGGGACCTGTAATATTCGTCGGCCTGCGGCCCGTCTTCGCGGGTGATGCTGCCGCGCACGCGGATCTGGCGGCGCAAGGATTTCCAGTGCATCACAAATGCAGCCTTGCCGGCCTGATCCAGTTCTTGCGCCTTTGCGCTTTCGTAATTGGTATAGAACACAAACGCGCTGTCCTCAATTTCCTTCAGCAGCACCATCCGGCTGTTCGGCAGCCCCGTTTCATCCACAGTTGCCAGCGCGATGGCATTGGGATCATTCGGTTCGGCTTGCTCCGCCTCAGCCAGCCAGGCGCGGGCAATGGCAAACGGATCCTCGCCCGCGAAAATACCGGAACGGTCGGACATTCATGCACCTCATCATGGGGTTTCACTGCAACCTATGCAGCTTCCCGGCCATCGGCAAGGGCGTGCACTCTTGAAGCGGCCCGCGCGGCATACTAAACACCGTCTAATTCACAGATCACAGGCGGAGAACCTGCATGTCTAGTCAACTGATGGCCGGTAAGCGCGGCCTCATCATGGGCCTGGCCAACGACAAATCCATTGCTTGGGGGATTGCCAAGGCCTGCGCCGATGCCGGCGCCGAGCTTGCCTTTTCCTATCAGGGCGAGGCGCTGAAAAAGCGGGTCGGCCCGCTGGCCGAACAGCTGGGCAGCGATATCGTCCTGCCGTGCGACGTCTCGGACGAGGCCTCGATCGACGGTTTGTTCGCCGAGCTGGAGGCCAAATGGGGCAAGCTGGACTTTGTTGTTCACGCCATCGGCTTTTCCGACAAGAACGAACTGCGCGGCCGCTATGTCGATACCAGCCGCAGCAATTTCCAGATGACCATGGACATCTCGGTCTTTTCCTTCACGGCGGTTGCAAAACGCGCCGAAAAACTGATGGGCGAAGGCGGCTCGCTGCTGACCCTCACCTATTACGGCGCTGAGCAGGTGATGCCCCATTATAACGTGATGGGTGTCGCCAAGGCCGCGCTGGAGGCCTCCGTCAAATACCTGGCCGAGGATCTGGGCAAGGACGGCATCCGCGTCAACGCGATCTCCGCCGGGCCGATCAAGACGCTGGCCGCTTCCGGCATCGGCGATTTCCGCTACATCATGAAGTGGAACGAATACAACTCGCCGCTGCGCCGCAATGTGACCATCGGCGATGTCGGCAACTCGGCGCTTTACCTGCTCTCCGACCTCAGCTCCGGCGTGACCGGCGAGAACCTGCATGTCGATGCCGGCTACCACGTGGTGGGCATGAAGGCGGTGGATGCACCGGACATTTCGAAGTAAAAACGTATACCGGGCCCGGGCTGCTGCCGGGCGCCGGCAAGCTGACGCGATCTCGCGGGGAGCAAGAAATATGACTGACCGTTTGCCGCACGAAAAAGGCTTTCACATCAGCTGGGACCAGATCCACCGCGACAGCCGCGCGCTGGCCTGGCGCCTGGACGGGCAAGGCCCCGGCAACGGCACCTGGCGTGCTGTGGTGGCGATCACCCGCGGCGGCATGGCGCCGGCCATGATCGTCAGCCGCGAGCTGGATATCCGCACCGTCGACACCATCTCCGTCCGGTCCTACCACCACCAGGCCCAGGGCGAGGCCGAGGTGCTGAAAGCGCCCGATGCCGATCTGATGGGCGACGGCGAGGGCGTGCTGATCATTGACGACCTGGTCGACAGCGGTAAAACCCTGGAACTAGTGCGCGAAATGTATCCCAAGGCGCATTTCGCCACCGTCTATGCCAAGCCCAAAGGCCGGCCGATGGTGGACACCTTCATCACCGAGGTGAGCCAGGACACCTGGATTTTCTTCCCCTGGGACATGGCCCTGCAATATGTGGAGCCCTACCGCGGCAAGGACTGACCCGGACCCGGCAGCAAGATCGGAAAGGCGCGCGTGACAGCGCGCCTTTTTCTTTGGCCGGACCCGGGCCGCCCGTTACCGCTTGAGCTGTCTATGCCGCCGTGCCAGACATAGGCCGGCGCCCGGTCCGGTGCGCCCGCCACCTCAGCCGCAGCCCGGAGCCGCTCATGCCCCTGCCCCGTACCCAAGCCACCTTTGTCTCGCCCATCGTCGAATCGCGCCGCTGGGTGGCGGGGGCCGCGTTTCCGCCGGACCGCCCGCTCTTGAACGTGAGCCAGGCCGCCCCGGCCGAGGCCCCGCCCGAGGGGCTGCGCCAGGCGCTGGCCGATGCCGCGCTGAACGACGTTTCTGCCCATCTTTACGGCCCGGTGCTGGGCAATGAGCCGCTGCGCCGGGCGCTGGCGCGGCAGATCTCAGGCCACTACCAGGCGGATGTGCGCCCGGAGCAGGTCGCCATCACCTCCGGCTGCAACCAGGCTTTTGCCGCCGCCATCGCCGCGCTTTGCGGTGAAGGGGATGAGGTGATCCTTCCGGTCCCTTGGTACTTCAACCATAAAATGTGGCTGGACATGGCGGGCGTCACCGCGGTGCCGCTGCATGTTGGCGAAGGCATGCTGCCGGACCTCGCGGCGGCCGAAGCGCTGATCACGGACCGCACCCGCGCTATCGTGCTGGTGACCCCCAACAACCCCTGCGGCGTCGAATACCCCGATGGCCTGGTGCAGGCCTTCTTCCGCCTGGCCCGCGACCGCGGCCTGGCGCTGATCGTGGATGAAACCTACCGCGATTTCGACAGCCGCGAGGGCGCGCCGCACGGGCTGTTCCAGGTGCCGGACTGGGACCGCACGCTGATCCATCTTTACTCCTTCTCCAAGGCCTACCGGCTGACCGGCCACCGGGTCGGCGCCATCGCGGCGTCTGAGGACCGGATGTTCGAAATGGAGAAGTTTCTCGACACCGTCACAATCTGCCCCTCGCAGCTGGGCCAGGCCGGCGCGCTTTGGGGGATCGAACACCTGCAGGACTGGCTCGCGGGTGAACGCGAGGAGATCCTGAGCCGCCGCGCCGCGATCGAAGACGGCTTCCCGGTGCTGGCAGACAAGGGCTGGAAACTGCTCGGATGCGGCGCCTATTTCGCCTATGCCGAGCACCCCTTCGACGCCCCGTCAGAGGAGATCGCTAAACGGCTGGTGGCCGAAGCTTCAATCCTGATGCTGCCGGGGTCCATGTTCATGCCCGCAGGCGACCCGGACGGCGCCCGCCAGTTCCGCATCGCCTTTGCCAATGCCGACCGGGCGGGCATCCGAACGCTGTTTGACCGCCTTGCGCGTTTTGAACCCTGATCATCCGGCAGTTTGATCCGCAACCGTCTTGCCCCTCTGCGGGCAGCCGCGTATTCAGTCAGCGGCATTTCCCGCTGCCAGGCAATCCCTTGCGCAGCAGAACAATAAAGAGGGCATCATGGCCGCAGGCATGAAAAAGCTATCCAAAACCTTTGTCTGGATCCTGATGGGGATGCTGATCGTCGGCCTTGCCGGATTTGGCGCGGTGAATTTCACCAGCTCCTCCTCCTCCGTTGCCCAGGTCGGCGACGAAGAGGTCAGCATCGGCAACTATGTGCGCGAGCTGCAGCGCGAACAGCGCGCCCTGCAGGCACAGACCGGGCAGGCGGTGACCATGGCGCAGATGACCGCCTTTGGCATGGACCGGATGGTTCTGGGGCGGCTGATCTCCCTGGCGGCGCTGGACCACGAATCCAGACAGCTGGGCCTGTCGATCGGCGATGAGAACCTGATCAAGGAACTGTCGGCCATTGATGCGTTTCAGGGAGTGGATGGCGGCTTCGACCGTGACGCCTACCGCTTTGCCCTGCGCAACGCCGGCCTGACCGAGAAGGAATTCGAAGAGGACCTGCGCCGCGAGGCTGCCCGCACGATGGTGCAGAACGCTATTCTGTCCGGTACCAAAATGCCCGAAACCCTGACCCGGACCTTGACTGATTTCATCGGCGCGCGCCGCAGCTTCTCTTACGTGCAGCTCGATGCGGCCGGCATCGCCCTGACGGCCGAGGTTCCTTCTGATGAGGAACTGAAAGCCTTTTACGAGGCCCGCCAGGACCAGTTCATGCTGCCGGAAACCAAGGTCATCACATATGCAGCGCTGCGCCCCGCCATGCTGCTGGATGAGGTCGAGGTAGACGAAACCGCGCTGCAGCAGCTGTTCGAGGACCGCGCCGACCAGTACCAGGTGCCCGAACGCCGCTTGGTGGAGCGCCTGGTTTTTGCCGATAAGGAAGCCGCCGCCAGCGCCAAGGCACAGCTGGAAACCGGCGGTGCCACCTTTGAAAGCCTGGTCGAGTCCCGCGGCCTGACGCTGCCGGATGTCGATATGGGTGACGTCACCATGGGTGATCTCGGCGCAGCCGGCACTGATGTTTTCGCTGCTGAGGTCGGCACCGTGGCCGGCCCCCTGCCCTCCGATCTCGGCCCGGCGCTCTACCGCGTGAATGGCCGCCTCGAAGCACAGATCACCACCTTTGAACAAGCTGAGCCGGAACTGCGCGAAGAGCTCGCCGCCGGCCGCGCCCGCCGCCTTGTCGAGTCGCAGGCCGAAGACATTGACGACATGCTGGCAGGCGGCGCCACCCTTGAGGAGCTGGCCACCGAGAACGGCCTGGAGCTTGTCCAGATCAAGTGGACCGAAGAGGCCAGCGACGGCATTGCCGCCTATGAAGGCTTCCGCGCTGCCGCCGCCGCTGTCACGGCTGAGGATTTTCCGGCCGTGGACTTCCTGACCGACGGCAGCCTGTTTGCCCTGCGGCTGGATGAGGTTCTGCCGGAACGCCCGGAACCCTTTGCTGGGGCCAAGGAGAAGGTCCTGGCCGCCTGGCAGCAGGACCGTCTGGCCAAGGCGCTGAAGGATCAGGGCGAGGACTTGCTGGCGCAGGCTGAACAGGCAGGCAGCTTTGCGGAAGACGCCGAGGTCAAAACCGAAACCGGCCTCACCCGCACCGCCTATATCGACACCGTGCCGGCCGAGCTGGTCACCAGTGTATTCGGCATGGAGGTCGGCGATTTCCGCCTGGTGCAGGACGCGGACTCGGCTGTTGTGGTGCGTCTAGATGCCATTCTGCCGCCGGAGCAGAGCGACGACATGACCCTGCTCACCCAGGCGCTGCAGGCGCAGCTGGACCAATCCCTGGCCGAGGAGCTGTTCCAGGCCTATGTGCAGGACGCCCAGGCCCGCGCCGAACCCCGTGTCGACCAGCAGGCGCTGAATGCAGCGCAAGCGAACTTCCAGTAACCAAGGCAAGCACCCATGGCCCTGACCCCCGATTTCGACACTTTCGCCAAGGCCTATGAGCGCGGCGAAAACCAGGTCGTCTACACCCGCCTTGCCGCCGACCTCGACACGCCGGTGTCGCTGATGCTCAAGCTGACCGGCGCCCAGAAGGACGCCTTCATGCTGGAATCGGTGACCGGCGGCGAGGTGCGCGGGCGATACTCGATCATCGGCATGAAACCGGATCTGGTCTGGCGCTGCCATGGGGAGCAGTCGGCCCTGAACCGCTCGGCGCGGTTTGATGCGGATGACTTCACCCCGCAGGACGGCAACCCGATGGACAACCTGCGGGCGCTGATTGCCGAAAGCAAAATTGACCTGCCCGACGATCTGCCCCAGGCCGCGGCCGGCCTCTTCGGCTACCTCGGCTATGACATGATCCGGCTGGTGGAGCATCTGCCGGACGTGAACCCGGATCCGCTGGGCCTGCCCGACGCGCTGATGCTGCGTCCCTCGGTCATCGCCGTGCTGGACGGGGTCAAGGGCGAGGTCACCGTGGTCTCTCCGGTCTGGTCCAGCGACGGTCAGACCGCCAAGGCGGCCTATGCCCAGGCGGCGGAACGGGTGATGGACGCGGTGCGCGATCTGGAACGCGCCATGCCCGCCGAAAGCCGTGACCTGGGTGACGCGCACGAGGCCGCGCCGCCGGTGTCGAACTTCACCAAGGAAGGCTATATGGCTGCGGTGGAGAAGGCCAAGGACTACATCCGCGCAGGCGATATCTTCCAGGTGGTGCCGGCGCAGCGCTGGACCCAGGACTTCCGCCAGCCGCCCTTCGCGCTCTACCGCTCGCTGCGGCGCACCAACCCGTCACCCTTCATGTTCTACTTCAACTTCGGCGGCTTCCAGGTGGTGGGCGCCTCTCCTGAAATTCTGGTCCGCGTCTTCGGGCAGGAGGTCACCATCCGCCCCATCGCAGGCACACGCCCGCGCGGCGCCACGCCTGAAGAGGACAAGGCGCTCGAGGCCGATCTGCTGGCCGATAAGAAAGAACTGGCGGAGCACCTGATGCTCTTGGACCTGGGCCGCAACGACACCGGCCGGGTGTCCAAGATCGGCACCGTGCGTCCGACTGAAAAGTTCATCATCGAACGCTACAGCCACGTGATGCACATCGTCTCCAACGTCGTGGGCGAGCTGGCAGAGGACAAGGACGCGCTGGATGCCTTCTTTGCCGGCATGCCCGCAGGCACCGTCTCCGGCGCGCCCAAAGTGCGCGCGATGGAAATCATCGACGAGCTGGAACCGGAAAAACGCGGCATCTACGGCGGCGGCGTCGGCTATTTCTCCGCAGGCGGCGACATGGACATGTGCATTGCGCTGCGCACCGCCATCGTCAAGGATCAGAACCTCTATATCCAGGCCGGCGGCGGTGTGGTCTATGACAGCGACCCGGAGGCGGAATATATGGAGACGGTCCATAAATCCAACGCCATCCGCCGCGCCGCGGCTGACGCCGCCCGCTTCACCGGCAGCGGCAACCGGTAACGCCGCCCCAAAGGCCCTCGCGCCGCTTCATCTTTCCGGAAATACTCCTCTTGGAGCCGACGGCGCCCGCTCAGGGGGCGCCGTTTCCTTTTGAAGGCAGCTGTGCCTCCAGGCTCGCCGAGACAGGCGCCAGCGCCACCCGGGCAGCCCGGTCCTGCAGGCCCCAGATCAGCAGCGCCGAGATCGTGTCAGGCCGCAGCCGGCCCAGCATGATCACCGCGCCCTCCTGCCCGGCCCGGAACGCGGCCTGATCCAGAAACCGCCGGATCGCTCTGGGGTTTTGGCCAGCGCCGTCAAAATCGCGGAACACCACGCCGGCGGGCACGCCATCGCGCAGCGCCAGTTTCTGCACCGTGTTCAGGCCGCTGTTCTGCGTCACCAGGCCATAGCCGGCCGAGGCCGCCATTGCCGCCACCTGGTCCGCCAGCGGCCGGTTGCCCTGCACCCCGGTTTCCACTCCTTCGAGAATGGCAACCGCCTCCGGCAGCCTGCTGCGCCAGACTTCCAGCGCCGTCTCCGCGTCCTGCGGCGTGGCAGCGCGCGGCAGGTCCGCCAGCATCAGCACCTCAAACCCGGCCGCCCGGCGCGCCGCCATCTTCGCCGCGGCATCCGGATCGTCAGGGTCGATGGCAAAGCTCAAGGGATAGGGGAACTCCGCCAGTGCCTCGGCGCCCACGGCACCGGCGTCATCAATCAGCACGATCGACATCAGCGGCCGGTCTTCCGGGTTATAGAAAGGTTCGGAGAACGCCACAAACGGCTGCGTGTCCAGCGGCTGCGATCCGGCCAGCGCAATCTCCTGCGCCTCGTCCCGCTCGGTCAGCGGAACCACCGGCGTGCCGATCCGCGGCGCCAGTGCCTCCTGCTGCGGCGCTTCTGTGTCTGGCGCTTCCTCTGCCGGCACAGCGTCATCATCGGCGCTGGCGTCTGGCACGGGCGGCGCCGCACCGATCACCGGCAGCGTGGTCGCCTGCGGCGCCGCGCCGATATCCGGTGCCGATACCGATGCCGTTGCCTGAGTGCCGGGAGACTGCTGAACCGGCGGCAGAGGTGCAGTTTCCTGAGGCGCAGCGGCGGCAGCCGTCTCTTCCCTTTCTGCCGGCTGTTCGGGCTCCGGCGCCGGGTCCGTTGCCGCTATCACAGCGGCCTCGCTGCCGGGCGGCGGCGGTGCCGCCGGCTGGGCCGCCTGCGGCTGGCCTTCAGGGCCGGCGTGTTCCAGTCCCGGTGCCGCCGCAGGTGCAGGGCTGCTGCCCTCCACCGCAGAGGCAGCAAGGCCGACCTCGGGTTTGCCTGCGGGCGCGGTGTCCGCTCCGGCCAAGGCGCTCAGGTCGTCGCTGGCGCCGGTTGCGGCCGGTCCCGCGGGCTGCGCTTCAACCAGATCGGCGTCGCGCCCCTGGCCGTTGCCGGGGACTTCGGCAGTCTCACTGCCGCCATCCGGCATTTGCGGTGCATCGCCAGGCTCGTGCAGAACCGGATCCGGCACGGCACCGGCGGTATCTTCCGCAGGCGGCTGTTCCGCAGGCTGCGGCACAGCCGCGACCGGATCTTCGCCCGGCTGGTCTTCCGGCCCGCTGACCGGCAGCGGCACCGACAAAGACAACATCGCCAGCCCGCCTGCGGCCAGCAAAGCTCCCACACTCACGCCGCCCAGAAATCCACGCATGCCTGTTTCGCCTCTCAATCCGTATTTCCGTGCTGCGCCATTCCGGCCTGCCTGGAGGGAACCTGTTACCGGCCCTCACCCGCATTCGCCTTTCCTGCCCTTGACGCTGCCCCGTATCCCTGAACATGTATGTTCCGACCACTATACTGCGGCGCGCCCCCGGCCCGCCACCCTTAAAAGAGCCCGCTACGATGCTGCTGCTGATCGACAACTACGATTCCTTTACCTACAACCTCGTCCATTATCTGGGCGAGCTGGGCGCGGAAATGGAAGTGCACCGCAACGACGCCATCAATGTGCAGGAAGCGATGGCGATGAGGCCCGCAGGCATCCTGCTGTCGCCGGGCCCTTGCGACCCGGATCAGGCGGGCATCTGCCTGGCACTGACCGAAGCGGCGGCCGAAACCGGCACACCGCTGCTGGGTGTTTGCCTCGGCCACCAGACCATCGGTCAGGCCTTCGGCGGCAAGGTGGTGCGCTGCCACGAAATCGTGCACGGCAAGATGGGCAAGATGCACCACAAGGACACCGGTGTTTTCAAAGGCTTGCCGTCGCCTTTTGAAGCGACGCGCTATCACTCCCTGGTGGTGGAGCGCGACAGCCTGCCGGATTGCCTGGAGATCACCGCAGAGCTGGAAGACGGCACCATCATGGGCCTGCAGCACAAGGAACTGCCGATTCACGGGGTGCAATTCCACCCCGAATCCATCGCCTCCGAGCACGGCCACGCGCTGCTGAAGAACTTCCTCGATGTCATGAAGGTGCCCGCATGAGTGACCGCCTGAAACCGCTCATCGGGGCTGCTGCCGAGCGCGCCCTGACCCGCGAGGAGGCCGAGACCGCCTTTACCCTGCTGTTCGAGGGCGAGGCAACGCCCAGCCAGATGGGCGGCCTGCTGATGGCGATGCGCACCCGCGGCGAAAGCGTCGATGAATACGCTGCCGCCGCCGCGGTAATGCGCGCCAAGTGCAACCCGGTGAAGGCGCCGGCAGGCGCGATGGACATCGTCGGCACCGGCGGCGATGGCAAGAACACCCTCAACATCTCCACCGCGACTGCCTTTGTGGTTGCAGGCGCAGGCGTTGTGGTGGCGAAGCACGGCAACCGCAACCTCAGCTCCAAATCCGGCACCGCCGACATGCAGTCCCAGATGGGAATTAACGTGATGGTCGGCCCGCAAGTGGTTGAAAAGGCGATCAATGAGGCCGGGATCGGTTTCATGATGGCGCCCATGCATCACCCGGCAGTGGCGCATGTGATGCCCACCCGGGCTGAGCTGGGCACCCGCACCATCTTCAATATTCTCGGCCCGCTTACCAACCCGGCCGGCGTCAAACGCCAGCTGACCGGCGCCTTCCGCCGCGAGATGATCCGCCCGATGGCGGAAACGCTTAAAACCTTGGGCTCTGAGCGCGCCTGGCTGGTGCACGGCTCCGACGGCACGGATGAGCTGACCATTACAGGCATCAGCTGGGTTTCCGCGCTTGAGGAAGACGGCAGCATCCGCGACGTGGAACTCCACCCCGAGGACGCGGGGCTGCCGGTGCATTCCTTCGACAAGATCGTCGGCGGCACCCCCGAGGAAAACGCAATGGCCTTCCGCGTGCTGCTTCAGGGCACGCCCTCGGCCTACCGGGACGCGGTGCTTTTGAACGCGGCAGCGGCGCTGGTTGTGGCCGGCAAGGCTGCTGATCTCAGGGAAGGTGTCGCACGTGCCGCCGAATCCATCGACAGCGGTGCCGCCAAAGCCAAGGTCGAGGCCCTGGCCCGCATCACCTCAGCCGCATGACAGATCTGCCTCCAGGGCTGGGCCGCTGGGCCGGCCTGCCGTTTTTCACGGATCACTGGCCCGGGATCGCCGCCGCGCTGAAAGAGGACCCGCGCGACATCCAGCCGCCGGCCCCTCAGCGGTTTGCCGCGCTGGAGCTGACCCAGCCGGAGGCCACCCGCGTGGTGATCCTGGGCCAGGACCCCTATCCGACGCCCGGCCATGCCCATGGTCTCGCCTTCTCGGCAGAACCGGACGTGCGCCCGCTTCCCCGCTCCTTATCCAATATTTACAAGGAGCTGGAGGCGGATCTTGGTGTCTCTCGCCCGAACGGCGACCTGCGCGGCTGGGCCCGCCAGGGGGTGCTCTTGCTGAACACCGCCCTGTCTGTTCCTGCGGGCGAGGCAAACGGCCACAAACACCTCGGCTGGCACCATCTGGTCCATCAGGTGCTGGAGCTGACGTCTGAACGCCCCACCGCATACATTCTCTGGGGCAATGCGGCGCAAAAGCTTGAAAAACATATTAAACCGGGCGATCACCTGATCTTGAAAACCGCCCATCCTTCGCCCCTGTCGGCGCGGCGCGGCTTCTTTGGGTCCCGGCCCTTCTCAAAAGTGAACAATTGGCTCGCCGCCCGCGGTGAAGCCGGCATAGACTGGAACGCATGAACGGAGGCGCTGGTATGACCCAAAACGTGCTGGACAAGATCAAGGCCTACAAGCTCGAGGAAGTGGCCGCCGACAAGGCCGCCAAACCGCTGGAAGCGGTCGAGGCCGAAGCGCGCGAAGCCTCCGCGGTGCGCGGCTTTGCCCAAAGCCTGATGCAGGCCAACCGCGAAGGCTACGGGCTGATCGCAGAGATCAAGAAAGCCAGCCCCTCCAAGGGCCTGATCCGCCCCGATTTTGAACCCGCGGAACTGGCCAAGGCTTACCAGGACGGCGGCGCCGCCTGCCTGTCGGTGCTAACTGACACACCCAGTTTTCAGGGCGCCAAGGAATTCCTGACCCAGGCCCGTAACGCCTGCTCCCTGCCCGCGCTGCGCAAGGATTTCATGTACGACACCTACCAGGTGGCCGAGGCGCGTGCTCTGGGGGCTGACTGCATCCTGATCATCCTGGCCTCCGTCTCCGACGACCAGGCGCAGGAGCTGGAGGAATGCGCCTTTGACTGGGGCATGGATGTGCTCTTGGAGGTGCATGACGCCGAAGAGCTGGAGCGCGCCTGCAACCTGAAATCGCCGCTGATGGGCATCAACAACCGCAATCTCAAAACGTTTGAGACCACGCTGGACACCACCCGCGAACTGTCGCGTATGGTTCCGGCTGACCGCACCATCGTCTGCGAGAGCGGCCTGTCCACGCCCGAGGATCTGGCCGACATGGCCCGCTATGGCGCCCGGACATTCCTGATCGGCGAAAGCCTGATGCGCCAGGACGACGTCGCCGCGGCGACCCGCGCGCTGCTCGCCAATCCGCTGACCCCCGGCATGATGTAAAGGAGGCAGCCGATGAGCCTCACCCATTTCGACACCAAGGGCGACGCCCATATGGTCGACGTCTCGGACAAGGCAGTGACTTCGCGCATCGCCACCGCCGAGGGCCACATCACCATGGCGCCGGAAACCTTTGAAATCATTTCCGAAGGCCGCGCCAAAAAGGGCGATGTTCTGTCGGTGGCCCGTCTGGCCGGCATCATGAGTGCCAAGAAAACGCCGGACCTGATCCCGCTTTGCCATCCGCTGCCGGTGACCAAGGTCGCGGTGGAACTGACGCTGGACCCGGACCTTCCTGGCGTCCGGATCGAAGCCACCGTCAAGACAACCGGCCAGACCGGGGTCGAGATGGAGGCGCTCACCGCCGTCTCCACCGCCGCGCTCACCGTCTATGACATGGCCAAGGCGGCAGACAAGGCGATGCAGATCGGCGGCATTCGCGTCACGCTGAAAGATGGCGGAAAATCAGGCAGGTACGAGGCATAAATGATCTCTGTCAGCGAGGCCCGCGCGCATCTTCTGGCGCTTGTTTCCAAGCTTGAGACCGAAGAGGTTCCCCTGGCTGAGGCCGCAGGCCGGGTGCTGGCAGAAGACATGCAGGCGCGCCGCGACCAGCCGCCGTTCTCCGCCTCCGCCATGGACGGCTATGCCGTCAACGCGGCTGAGGTTGAGATGCACGCCATGTTCAAAGTCATTGGCGAGGCCGCTGCCGGCCACGCCTTTGATGGCCGCGTTGGCGCGGGCCAGGCGGTGCGCATCTTTACCGGCGCCCCGGTGCCCGAAGGCGCAAGTTTTGTTGTGATTCAAGAGGATGTCACCCGTACCGGCAACCTCATCACCATTACCGGTGAGCCTGGCAGCAACCACAACATCCGCCCCCGCGGCGGCGATTTCACCGATGGCGAGACCGTCTCTGCGCCCCGCCTGCTGACAGCTGCCGACGTCGCCCTGCTGGCCGCAATGAACATCCCCAGAGTGCCGGTCACCCGCCGGCCCGAGGTTGCGCTGATCTCCACAGGGGATGAGCTGATGATGCCGGGCGGCACGCCCGGCCCGGACCAGATCATCGCCTCCAACACCTTCGGTCTCAAGGCGATGCTGGAGGGTTTCGGCGCCCGCGCCCGCATTCTGCCGATTGCCCGCGACACCGAAAACTCGCTGCGCACTGCTTTTGAGCTGGCTGAGGGCGCCGATCTTGTGGTGACCATCGGCGGCGCTTCGGTCGGTGATCACGATCTGGTCGGCAAAGTGGCCCAGGACGCCGGCATGGAGCGCAGCTTCTACAAGGTGGCTATGCGGCCCGGCAAACCGCTGATGGCGGGCCGGATGAATTCTGCCGCGATGGTGGGCCTGCCCGGCAACCCGGTGTCGGCCATGGTGTGCGGCCACGTCTTCCTCGCGCCGGTGATCCGCGCGATGCTCGGCCTGCCGGACACCGGCCAGCCGCTGCTAAGCGCTCCGCTGGCAGAGCCGCTTACTGCTAACGGTCCGCGCGAACACTACATGCGGGCCCGTGTTGAGGACGGCAAGATCCGCGCCTTCCCAGATCAGGACAGCTCGCTGCTTACGGTGCTGGCGGGTTCCAATGCCCTGCTGATCCGCCCGCCCGGCGATGGCGCGCACGACGCAGGCGAACCCGTGCAATATCTGCCAATCTGAAACAGCTCCATCTTTGCAAAAACGCCCCCGCGTGTCGGGCGCGCCGCCGGTGCGTTCATTATCTGACACAACCGAAAGCGGCCATGTTGACACAAAACGTGAACATGCGTAGAACAAAAGAAAACATCTACACGAGGCGCGGAGGGAGCGGCGATGCTCACGAAAAAACAGCTGGATTTGCTGGAATTCATTCACAAACGCCTGCAGCGGGACGGCGTTCCGCCCAGTTTTGATGAGATGAAGGAGGCGCTGGATCTGCGCTCCAAATCCGGCATCCACCGGTTGATCACCGCGCTGGAAGAGCGCGGATTCATCCGCCGCCTCGCCCACCGCGCCCGCGCCATTGAAATCTTGCGCCTGCCCGAAAGCCTGGGCGGCACCTCCGAACCGCAGGGGTTCGCCCCCACGGTGATCGACGGCGGCCAGACCAGCCCTCGCGCCGGCGCTGCGGCCGCGGATCCGATGCGTCAGGCGGCGGTTGAGCTTCCGGTAATGGGCCGCATCGCGGCCGGCGTGCCGATTGAGGCGATCAGCCAGGTCTCGCACCAGGTCGCGGTGCCGGGCGGCATGATTGCCCCCAACGGCCAGCATTACGCGCTGGAGGTCAAGGGCGACTCGATGATCGAGGCCGGCATCAACGACGGCGACATCGTGGTGATCCGCGAAGCCGACACCGCCGACAACGGCGACATTGTGGTGGCGCTGGTCGAAGGCCAGGAAGCCACCCTGAAATATTACCACCGCCAGGGCCGGACGATTGCGCTGGAAGCCGCGAACCCGGTTTACGAAACCCGGCACTACCCCGAGGATCAGGTGCAGGTCCAGGGCCGCCTCGTCGGGCTGATCCGCACTTACTGAAGCTGCGCCGGCGCGGCCAGCAGGCGGCGCAGGCGCCGGATTTCCGGCCCTTCCGGATACCATCCGCTCCACAGGCGCGCGCCGGTTGCGGCGCGGGCTGTCAGCAGACCGCCATCGGGCCGGACCGCGATGCTGCCGGTCTGCCGCAGAATCCCAGGCGTCAGCAGCAAGCAGGTGCCGGGCTCCGGCTCAGCCACCGTGGACACGATGATATCCCCCTCTTTACAAGCGCTTGCCTGCATAAGCTTACGTTTTCCCGGTGCATGAACCAGCCGGAAGCCTTGACCTTGCCAGACAGGCAGCACGCCGTCCCAGGCCTGCCAGCGGGCCGCGGCCTCTGGCTGGGTGGCGGCATCGCCATCATTCTCCAGCCAGATCCCTGCCGTGAACCCCTGCCCCTTTGGCCGCGACAGGGCGCGCCCCTCCGCCTCCATCACGCCGATCAGCCCGCCGGAGCTGGCAATGATCACCGGCGGCCGCTCTGCTCCGCTCCAGAGCCAAAGTGCTGCAGCTGCCGGCACCAGTCCCGCCAGCCGCAGCCGCCCGTGCCAGATCACGGCAAACACCGCACCGGACGCAAACAGCGGCAGCACCGCATCGCCGGGCGCCGCCACCTGGGACACGGCGCCCTCAAACCCCGCCACGGTCTGTGCAACCGCCAGGATCCAGTCCATCCCCCACCGCATCACCGACAGCGCAGCCCCTTCCAATCCAACGGGCACCAGGCACAGCGCCAGCACTGCTGCCGGGATCACCCCGGAGCCCATGACCGGCACTGCCAGCAGATTTGCAAAGAGCCCGTAATGCGGAACGGTGTTGAAATGCGCGGCTGCAAAGGGCGCGGTTGCGGCGCCTGCCACAGCAGAGGAGATCACCAGAGCCGCAACCGGCCGCAACCAGCGCGGACCCGGCGGCACCTCCCTGTCCCGCAGCGCGGCAAAGACCGCGACCAGCGCCGCCGTCGCGGCGAAACTCATCTGAAAACCGGGGCTGAGCAGGCTTTCGGGCCGCCGCAGCAGCACGATCAGCGCCGCCGCCGCCACCGCGCGCAGTGTGATCGCGCGCCGGTTCAGCAGCACCGCCCCCAGCATCACGGCGACCATGACAAAGGCCCGTTCCGTCGCCACATTGCCACCTGACAACAGCAGATAGCCCGCCCCGGCCGCCAATGCGGCCAGCGCCGCCAGTTTCTTGACAGGCCAGCGCAGGGCAACCGGCGGCACCAGGCAGAACAGCACCCGCACCGCAGCAAAGACAAAGCCGGTGAGCAGGCCCATATGAAGGCCGGAGATGGCCAGCAGATGCGCCAGGTTGCTTTTCCGCAGGGCCGTCAGCGTCTGCTCCCCGACACCGCTGCGGTCGCCGGCAGTGATGGCCGCGGCAAATCCGCCGGTCTCGCCCGGAATCCGCTGCTGGAGATAGCCCGCCATGGCGCGGCGCAAGCGCTCCACCGGAACGCCATCCCCCGGCGCTCCGGCCAGCAGGACCGGCGCCCTGGTATAGCCAAGCCCGCCCAGCTGCTTGAACCAGGCATGGCGGCGGAAGTCGAATCCTCCCGGCTCCGCCGGCCCCTGCGGCGGCAGCAGATGCGCGGTTGTCATCACCAAGGCGCCCGGCGGCGGCACCTGCTCCGGGCCTTTCAGGGAAATCCGCACCCGGGCCGGGGTTTTCACAGCCGGAACGCGGTCCAGCCGCACCTGGTCCAAGGTCAGCCGCAGCGCATCGGTCGGGGAACGGTCCACCGATACCACCCGGCCCTCAACCGGGCCGTAATAGCGGAAATCAAGAACCGGCGCCGCAACCCAGTGGGCGCGGGCGCCCGCCAGGCACAGGCCCGCCGCCGCAAAGGCCGGCGCCCAGAACAGGAACGCCAGCGGCCGCCGCTGCACAGCGCCCCATGCCAGCAGCAGTGAAACCGCGGCAAGACAGGCATAGACCGCCCATCCGGGTTCGCTTTTCAAACTGAAATAGGCCCCGATCCCGGTGCCCAGGAAAACTGGAACCCAGGGGAACAGATCCCCCCGCTGCGCCTGCAGCAGGTCTGCGATGGCTGCGCTCAGCCGCATGCTTGCCCCCCGCCTTCTGGCCCGGTAGACAGGCGGAAACTCTATGCCTCCCATGGTTTCCAAAAGGTAAATCCCGCACATGACCCAACCGGTTGTCACCCGTTTCGCGCCTTCGCCCACCGGCTTTCTGCACATCGGCGGCGCCCGCACCGCACTGTTCAACTGGCTGTATGCCCGCGGCCGCGGCGGCAAATTCCTGTTGCGGATCGAGGACACCGACCGCGAACGCTCCACGCCGGAGGCCACCGCCGCAATCCTGCAAGGCATGGCTTGGCTGGGCCTGGACCACGACGGCGAGGTGATCAGCCAGTTCGCGCGCGCGGACCGCCACGCCGAAGTCGCCCGACAGCTGCTGTCCGAGGGCAAGGCCTATAAGTGTTTTGCCACCCAGGAGGAAATCGCAGCCTTCCGCGACCAGGCCAAGGCCGAGGGCAAATCCACCCTCTACCGCTCCCCGTGGCGCGACGCGGATGAAGCCACCCATCCGGACGCGCCTTATGTGATCCGCATCAAGGCGCCGCAAAGCGGCGTTACCGTTATCAAGGATGAGGTGCAGGGTGATGTGACCATCCGCAACGACCAGCTGGACGACATGATCCTGCTGCGCTCCGACGGCACCCCGGTCTATATGCTGGCGGTTGTGGTCGATGACCATGACATGGGCGTCACCCATGTGATCCGCGGCGATGACCACCTCAACAACGCCGCCCGCCAGATGATGATCTATGAGGCGATGGGCTGGGACGTGCCGGTCTGGGCCCATATCCCGCTAATCCACGGGCCGGACGGCAAGAAACTGAGCAAACGCCATGGCGCCTTGGGAGCGCAGGAATACCAGGCGATGGGTTATCCCGCGGCCGGCATGCGCAATTATCTGGCGCGTCTCGGCTGGTCGCATGGCGATGACGAATTTTTTACGGACAGCCAGGCCAAAGAGTGGTTTAATTTCGACGGTATCGGCAAAAGCCCGGCCCGGTTCGACACCAAAAAGCTGGAAAACCTCTGCGGCCAGCATATTGCCGTTAGCGACGACGCCGCACTGCGGCAAGAAATCTGTGATTACCTGGCAGCTGCCGGGAAACCCGCCCTGACTGACGCGCAGTCACAAGGGCTGGAAGCTGCGATGTATTGCCTCAAGGACCGGGCCCGTACCTTCCCGGAACTTCTTGAAAAGGCGCATTTTATCCTTGCATCACGGCCTCTTGAACGGGATGCGAAGGCAGAAAAAGCGCTGTCGTCTGTATCCGATGGTATACTGGAAGAATTGACGCCGCAGCTGCAAAATGCTAGCTGGGTCCGTGACGATCTGGAGGCGCTTCTGAACGCATTTGCAGAAGCACATGATACCAAGTTCGGCAAACTGGCAGGCCCGTTGCGGGCTGCGCTTGCGGGCCGGGCGGTAACGCCTTCGGTGTTCGATATGATGCTGATTCTGGGCCGCGATGAAACCATCGCCCGGCTCAAAGACGCAACGGGCTGACTCCGGTCTTTACACCGGGGTAAGCCTGCTTTGATACGACAACCCCTGCGCGAAACCGCGCAGGCGCTGCCCCGCATGAAGACGCCTGAACGGCAGCTTTCGTGCCTGTAACAGGAAGGGACATCCATGACCGAGACACAGAAATCTGCCACGCTCAGCCTGAATGGCGAAAACTACGAGCTGCCCATTTTCTCGCCAACGGCCGGGCCCGATGTTCTCGACATCCGCAAGCTTTATGCGCAGGCAGGCGTGTTCACCTATGATCCGGGCTTCACCTCCACCGCCAGCTGCGACAGCACCATCACCTATATTGATGGCGGCAAGGGCGAGCTGCTGCACCGCGGCTATCCGATCGACCAGCTGGCGTCGAAATCGCATTACCTGGAGGTCTGCTACCTGCTGCTCTACGGCGAACTGCCGACTGCCGCGCAGCTGGAGGATTTCGAGACCCGTGTGACCCGTCACACCATGGTGCATGAGCAGATGCACAACTTCTTCCGCGGCTTCCGCCGCGACGCGCACCCGATGGCGACCCTGGTGGGCGTGGTCGGCGCGATGTCGGCCTTCTACCACGACTCGCTGGACGTGACCGATCCCTGGCAGCGCGAGGTTGCAGCGATCCGGCTGATCGCCAAACTGCCGACCATCGCCGCGATGGCCTACAAGTACTCGATCGGCCAGCCCTTCGTGTACCCGAAGAACGACTTGGATTATTCGGCCAACTTCCTGCACATGTGCTTCTCGGTACCGGCCGAGGAATACCACGTGAACCCGATCCTGAGCCGCGCGATGGACCGGATCTTCATCCTGCACGCAGACCATGAGCAGAACGCCTCCACCTCGACCGTGCGCCTGGCGTCTTCCTCCGGTGCCAACCCGTTTGCCTGTATCGCGGCCGGTATCGCCTGCCTCTGGGGCCCGGCCCACGGCGGCGCCAACCAGGCTTGCCTGGAAATGCTCAAGGAAATCGGCTCTGTTGACCGCATCCCTGAGTTCATCGAACGCGCCAAGGACAAGAACGACCCGTTCCGCCTGATGGGCTTTGGCCACCGCGTGTACAAGAACACCGACCCGCGCGCCAAGGTGCTGAAGCAATCCGCGGACGAAGTGCTGGAGCTGCTGGGTGTCGAAGACAACCCGCTGCTGCAGGTCGCCAAGGAGCTGGAGCGCACCGCGCTGCACGACGACTACTTCATCGAGAAGAAGCTGTTCCCGAACGTCGACTTCTACTCCGGCATCATCCTGGAGGCGATGGGCTTCCCGACCTCGATGTTCACCCCGATCTTCGCGCTGTCGCGCACCGTCGGCTGGATCTCGCAGTGGAAAGAGATGATCGCCGATCCACAGAACAAGATCGGCCGCCCGCGCCAGCTGTACCTGGGCGAGACCCTGCGCGACTACGTCGACATCGAAAAGCGCTGAGCGCTGCTCGGACGGTAAGACAAACGCCCCGCACTGCGCGGGGCGTTTTTCGTTTTGCGGCAGTCTGGTTTCCGGAGGGCGGCAGGCTCTGTTCCAGACCCGCGGCCGTTCCACCCGGCCCAGCCAGGCAACAATTCCATCATGTTTCGCGCACTGTTTCTTCCGAAAGTTCAATATTTACGAGTATTTGACTAAATTCGCTCAACCCCGTACTCAACTCATGAGTTTACTTGGTTCTGGCAGAGCGCTCCCCGCGCGCGCATTATTGCAGAACGCCAGCTGCCAGGCGGCAACGGGATTGATGACATGGAACTTTTGATCTTGCTTGGGATTGGCCTGACCATTGGCGGTGTGGCCTTGGCGATGGACGATGATGATGACGGTGGCGCGAGCGAGCCGGACACTTCGGAGCCGCCGCAGACCGTCGAACCCGGCAGTACAACCACCGGGTCGGACGCTGCAGATGACTTGATTGGCACCGGCCAAGACGAAACCGCTTACGCCAGGGGCGGCAACGATATCCTTGAAGGCCGCGGTGGTGATGACCGCCTGTTCGGAATGGACGGGGCCGACATTCTGGTCGGCGGCACCGGCGACGACTTTATGCGCGGCGGAGCAGGCGATGACTATCTGATCGACAATGAAGGATCGGACACTCTGCACGGGGACACCGGCGATGACAGGATTATCACAACCAGCGGCATTGACGGCGAAGGAATTGTCGGCCTCTCGCGCGGGCTGGCTGACGGGTCCGTCACCGTCCTCAGCGGTCTGGCCGAATTTATTAACCCCGATACGGATCTTGACGGCGACGCCGACAGCGTGTCAGCCGGATACGGCGATGATACAGTAATCGCAGGGGATGGAGATACCGTCTCCCTTGGCGAAGGAAGCGACACCTTGGTGGTCGGAGATTGGATCGCGTCCGACGATGACCCCGTTATCGTGACGGATTTCGATCCCGCCGACGACCTGCTGATCTATTCTTACGACGGCGATGGGCTGCCGCCCAGATTGTCGGTTCAGACGGTCGGCGACGGCACCGGCGACGAGGGACAGGGCTCGGCGCTGCTCTTTGCCGACGATGTGTTCGTCGCGCGGATCCACGGCGCAGGAGGGTTGCTCACGGTCAGCGATGTCTCCATCGTTGACCGCTCGGAGGACGGATCGCTGTTTTCCTGATCCAGCGGTTCCGCACGACTGAAAACCTCTCAGCGCCCCTCGAACTTCGCGGGGCGTTTTTCCATGAAGGCTGTCACCCCTTCCAGGAAATCCCGGGTCTTGCCGCATTCCCCTTGCAGATGCGCCTCTTCCGACAGCTGCTCCATCAGGCTGCGGCCGGTGCTTTCGCGCAGGGCGGACTTGGTGGCGGCAAAGGCCTTGCTGGGGCCTTGGGCCAAATATTCGGCGCGCGCGCGCCAGCGGGTGCTGAACTCCGCGTCGGGCACCGCTTCCCAGATCATGCCCCAATCGCTGGCCTGCTGCGCGCTGATGCGATCGGCAAACAGCGCCGCACCCATCGCCTTGGCCATGCCGACCTGACGCGGCAGGAACCAGGTGCCGCCGGCATCAGGCATCAGCCCAATCTTGCTAAAGGCCTGCATGAAAAACGCGCTTTCGCTGGCAATCACCACATCCGCCGCCAGGGCCAGGCTGGCACCGGCTCCCGCTGCGGCGCCGTTCACCGCGGCCACAACCGGCACCGGGCAATTATAGATCGCTTCCACCATCGGCAGGTATTCGTCGCGCAGCGTGCGCTCCAGATCCAGGTCGCCCGCGCTGGAGGCATCGCTCAGGTCCTGGCCGGAGCAGAACGCATCACCTGCACCCGTCAGCACAACCGCGCGCGCCTCTGCCGAGGCCATTCGCACCGCATGGGTGATTTCCGAGCGCATCCGGCTGGTCAGCGCGTTCTTGCGGTTTGCGCGGTTCAGCGTGATGACCGCCAGCCCGTCCTCCAGCGTGAACAGGATTTCCTTGTAGTCCATAGGGGTGCCTCATGCAGATTGCGTCCCGCACGGCGCAGCGCCGGCGGGACCGTTTGACGCTATGGTGACGCAAAGCTTAGCCGCCGGAAAGACAGACCCGGCGTCAATCCTCCAGGATTTTGCGCAGCCGTTCCTGCTCTTCCGCGCTCAGCCCCTGCTCCGCCGCCCGGGGCGCCCGGGCGCGTCCGCGCAGATAGAAAAGCGCCATCACCAGCGCCGCCAGCAGCATCAGCGGCCCCGCCGCCCACAGCAGCCAATTGGCCCCGCTGGTGGTGGGGCGCAGCAGCACGTACTCGCCATAGCGGGCAACGATAAAATCCATCGCCTCCCGGTCGCTGTCGCCCGCCACCAGCCGCTCGCGCAGCAGCACCCGCAGGTCGCGGGCCAGTTCGGCGTTGGACTCGTCGATGCTCTCATTGCGGCAGACCAGACAGCGCAGGTCCTTGGAGAGCTCGCGCGCGCGCGCTTCCAGGGCCGGGTCCTCCAGGATTTCATCCGGCTCCACCGCCAGCGCGGGCGCCGGTGTGAACAGGGCGGCGGTCATCAGGGCCGCCAGGGCGACGATCAGAAAACGCATCCGTTTCATTCCGCAGGCACTCCCGCTGCCGGTGTCTTGCGCGCGCCCGCGGCCACGCGGAAACGCCGGTCGCTCAGGCTCAAGAGCCCGCCAAGCGCCATCAGGATGGAACCCGCCCAGATCCAGTTGGCAAAGGGTTTAATGTAGGTGCGCATGGTCCAGCTGCCGTCGGCCTGCTGATCGCCCAGCACGACATACAGGTCGCGTGTCACCCGGTAGTCAATCGCAGCTTCGGTGGTCGGCATCTTGGCCACCGGATAGTCGCGTTTCTCCGGGAACATCATCGCCTCGGGCCGCCCGTTGCGGGTGACCTCGACGCGTCCCTTGGTGGTGAAATAGTTCGGCCCCTGCTCACGGGTCACCTCCTGCAGCACCAGCGTGAAGGCGCCGACCTCAAACGGCTCGCCGATACGGGCCACGCGGATGTCCTCCTGCTCCCAGGCGGTCAGGCCCGCGATGGCAAAGATAGTGACGCCGAGGCCTGCATGGGCCGTGGCCTTGCCCCAATCCGCCCGCGGCAGCCGCAGCATCCGCTGGAGGCGGCCGGATTTTCCGCTGCGCATCCACAGATCCGCCAGCGCACCGAACACCACCCAGGACCCCAGGAACAGCCCCACAGGTCCCAGCGCCGAGCGCCCGGTCTGCATCGACCAGGCCAGCACGCCGAGCGACACCGCCAGCAGGAACACATAACGCAGCTGCCAGGCGGTGCGCCCGATCCGGCCGCGCTTCCACGGCAGCATCGCGCCGACGGGCAGCAGCAGACCCAGCACCACCATGAAGGGGGTGAAGGCCGAGTTGAAGAACGGCGGCCCGACGCTCAGCTTCCGGTCCAGTAGCATCTCGGCAACGATCGGCCAGATGGTTCCGAAGAACACCACGAAACAGCTGACCGCCAGCAGGATGTTATTGGCCACCAGCGCGCTTTCGCGGCTGATCATACCAAAGACCCCCTTGGCCTCCATCGCCTGCGCGCGCGCGGCAAACAGGGTCAGCGCGCCGCCGGTGAAGAAGGCGAGGATGAACAGGATGAACACGCCCCGCTCGGGGTCGTTGGCAAAGGCATGCACGCTGGTGATCACGCCCGAGCGCACAATGAAAGTGCCGATCAGCGAGAAGCCGAAGGCAAGGATCGCCAGCAGGATGGTCCAGCTTTTCAACGCCTCGCGCTTTTCCACCACGATGGCGGAATGCAGCAGCGCAGCGGCCAGCAGCCAGGGCATGAAGGAGGCGTTTTCCACCGGGTCCCAGAACCAGAAGCCGCCCCAGCCAAGCTCGTAATAGGCCCACCAGGACCCCAGCGCGATGCCGATGGTCAGGAAGATCCAGGCGGCCAGCGTCCAGGGCCGCACCCAGCGGCCCCAGGCGGCATCCACCCGGCCTTCGATCAGGGCCGCAACGGCAAAGGAAAACGCCATGCTGAGGCCCACATAGCCGAGGTAGAGGAACGGCGGATGGAAGGCGAGGCCCGGGTCCTGCAGCAGCGGGTTCAGGTCCTGTCCGTCAAACGGCGGCACCGTCAGGCGCAGGAACGGGTTCGAGGTGAACAGGATGAAAGCGAAAAACGCCACGCCGATCGCGGCCTGCACGGACAGCACACGGGCCTTCAAGGTCGGCGGCAGGCCGCCGCCAAAGACCGAGGCCAGCGCCCCGAACAGGCTGACGATCAGCACCCACAACAGCATCGAGCCCTCGTGGTTCCCCCAGGTGCCGGAGATCTTGTACAGCATCGGCTTGGCTGAATGGCTGTTCAGCGTCACCAGCTTCAGCGAGAAGTCTGAGGTGATGAAGGCCCACATCAGCGCGCCAAAGGAAAACGCGGTGAACAGGAATTGCGCCTGCGCCGCCGGTTCCGCGACGGCCATCCAGCCGGGCCAGCGTTTGTGGGCGCCGATCAAGGGGATAACGGCCTGCACGATGGCTATCATGAAGGCGAGAATTAGGGCGAAATGTCCGAGTTCTGTGATCATGTGCCGGTGTGTCCATGCATGCTCTGTAGGGATGGGTTCCCTATACGCTTCTCAGCCGGGAGGGCCAATGGCAAACGCCGCGCCATGCCGCCGCAGAAAGCAAAATGTGATCAACCACGGCGCGCCTTCCAGGCTTCCAGCGCGGGATTGTTCCCTGCCGCGGTGGCGTCCAGCCGCGCCGCGGCATCCGTGCTTGTGGCGGCGGCAGCAGGGGCATCCGCCCTGAGCCGCTCCAGCGCGGCGATGTTTTCCGCCACCTCGGGCACCCGCGCCATGCTGGCGGCCAGCCCCTGCTGGAATTCCTGGCTCTTCACCTGATGGCGGGCGCCGAAATAGAAAGAGACGATGACCCCCAAAAGCCACCACAGCGGCTCCGGCACCAGCGCCAGACCTTGCATTCTTGCAGCAAACCAGACCGGATCGCTCAGAGATGCGCCTATCAGTGCAAGAGTCCCAAGCGCCAGCAAGGGGCGCGGCAGACGGTTCACCCCGTCCATGAACCGGTCAAACCGGCTTTTGCCGCCATACTGAAACTCCGCCGCCAGCTGGCTGAGTGCAGCGCTTTGCATATCGTGCGCGCGGGCGGCGCCGGCCTCAGCGTTTTCGCGAAAGACTTCAAGCGTTTCCCGCAAGGCATTGCTCTGCCGCCCAAAAACCAATCCAAACACATCCGCGATCAGCCCCATGCCGCCGTCCTCCGCTGAAACTCCTGCTGGCTGAGGCGGTAGGCGGGCGAGATGAACTCCTCAGCCCGGGTGATCCAGCCGCCCTTGCCGCCAGCACGGGTGCGCGCGTATTTGCGGCTGGCCGGACGCCGGTCCGCCAGGCGGAAGTAATAGTTGCGGCGCGCCACCCCGTAGGCGTCGCGCAAGGTTTCCGCACCGACCTCCGCCGCTTGCGCCGCCGCGTCTGCGGTCTGCGGGCCGATGGTGCCATCAACCGCCACGGCATAGCCCATGTCGCGCAGCAGCCGCTGCAGAATGCGCACCGCGTTGCTGCCCGCGTTCACATACATGTCAAACACCGACGCCTGCAGACAGGGCGGCAAGCTGGCGACCCGCGGCGCCTCGAAATAATGGCGGATGAAGATCTCCACCGCCTGCGCCTGGCTCACGGCCTTCACGTCCTGAACATTCACGGCGCCATCGCCGGTCAGATCCAGCCCCAGCCGCCGCAGCGTGCCGATGGTCACGCCGTGTTTGGTGGCGCCGCCGGGATCATCCGGATCATTCACAAACCCGCCTTCGCGCGCCACGATCTGTTGTGCAATTTCCTGAACGCTCTGCATGTCACCTCACCACTTCCAACCGGGTCAGGATGCCGCAAAGGCGCTAAAACCCTCTGACACCACCGCGCGCCTGCTGCGCAACACCCAAGGGGAGAGGTTCTGTTTGCTGGTGAGCCCTGAAGCAAAAAGCCCCGCAGGACGGCAATCCTGCGGGGCCATTGTGTCACATCCGTTTGGGTATCAGGTTCCGGGTTCCTGATAGACGCCCTGCTCCTTCAGCGCGTCCATGACTTCCTTGGGCATGTAAGTCTCGTCATGTTTTGCCAGGATTTCAGTGGCTTCAAAGACGCCGTTCACGTAACGCCCGGTGCCGACCATGCCCTGGTTCTCTTCAAACAGGTCGGGCAGAACGCCGGTGTAGGCGACGTTTACGGTCGCGCCGCCATCGGTCACCGCAAAGCGCACGGTCTTGCCCTGGCCGCGCTGCAGCGAGCCTTCCGCCACCAGCCCGCCGATGCGGAACACTTCGGTCGGCTTCGGCGGCTCCTCCATCACCTGGCTGGGCGAGCGGAAATAGTTGATGCCGTCCCGCATGGCATAGCCGATCAGGGCGGTTGCCACGATCAGGGCCACCGCGGCAACCGCGATGACCTGGATCCGGCGCTGTTTCTTCAGGTTCTTCATGGTGTCCTCTATTCAGGCCCGAACAGCGCCGCCCCGGTTCAGGGGAACAGCGGCGCCATCATCAGCCCTTCGGTCTCGTTCTCACCTAACATCAGGTTTGCGTTCTGCAAGGCCTGGCCGCTGCTTCCTTTTGTCAGGTTATCCAGTGCCGCAAAGACGATAGCGCGGCCGCCGATCCGGTCCTGCGCAACGCCGATATGGCAGAAGTTGGAGCCGCGCACGTGATGGGTCGAGGGCGCCTCGCCAAACGGCAGCAGCTCGATGAAAGGCTCACCGGCGTAAGCCTTGGCAAAGGTATCATGAATCGCCTGCGCGTCGCCCTTCACATAGACGGTCGCGAGGATGCCGCGGTTCACCGGCAGCAGATGCGGGGTGAACTGCACTTTCACCGGGCGGCCTGCGATCTTGCTGAACTCCTGGTCGAACTCGCCCAGGTGCCGGTGGGTGCCGCCGATGGCATAGGCGTGGTAGCCCTCGCTCAGCTCTGCATGCAGAAGGTTTTCCTTGAGCGACCGGCCGGCGCCGGAGACCGCGCATTTCAGGTCCAGGATGATCTCGTCCAGATCGATGACGCCTGCCTCGATCAGGGGCCGCAGGGCAAACTGGCCGGTGGCGGCGTTACAGCCCGTGCCGGCCACCAGACGCGCGGATTTGATCTCGTCCCGGTAGAACTCGGTGAGGCCGTAAACCGCCTCTTCCTGCTGCTCCAGCGCGGCGTGGGGGTTGCCGTACCACTTCTCGTATTCCGCCGGGTCGCGCAGCCGGAAATCCGCCGACAGATCGACGATTTTCAGGGTCTTGGGCAGGGCTGCGATCACTTCCTGGCTGGTCTTATGCGGCAGCGCGCAGAAGCAGAGGTCGATGCCGGAGAAATCAATCTCGCCAATCTTGCACAGCACCGGCAGTTCCATATGGCGCAGGTGCGGGAACACTTCCGCCATGGTCATGCCGGCCTTGCGGTCGGCGGACAGGGCCGCGATCTCGATGTTCGGGTGCTGGGCGATCAACCGCACCAGTTCGGCGCCGGTATAGCCGGACGCGCCAAGGATAGCCACTTTGTGGGTCATGTCAGACCTCGTCTTTCAATGTGATATGCCGGTTCCGCAGCCATCTGCGGAGAGAAATAGGAGGATTTGCGCCCGCGCTCTTTGACCTGGAACAAGGTTCCGGGCGGATGCGCTCAGGCCGCCTGAAAGGTGATTTCCCGTCGGAGAAACTGGGTCGCGCGGTCGCTGACGCGGCCCGGGTTTCCGGTGGTGAAAAAGCCGCCTGCGCCGTTGCCGTACATGTCGGGATGCCGCTGCAGGTAATCCGCCAGGCTGTCCGCCACCAGGCTGCCCTGGCTGAACACCTTAACCTCCGGTCCCAGCGCATCCTGAAAGGTTTTTTCCATCAGCGGATAATGCGTGCAGCCGAGGATCGCGGCCTGCGGGTGCGGCATCTTGCGCTTCAGCGCGTCCACATGGCTGCGCACCAGGGCTTCGGCGAGGATCATGTCGCCGTCCTCGATCGCGTCCACGACGCCGCCGCAGGCCTGCGCCTCCACGTCGACGCCGATGGCGCGGAACGCCAGTTCACGCTGAAAGGCGCGGCTGGCAACGGTCGCCGGGGTCGCGAACAGCGCCACATGCTGCACCGCAACCTCGCGCGGCGGAGAATTGTCGCCCCATTGCCGCTCAGTCAGCGCTTCGATCAGCGGCACAAAGACGCCCAGCACCCGCTTGCCCTTGGGCAACCCGCCCTCCTGCATCCGGCGCAGCGCGGCGGCAGAGGCGGTGTTGCAGGCCAGGATCACCAGGTCACAGCCCTTGTCCCACATGTCCTGCACCGCGGATTTGGTCAGCTGATAGACATCCTCGGCATCGCGCACACCATAGGGGGCGCGGGCATTGTCGCCGTAATAGAGGAAATTCACGTCCGGCAGCCGTTGCTGCGCAGCGTTCAGGACAGTCAGCCCGCCCAGGCCCGAATCAAAGATGCCTACAGCCATTCCGTTTTCTCACGCGCGGTGTTTCTCCTCGAACTCAAACCCATGCGCATAGGATTTGAGCGGTACCGGAGACAGGTCATACGTCGCTTTGCGCAGGAAATCCATCATTGCTTTTGCGTCTTTGGCCAGCGGCGCCAACGTGCCGCGGCCGATGGGCTCGCCGATCACCACCCGGACCGGGGTATCGACCCGCTTGCGGAACTCCTGGATCAAGAGCCCCATGCGCAGGGTGGCGTGCAGGTGGCTGGCAATCTGGAACAGGCGCGAGGTGCGGCCGTCGAAAAATACCGGCACGACCACGGCGTCGGATTTGGCAATCATCCGGGCGGTAAAGCCGCGCCAGCCGGGGTCCATAGGGTGCCCCAGAGGGTGTGCCGCAGTGGAGACCGTTCCGCCGGGAAAGATGCCGATGGCGCCGCCCTGCCCCAGATAGTCCAGCGCCGCCTTGCGAGTCGCCAGATTGGTGCGCAGGGCGTCTTTGGTCCCGGCAAAATCCACCGGCAATATCACCTTGTTCAGGTCCTCGGCCTTGCGGAACACGTGGTTGGCCAGAATGCGGAAATCGCCGCGGGTTTCCGCCAGAATATGCCCCATCATCAGCCCGTCGAGGATGCCGTAAGGGTGGTTCGCGATCAGGATGACCGGCTTGTCCTTGGGGATGTCCGCCAGCGATCCGCCCGCCACGTCCAGCGACAGCCCATAGCGTTCAGCCATCACCGACCAGAAGCTTCGGCCCGCCGCCACCTCCTGTTCGTACCCCGCGGCCCGGCGGATCAATGCCAGCCGTCCGGTCGAATTCTCCAGCAGCCGGATCACCGCCCGGCCCGGGCGGGTGGCAGCGGAATGGGCATAGGAAATATCGCGGGCGGTATGGCGGCGCGCGTGCATCGTTTTTGGCTCTCCGTCAGGCATCACCGGTCAGATATGGCCGGGAGCGCAGTATGCAAAGGGAGCGTAACAGCGCTGTGACGGTTCGCAGCAGCCCGCATCAGGGGCGCTGCCGCGGAAAGCAAGGGATTTCCAACCAGGATCAGGCTGCCTGGCGCCCGGGATCAGGGCCTGCGCAACAGCGCCGCGCGTCAGCGCGGCGCCGGGCCCAACCGGGAGGGGCCATCCCGAGGATGGTCCGGAGCGGGCGGGAGCGCCCCGCCCTGCCCCGTGGCGTCCGGCGTTACTCAGCCGCCTGTTTGACGGTCGTGCCTCCCTGGCGCAGAGCGGCCAGCAGTTCCTCGCGGCGTTTGGCAGCCTTTTGCTCGTTCGCCAGTTTCACCGGGCCGAAGCCGCGGATCTGCAGCGGAAGCTCGGCCAGCGCGATCAGCGGCTCCTGGATCTCAGGCGCGGCTTTTGGCAGCCACTCCCGCATGTCGGCCTCATACTGCTTGATCAGCGCCCGCTCCATCTTGCGCTCTTCGGTATAGCCGAAGATGTCGAGCGGTGTGCCGCGCAAGGGTTTGAGCTTCGCCAGAATGCGGAACCCGCGCTCCATGCCTGCGCCGAACTTGCGCTTTTGCGGGCGGCCGTTCGGGTCGGTGCCGCCCAGCATCGGCGGCGCCAGGTGGTAGGACAGCTTAAGGTCGCCCTCGAACTCCGCCTCCGCCTTGGCGCGGCTGTCCAGCAGCAGGCGGGCCACTTCGTATTCGTCCTTGTAGGACAACAGCTTGTGATAGCCCTTTGCCACCGCCTCCTTCAGCGCGGGGTCACTGATGCCGTCCAAGAGCTTGGCATAGCGCTTGGCCAGGCCCTTGCCTTGATAGGCCACCAGGTGATCGGCACGGAAGGCGATTTTCTCGTCCAGCGTCTTGGGCTTTTTCACCACCTTGGGCTGGATCAGCCTTGCGGCGTCTTCCGGGTGCAGCACCGCCCAGCGGCCGATGTCGAAGGCGCGCTTGTTGCGCTCCACCGCGGCGCCGTTCATCTCGATCGCCTGTTCGATTGCCTCATGGCTGACGGGCACCAGCCCCTTCTGCCAGGCGCCGCCGAACACCATCATGTTGGAGAAGATCGAGTCGCCCATGGTTACGCGCGCCAGTTCGGAGGCATCGAACAGGTCCAGCCGCTCGCGCAGGCGCGCCTGCAGCGCCACCTCCAGCCGGTCGGTTGGGATGGCGAACTCGGTGTTACGGGTGAAATCGCCGGTGATGATCTCGTGGCTGTTCACCACCGCGCCGGTCTGACCGGAGGTGGTCAGGCCCAGGGTCTTGGCGCCGGCACTCACCACCAGGTCGCCGCCGATCAACGCATGGGCTTCGCCGGTGGCGACGCGGATGGCAGAGATGTCCTCGGGGTTGTTGGCAATCCGGCAATGGATGTGTACCGCGCCGCCCTTCTGGGCGAGACCGGCCATTTCCATCAGCCCGGCGCCCTTGCCGTCGATCTGGGCCGCCTGCGCCAGCACCGCGCCGATGGTCACCACGCCGGTGCCGCCGACGCCGGTGATCACCACGTTATGGGTGCCGTCGATTGCCGGCAGTTCAGGCTTGGGCAGATGCGGCAGGTCGATGTCGGCGGTGGCCTCCTTGCGGATCTTGGCGCCTTCGACGGTTACGAAGGACGGGCAGAAGCCGTTGACGCAGGAGAAATCCTTGTTGCAGGAGGACTGGTCGATGGCGCGTTTGCGGCCCAGTTCGGTGTCCTTGGGCACGATGGAGACGCAGTTGGACTGCACGCCGCAATCGCCGCAGCCTTCGCAGACGTCGGAGTTGATGAACACCCGCTGGTCCGGATCCGGGAACTGGCCCCGCTTGCGGCGGCGGCGCTTCTCGGCGGCGCAGGTCTGGATGTAGATGATGGCGGACACGCCCTCGATCTGCTCGAACTCGCGCTGGATTTTCATCATCTCGGCGCGTTCGTGCATCCGCATGCCGGCCGGGAACAGGGAGGCGTCGACGTCCTCCTTCTCGTCATAGACCACCGCAATGGTCTTGACGCCCATCGCCTTCAGCTCATGCGCGATCTGCTGCGCGGTGAGCCCACCCTCGGCCTGCTGGCCGCCGGTCATCGCCACCGCGTCGTTGTAGAGGATCTTGTAGGTGATGTTGGTGCCCTCGGCGAGCGCGGCACGGATCGCCTGCACGCCGGAGTGGTTATAGGTGCCGTCGCCCAGGTTCTGGAACACATGCTTGCGCTTGGAGAACGGTGCCTCGCCCACCCAGTTGACGCCCTCGCCGCCCATATGGGTGAAGCCGGTGGTCTCGCGGTCCATCCACTGGACCATGAAGTGGCAGCCGATGCCCGCATAAGCGCGGGAGCCGTCGGGCAGCTTGGTGGAGCTGTTGTGCGGGCAGCCGGAGCAGAAATAGGGCAGCCGGGTTGCGATTTCCTCGGCGTTGTCGGCACGGCGGGCCTCGGCGAGGCTGTCCAGCCCGGCACGGAGCGCCTCGGTGTCGCGGCCCTCCTCGATCAGGATGTTGCCCAGCTTTTCGGCGATCATGATCGGGTCCAGCGCATAGCGGGTCGGGAACAGCTCATCCCGGTGCATGGTGCCGGCGCCGCCCTTGTACCAGCCATAGACGCGGCGGCCCTGGCGGTTGTCAAAGATCGCTTCCTTGATCTGGATCTCGATCAGCTTGCGCTTTTCCTCGACCACGACAATCAGGTCCAGCCCTTCGGCCCAGTCGTTGAAGCCCTTCATATCCATCGGCCAGGTCTGGCCCACCTTATAGGTGGTGATGCCCAGGCGTTCGGCCATGTTCTCGTCGATGTTCAACAGCTTCAGCGCATGCACCAGGTCGAGCCAGTTCTTGCCCGCGGCGACAAAACCGATCTTGGCGCCCGGCTTGCCCCAGACGCGCTTGTCCATCTTGTTGGCATGGCTGAACGCCTCTGCCGCAAAGCGTTTGTAGTCGATGATGCGGTTTTCCTGCCGGAACCGGTCGTCGTCCAGGCGGATGTTCAGCCCGTCGGCGGGCATGTCGAACTTCGGCGTCACCAGCTGCATCCGGTCGGGGCGGGCGTCGACGACCGAGGTCACCTCGATGGTGTCCTTCATGGTCTTGAGACCGACCCACAGGCCCGAGAAGCGGCTGAGCGCATAACCGTAAATGCCGTAGTCCAGGATCTCCTGCACACCCGCGGGGCTGACGATCGGCAGGTAGCAGTCCAAGAGCGACCATTCCGACTGGTGCAGCACGGTGGAGCTTTCGCCGGTGTGGTCATCGCCCATGGCCAGCAACACGCCGCCGTGTTCGGAGGTGCCGGCCATATTGGCATGGCGCAGCGCGTCGCCGGAGCGGTCAACGCCCGGGCCCTTGCCGTACCACAGGCCGAAGACGCCGTCGTACTTGCCTTCGCCGCGCACCTCGGCCTGCTGCGCGCCCCACAGGGCGGTCACCGCCAGGTCCTCGTTCAGGCCGTATTGAAAGGTGACATCCGCCGCCTTCAGGTGCTTTTCCGCGCGGCTCATCTGAAGGTCCACCGCGCCCAGCGGCGAGCCGCGGTAGCCGGTGACCAGACCGGCCGTGTTCAGGCCGGCCGCCGTGTCGCGCTGCTTCTGCATCAGCATCAGCCGCACCAGCGCCTGAGTGCCGTTCAGCAGAACCGGCGATTTGGTCAGATCGTATTTATCATTGAGTGAGATCTTTTGCGTGCTCATCGTGGCCTCCTCAACCGGGATTAGCTTGCACATTCTGACGCGCAGAATAGGTCATAATTGCTGACCTGAATAGCCGCTTTTTTTTACATTTCGCTCGCTTGCGTCATGGAAACTGATACATAACTAAGATTTCATACAGTCGGCCCCATACGCACAGAAAGTAACAGATATGGATTGGGACAAGCTCAGAATATTTCACGCGGTGGCGGATGCGGGCAGCCTGACCCATGCCGGCGACAAGCTGAACCTGTCGCAATCGGCGGTCAGCCGCCAGATCCGCGCGCTGGAAGAGAGCCTGAACGCCACTCTGTTTCACCGGCATGCGCGCGGGCTGATTCTCACCGAACAGGGTGAGCTGCTGTTTGACGCCACCCAATCCATGTCGGCGCGGCTTGAGGCTGCCTCTGCCCGCATCCGCGACAGCGAGGAGGAGGTGTTCGGCGAATTGCGCGTCACCACCACCGTGGGGTTCGGGACCCTGTGGCTGGCGCCGCGTCTGACCAAGCTGTATGAGCAGTACCCCAACCTCAAGGTCGACCTGATGCTGGAGGAACGGGTGCTGGACCTGCCCATGCGCGAGGCCGATGTGGCAATCCGCATGAAGGAGCCCAGCCAGGCTGATCTGGTGCGCAAACGGCTGATGACCGTGCGCATGGGGCTGTATGCGACGCCGGAGTATCTGGATAAGCACGGCAACCTGGAAACATCCGCCGACATTTCCCAGCACCGGCTGATCTGCCAGAACCAGCGCTCGGCCCAGGTGGGCTCAGCCGCTGTTCTGGGCAAGAAGCTGATGGCGCTGGATCCGGCATCCCTGCTGACCGTCAACAACTATTTCGGCGTGTTGCAGGGGGTGCTGCACAATCTGGGCATCGGCATTCTGCCCGACTATGTGACAGAAGAATTCCCGCGGCTGGTCGAGGTGCTGCCGGACGAGGACCAGAACGAGGTTCCGGTCTACCTCGCCTACCCCGAAGAACTGCGCCATTCGCAGCGGGTTGGCGCCTTCCGCGACTTTGTGCAGTCCGAGATCATGGAACACCGCAAACACATGAAAGCGCTGGGCAAGCTGTAATCCTGGCCGCCACCGGAGCAGGGCGTTCTGGCTGCTTGACGGCCGGCTGACCGGTTTCCGGATTGACGGTCCAAGCACCGCCGCCTCAGCCATGCAAAAACCGCATAGCAGCATTGACACCCAATTGTTGTTAATCCCCTTGAAGGGGCAGGCCCGGAGCCCTAAATGATCCTCATGAAGGCGGCGGCAACGCCCTCCTTCATACCTCCCTGTTGGACTTCGGCCGAGCTTAGTGCTCGGCCTTTTTTTTGCGTGCAAGCCACTGACATTCAAGCACTCTTCAGCCGCTGCAAACGCCACCCCTTCGGCTTTTGACTGCAGCTGCGCCTGTCCGGCACGGGCCGCGGCCTGCCTCTGCTGCTTAGCACCGGAGCGGGAAAAGACGCCTGTGTAAAATATTCTTTTGTACCGCCTGCTTTCGCAATGCTTGTATTTTCAGCAGTTTGCCTGCCCTCAGCCGCAATTTCCGCCGCTTGCAAAAGCCCGCACCGCCGCCAGCGGCGGCCAGGTGCGGCAGCGGGCCCGCTGCGGCGCAAAGACGCCTCCTGCGGCATCTGGCGGGGATTCGCTTAATTCCACTTCCCCCGCGCCCCTCCTTGCCCTAAAAGGCGCGCAATCGCAGCCATTGGGGACGTTTACGGATGCAGGAACCCGCCATCACGCCTGAATTGATTGCCAATCACGGGCTGAAGCCCGAGGAATACGATCTGATCCTCGAAATCATCGGGCGGGAGCCGACCTTCACCGAGCTGGGCATTTTCTCGGCGATGTGGAACGAGCACTGCTCCTATAAATCCTCCAAGAAATGGCTGCGCACCCTGCCGACCGACGGCCCGCAGGTGATCTGCGGCCCCGGCGAAAACGCGGGCATCGTGGACATCGGCGACGGCGATGCCGTTGTTTTCAAAATGGAAAGCCACAACCACCCCTCCTACATCGAGCCCTACCAGGGCGCGGCAACCGGGGTTGGCGGCATTTTGCGTGACGTCTTCACCATGGGCGCCCGCCCCATTGCCTCGATGAACTCGCTGTCGTTTGGCGAGCCGTCCCACCACAAGACCCGCCAGCTGGTCAACGGCGTGGTTGAGGGCATCGGCGGCTACGGCAACTGCTTTGGCGTGCCTTGCGTTGGCGGCGAGGTCCGGTTTCACCCCGCCTATAACGGCAACTGCCTGGTGAATGCCTTTGCCGCAGGCCTGGCGCGCACCGACTCGATCTTCTATTCCGCCGCCTCGGGCGTTGGCATGCCGGTTGTGTACTTGGGCGCCAAAACCGGCCGCGACGGCGTTGGCGGCGCTACCATGGCGTCGGCAGAGTTTGACGACACCATCGAGGAAAAGCGCCCCACCGTTCAGGTCGGCGACCCCTTCACCGAAAAACGCCTGATGGAAGCCACGCTGGAGCTGATGCAGACCGGCGCAGTGATTTCGATTCAGGACATGGGTGCCGCGGGCCTCACCTGCTCTGCCGTGGAAATGGGCGACAAGGGCAAGCTGGGCGTGCGCCTGGACCTGGAAAAGGTCCCGCAGCGCGAAGAGAACATGACCGCCTACGAGATGATGCTGTCGGAATCCCAGGAGCGGATGCTGATGGTGCTGAAGCCGGAGCTGGAAGCCGAGGCGCGCGCGGTGTTCGAGAAATGGGATCTGGACTTTGCCATCGTCGGCGAGACCATTGCCGAAGACCGCTTCCTGATCATGCACAACGGAGAAGTGAAAGCCGATCTGGTGCTGTCCAAGCTGTCCTCCACCGCGCCGGAATACGACCGCCCGTGGCAGGAAACCCCGGCAGCCGAACCGCTGACCGACGCGGATGTGCCGACCATCGACCCGATCGACGGCCTCAAGGCGCTGCTGTCCTCGCCGAACTATGCGGGCAAGCAGTGGGTCTATGAGCAGTACGACACCACCGTGATGGGCGACACCCAGCGCCGTCCGGGCGCTGGCTCCGGCATCGTCCGGGTGCATGGCACGGACAAGAAACTGGCCTTCACCTCCGACGTGACCCCGCGCTACGTCAAGGCAAACCCGTTCGAGGGCGGCAAGCAGGCAGTGGCCGAGGCCTACCGCAATCTGACCGCTGTGGGCGCCAAGCCGCTGGCAACCACCGACAACCTGAACTTCGGCAACCCCGAAAAGCCGGAGATCATGGGCCAGTTCGTCGGCGCCATCAAGGGCATCGGCGAAGCGGTTGCAGCGCTCGACATGCCGATCGTGTCCGGCAACGTGTCGCTGTATAACGAAACCGACGGCAAGGGCATCCTGCCGACCCCGACCATTGGCGCCGTGGGCCTGATTGCGGCCGGCGAAGAGCCGATCACCGGCGAGGCCCGCGACGGCCATGTTGCCCTGCTGGTGGGTGAAACCGTGGGCCATCTGGGCCAGTCGGCGCTGCTGGCCGAAGTCTTCAACCGCGAGGACGGCGATGCCCCGGCGGTGGATCTGGAGGCGGAGAAGCGCAACGGTGAGTTCATCCGCGCCAACCGCGAGCTGATCAAGGCCTGCACCGACCTCGGCGACGGCGGCCTGGCACTGGCGGCGTTCGAGATGGCCCAAGAGGCCGGAGTCGGCGTGCAGATCGACGCAGGCGACACCCAGACCGTGTTCGGCGAGGACCAGGCGCGCTATCTGATCGCCTGCAACTTCGACCAGGCCGAGGCGCTGATGCTGGCGGCGGGCCAGGCCGGTGTCACCGTCACCACCGTTGGCAAGTTCGGCGGCGACTTGGTGCGGATCGGCGGTTCCGAGGCGCCGCTGGCCGAGCTGACGGAGGTCTTCCGCTCCAGCTTTGCCGCTGCTGTCGCCTGATCGCTCGCCCCGCCGGGCGGCGCGCGCTAAAATACAAAAGGCGGGATGGCACAGCCGTCCCGCCTTTTCCTTTGACCCCGGGACCCGTTCCATGACCCTTCCTGAGCTGACAGAGGATTGCAGCCGCTGCGCGGGCCTGTGCTGCGTGGCCTATCCGTTTGAGGCGCATGAGGATTTTGGCCTTCTGAAGGACGCGGACACGCCCTGTCCCAACCTCGCCCCCGATTTCCGCTGCAAAATTCACGCCGATCTGGAAAAATGCGGATTTGGCGGCTGCGTCGCCTATTCCTGCGCCGGCGCGGGCCAGCGGGTGACACAAGGCCTGTTTGATGGCGAAACCTGGCGGGATGACCCCGACCTGCTGCCGCATATGACCCGCGCCCTACGGGTGCTGCGCCCGATCCATGAGGCGCTTCTGGTGCTGCAGGAGGCCGCCGCGCTGCCGCTGCCGGAGGACCTCAGCGCCCGCTGCGCCGCTTTGACCCAGGCGCTGTGCCCGGAAAACCCCGCGTCGGTCTGGGACTTCGAGGAGGACAGCGTTCAGGAGGCGCTGGCCAGCCTGCCGGACTTTGTCGAAAGCGTCGCCCCCTTTGCCCGGGACGGCTGCTAATCCTGCTTGCACAGCCCCCGGCGCGCCCCTACATTTTTACCAAACAAGACAAAGGACTTCTCCGGATGCCCATGCAAGCCCACGAAATCGAAGAACTGCTGCGCGAAGCTTTCCCGGATGCCGAAATCCAGGTTGGCGGCACCGATGGCGTTCACATGTCGGCGATGGTCGTCGACGAAAGCTTCCGCGGCAAGAACCGCGTGCAGCAGCAGCGCGCCGTTTATGCCGCGCTGAAAGGCAAGATGGACGGCCCCGACGGCGAGCTGCACGCCCTGGCGCTGACCACCAAGGCACCGGAGTAAGCTCCATGTCGCTGTTCGCCTCCATCCTGGTGCTCGGCATTGTGGTGATGACCGCCGTTGTTGCGGTCGTCTCCCAGCGCCGCCGCCCGCTGGAGGAGGACGATACAGACCCGGACTATCACACCCTGCGATCCGATTATCAGTCGGGCATGGGCGGCGGGTCCGTTCGCACTTGGAAGGTCCCGAAAGACCCGCAGGAATACGCCCGCTTTTTCGTTCCCAAGAACAAGTTGAAATAGCGTTGACCCGCTCGGGGCGCGCTTCACCGGGCGGATTGGCAAAACCCGCGAAACTGCCTATATGACGGCCAACGCAAACGGCGCAGCAGCCGAAAGGAAATCACTAAATGACCGACGTAAAAACCCGCATCGACGAAACCGTCAAAGCCAGCGACGTTGTACTGTTCATGAAAGGCACCAAGGAAATGCCGCAGTGCGGCTTCTCCTCGCGCGTGGCGGCGGTGCTGAACTACATCGGCGTGGACTACACCGACGTGAACGTGCTGGCGGATGAGGACATCCGCTCGGGCATCAAGGAATATTCCGACTGGCCGACCATCCCGCAGCTGTACGTGAAGGGTGAGTTCGTCGGCGGCTGCGACATCATCACCGAGATGGCCCTGTCGTCGGAGCTGGACACCCTGTTTGAGGACAACGGCATTTCCTTCAACAAGGAAGCCGCCGACAAGATCCGCGAAGCCAACGCCTGATTACAGGCACAATCCGCGGCATTAAAAAAGGCGCCCACGCGGCGCCTTTTCCTTATCCTGCAACGGGTTGAAGCAAAGCCCTCAGCCTGCCGCCTGTTCTTCGATCTGCTGGGCCAGCGCCTCGGTGCGGGCGGCCAGTTCGGCCAGGCTTTCGTTCACCTGCGGCGGCACCACCGGGATCTCGACCCGCTCGGGCTCCGGCGCGGGGGCGTTTTTCAGCGCTTCCAGCTCTTGCGTGCGCTCAGCCAGCTCCGCCTCAACCTCCTTGATCCGGTCCTCGACCGCGGCGGTTTTGTCGGCCAGCATCAGACCGGCCATCAACAGCATCCGCGCCTCGGGCATCCGGCCGATCTGGTCGGACAGCACCTGAGCCTCGTCGTCCAGCATCTTGGCGGCAGAGTGCAGATAGCTTTCCTCGCCCTCCTGGCAGGAGACCTCAAAGCCGCGGCCGCCGATATGAATGGTCACTTCAGGCATCAGACTTCCTCTCCTTCGGGCAGGTTGCGGGCCGTGGCCAGCAGCGGTTCCAGCTTGGCCAGCACCGCGTTGACCTGGGCCTGGTCGCTGGCCTGGGCCGCGCGCAGGCCTTCGATTTCAGCCTCCATCGAGGCGTTGATCAGCCCGGCATCGCCCAGGCCCTGGGCGTTGGCCTCGCGCAGCGCCGCGTTCGACGCGCGCAGCTCCTCATTCGCCCGCCGCAGCTGCTGCAGCTCGGCATCCAGCCGCAGCAGGGCCTCGTTCTGGCGGTCGATTTCCGCGCTCATGTCCGGCGCCGCGGACGGCTCCGCCGCTGCCTGCCCGGCAGAGGCGCCAGTCTCTTCCAGGCGGGCCTTCAGGCTGTCGTTGGCGGCCTGGGCTTCGGCCAGCTGGTCCTCCAGCGTTTCCTTCTCGCTGGCGGCCGTGTTGGCCGCAGCCTCCAACTGGCTTTTGAGGCGCGCAACCTCTGCCCGCAGCGCTTCTTTCTCGGCCGGGTCGCCCGCCTCGTTGCGCAGCAGCTGCAGTTCCGCCTGCATGGCCGCCATATCACCGCCGTCTGAAGGCGCCTTGCTTTCAGCCTCCTGCAAACGGGCGTGCAGCACCTTCACCCGCTCTTCCAGCTGGGCGTTGGCGGTTTTCTCTTCGTCAAGAGCCTGCTCCAGCGCCGCATTTGCGGCACTCGCGGCGGCCTCTTCGGCTGCCTGGGCAGCTGCGGCCGCGGCTTCCGCTGCCTTCACCTGATCCGCCGCCCGGGCCTCCTGCAGCGCTGCGGTGCCTGCACTGATGCGCTCCAGCGCGGCCTGGATGCGGCCTTGCAATTCTTCAATCTGGTTCATGCCTGTCCCTCACCCGTCCACATCAGTCCAATCTTTTTTCCGGCGCATGCGCGAATCGCGCAGGTGCCGCTGACATGGGGCCAGTTATTCCCTATCAGGGATAAAACACCCCCCCTTGTCTTTCAACCACTTGCCGCGCCAACTTCGCGCAGGCCAGCAGACATGCGCGCAACCGTGCTTGATCTTTGCGGCATCGCTGTTATTGAGCGCAGCAATTGCCTGTAACGCCAAAGGAACAATCCCAGTGGACCTGACAGCCCTGCGCACCGCCAATCCCGAGCATTGGAACAAGGCCGCCGCGATCCGCGCGCTGGCTCTGGACGCCGTCGCCGCCGCCAACTCCGGCCACACCGGTATGCCTATCGGCATGGCCGATGTGGCGACCGTGCTGTTCGAAAAGCACCTCAAATTTGATGCATCCAACCCGTCCTGGCCGGACCGCGACCGGTTCATCCTGTCGGCGGGCCACGGCTCGATGCTGATCTATGCGCTGCTATATCTGGCCGGCGACAAGCAGGTCACCTTGGATCAGATCAAGAACTTCCGCCAGATGGGCGCGATCACCGCGGGCCACCCGGAGAACTTTCTGGTTGATGCCGTCGAAGTGACCACCGGCCCGCTGGGCCAGGGCATCTCCAACGCTGTCGGCTTTGCCATGGCAGAGGAAATGCAGCGCGCCCACTACGGCAAGAAGGTCGTGGATCACCACACCTATGTGATCGCCGGCGACGGCTGCCTGATGGAAGGCATCAGCCAGGAGGCCATCGGCCTGGCCGGCCGCCATTCCCTGGGCAAGCTGATCGTGTTCTGGGACAACAACAACATCACCATCGACGGCACCGTCGAACTGTCCGACCGCACCAACCAGGTGCAGCGCTTCAAGGCGTCGGGCTGGCAGGTGCTGGAAATCGACGGCCACGACCCCAAGGCCATCGACGAAGCGATCGAGGCGGCCAAGAAGTCCAAGAAACCGTCGATGATCGCCTGCAAGACCCACATCGCCCTGGGCCACGCCGCGCAGGACACCTCCAAAGGCCACGGCGCACTGACCGATCCCGAGCAGCTGCAAGCGGCCAAGGACGCCTATGGCTGGACCGGCGGCCCGTTCGAGGTTCCCGCTGACATCAAGTCCCAGTGGGAGGAAATCGGCGCCCGCGGCAAGACTGAGCGCGAAGCCTGGGAAGCCCGCTTTGCCGAGCTGTCGCAGCAGAAGCAGGACCGGTTCAACCGCGCCTATGCGCTGGACGCGCCCAAGAAGCTGTCCGCCGCCATCAAGGCGCTGAAAAAGCAGGTGAGCGAAGAGCAGCCCAAGGTTGCCACCCGCAAATCCTCGGAAATGGCGTTGGCCGTGATCAACCCCTTGATGCCGGAAACCGTGGGCGGCTCCGCTGACCTCACCGGCTCCAACAACACCAAGACCGGCGACCTGGGTGTGTTCGACACCGACAACCGCAAGGGCCGCTACGTCTACTGGGGCATCCGCGAGCACGGCATGGCCGCGGCGATGAACGGCATGGCCCTGCACGGCGGCATGCGCCCCTACGGCGGCACCTTCTTCTGTTTCACCGACTATGCCCGCCCGGCGATGCGCCTGGCCGCGCTGTCGAAGATCCCGACCGTGTTCGTAATGACCCACGACTCGATCGGCGTCGGCGAGGACGGCCCGACCCACCAGCCGGTGGAACACCTGGCAATCTGCCGCGCGACGCCGAACACCTATGTGTTCCGCCCGGCCGACACTGTTGAGACCGCTGAAGCCTGGGAAATCGCCATCACTGCCAAGGAAACTCCTTCGGTGCTGGCCCTGACCCGTCAGAACCTGCCCACCGTGCGGACTGAGCACAAGCTGACCAACATGGTGGAAAAAGGCGCCTACGTTTTGGCTGAGGCCGAGAACAAGCGCCAGGTGATCCTGATCGCCACCGGCTCCGAGGTTGCCGTCGCGATGGAAGCAAAGGCCAAGCTGGAAGCCGAGGGCATCGGCACCCGCGTCGTCTCCATGCCCTGCATGGAGCTGTTTGCCGAGCAGGACGAAGCCTACCGCCGCAAGGTCCTGCCTGCAGGCCCGGTCCGCGTCGGCATCGAGGCCGCTGTCCGCGCCGGCGGCTGGGACCGCTGGCTGCTGGGCGAGCGCGGCCAAGAGAAGAAAGCCGGTTTCGTCGGCATGGACCGCTTCGGTGCCTCCGCACCGGCAGGCGAGCTGTTCGAGCGCTTCGGCATCACCGCTGAGGGCACGGTGGCGAAAGTGAAAGAGCTGCTGGGCTGAGCACAGCTGGCAGAAGAACAACAAAGGGGCACCCAAGCGGGTGCCCCTTTTTTACGGGGCACAAAGCCGCCGACCGTTCAGAATATCAGACCTCGAATAGGGCCTGCATCCTTTCCATATTGTATTCAAGCAACCAGTCCCTGCGAGCGTAATACAAGGAAGACAGATCTTCTTTACACACTGCAGCCACATCCATACCGCGATCGTCATATGGATGAAGGACAAGCCCCCTCGAAAAATCGACGAAGTAAATGTTTGAGGAGCTTGCAGGTTGAATTCCCAGTTCCGCCCCAAGAGAAAGCCACAGTAATTCGTTCAACTGCGCTTGATCTGCAAGTTCCACCGCATCCCAATGCCTGAAAACTTCCCCATCCTCATCATCAACATGCGGGTTTTCCCTTTGCGAAATCGCGCCGAGATACTGGAAATCTTTGCGTTTCAGACCGCAACACTTGTACGGTTTCAACCGTTTCCTGCGTGGTTCCGCGCCGCAATAATCCGACGTAAGCATCCATACGGCTTGGCTTCCATCGAACAGCTCCGCAGCGACAGATTTCCCACGGTCAAAAGCCTGAATAAACCGTTTGACCGGACGCGCCGTGGAAACGCCTTCACCGCCAAGTTCAAATCTCAGCGCATACTCGAACTGATAGAATACATCATGCGGGAATTCAGGACAGTTAAACGAATGTTCGACGGGATCTAAAACGTCAGTCAAGAGACGCATCTCCTTATTGATGTCCCGATTGTTTCTTCTTCAAAATCCCCAAAAGCGGCCCGATCACCTTGGTCGCCAGCGGGATCAGCACGAGCCCCCACGCCAGGCCGAACACCCCGTCCATCGCCGCCTTGGCAGCCCATTCCACAGCGCCGGTCCAGCCCTCCGGCACCGCATGGCCCACGGCATAGGCCCAGTCGTGGATCAGATGGCCCAGCCAGCCAAAGCCCAGCACTTCCAGCCCGTGGATGATGATGGAGCCGCCCACCCACAGCATCGCCGCGGTGCCGACCACCGACAGGATCTTCATCAGCACCGGCATGAATTTCACCAGCCCGCGCCCCAGGCCCCGGCCCGGTGTGGTCAGCGCGTTCTGCGCCAGGAACAGCCCCACGTCATCCATCTTCACGATCAGCGCGACAGAGCCGTAGACCGCCAGCGTCACGCCGATTGCCACCACTGCCAGCGTCGCCGCCTGCATCCAGACCGTCGGCGCCTCGATCGCGGCCAGCGCGATGGTCATGATCTCCGCCGATAGGATGAAATCTGTCTTGATCGCGCCCTTGATCTTCTGCTCTTCCAGGTGGCCGGGATCCTTGATGCTCATGTCCTCGTCGATGGCATGGCTGGCATGGGGGAACAGCACGTGAAAGATCTTCTCTGCCCCCTCGAAACACAAATAGGAGCCCCCGAGCATCAGCAGGGGCGTGATTGCCCAGGGTGCGAAATTCGCCAGCAGCATCGCCACCGGCAGCAGCAGGATCAGCTTGTTGAACAAAGAGCCGCGTGTGATGCGCCAGATGATCGGCAGCTCGCGCGCAGGCGCAAACCCCTGCAGGTACTTGGGCGTCACCGCCGCGTCGTCGATGATCACCCCCGCGGTCTTGGCGCCGGCCTTGCCAGCCGCCGCCGCCACATCATCGACCGAGGCCGCCGCCACCTTGGCGATCCCCGCCACGTCATCCAAAAGTGCCAGCAAACCGCTCATGCCAAATCCCTCAAATCCTATCCGTCTTTGACAGGCAATCTGCCTGCTTCCGCCGCGCGGCACAAGCGTTAGCGCCACCGCCATCGCGCAGCAATTTTCCGTTAACGCCACCGGCTCAAACCGTTACCGCCACCATCATGATTTTGCGCTAACAGTTTCATTTAATGACGCTTTTACCCCTTTAGACCACATCCGCCCCGGTCTATATGGCGGCCAAAGGTTTTTGCTCGCTTGGAGACGTAACTCATGACCATCAAAGTCGGGATCAACGGTTTTGGCCGCATCGGCCGCTGCACCCTGTCGCACATCGCCGCTTCGGGCCGCGACGACATCGAAGTGATCAAGGTGAACGCCACCGGCCCGCTGGAAACCGCAGCGCATCTGATCAAATACGACTCCGTGCATGGACGTTTCCCGGGTGAAGTGACCATCGGCGACGGCACCATGAACCTGGGCCGCGGCGACATGCAGATGTTCTCCACCTACGACATGGGTGAGCTGGACTGGGACGGCTGCGACGTCGTTCTGGAGTGCACCGGCAAGTTCAACGACGGCGAAAAGGCCAAGGCGCACCTGGAGCGCGGGGCAAAGAAAGTGCTGCTGTCCGCCCCCGGCAAGAACGTCGACAAAACCATCGTGTTCGGCGTCAACGACGACCAGCTGGAAGCCGGCGACAAAATGATCTCCAACGGCTCCTGCACCACCAACTGCCTGGCGCCGCTGGCCAAGGTCCTGGACGAGGCGTTCGGCATCGAGCATGGCATCATGACCACCATCCACGCCTACACCGGCGACCAGCCGACCCTGGACCGCCGCCACAAGGACCTGTACCGCGCCCGCGCTGCCGCCATGTCGATGATCCCGACCTCGACCGGCGCCGCAAAAGCGCTGGGTGAAGTGCTGCCGAACCTGAAAGGCCGTCTGGACGGCTCCGCCATCCGCGTGCCGACCCCGAATGTCTCCGCCGTGGACCTGACCTTCCGCGCCGGCCGCGACGTGACCGCAGAGCAGATCAACGCCGCAGTCAAGGAAGCGGCTGAGGGCCCGATGAAGGGCGTTCTGGGCTTTGAGCCGGCGCCGCTGGTCTCCACCGACTTCAACCACACCCCGGAAAGCTCGATCTTCGCGCCGGACCAGACCCGCGTGGTCGAGGACCGCATGGTGCGCGTCCTGGCCTGGTATGACAACGAGTGGGGCTTCTCGGTGCGCATGGCCGACGTCGCCGTCGCGATGGGCAAACTGGGCTAAACGTCCCTGGACCCTTGAGAATTCACGCCCGCTCAGGTTATCTGGGCGGGCGTTTTCCTTTGCGGCGGAGCTTTCATGACCAACCGGATTGCCATTTCCCTGGGGCTGATCCTGATCGCCGCCGCCGTTATTGATATCGCCCTGTTCGGGGATCAGCACATGATCTTCCTGGGCAAGAAACTGTTTGCCCTGATCGACTGGGTCGCCTTCTGGCGCTGAGCCGCCTTACCGCCGCCGCAGCTTCAGACCCCTTGTTTTCACTTGGCGGCGGCGCCAGCCGCTGCCCGCGCGCAGCGCGCCGCCGAACGCACAAAGCCGGGCGTCAGCCCGGCTTTGCCTGTATCTTATACTGGGACCGGGGTCAGGCGGTCTTGCCCAGACGCTCCAGCAGCTTGTCGTTGACCAGCGGGCTGACGAACTTGGACACGTCGCCGTCCAGCCGGGCGATTTCCTTGACCAGCTTGGAGGCAATCGCCTGATGCCGTGCCTCGGCCATCAAGAACACCGTCTCGATCGAGCTGTCGAGCGCCCGGTTCATGCCGACCATCTGGAATTCATACTCGAAATCGGCCACCGCCCGCAGGCCGCGCACGATGATCTGGGCGCCGACGTCGCGGGCGCAGTCGATCAGGAGGTTCTCAAACGGATGCGCGACGATCTCGGTGCCGGTCTCTTCGCTGAGCTTGGCGCATTCCGCTTCGATCATGCCAACCCGCTCCTCCAGACCGAATAGCGGGCCCTTGTCGCGGTTGATCGCCACGCCGATGACCAGCTTGTCCACCAGGGCGCTGGCGCGTCGGATGATGTCGATGTGCCCGATGGTGATCGGGTCGAAGGTGCCGGGATACAGACCTACACGCATGGGCGGCCTCCTGCCTTGTCAGAATTTCTGCGCACGCAAACACATTTGCGGCTGGCAATGCAAGGGGGCAGAAATACGGACACCCCGCCCGCGGCAAGGCCCCCAATGCCCGCCTGCGGCTCAGTGCCCCATGATCATGTCCTGCAGCGCGTCCTTCTCCATCGCCACCTGCGCCAGCTGCGCCTTCACCGCATCGCCAAGAGTCACGATTCCCACAAGTTTTCCGTCCTCGACCACCGGCATGTGGCGGAACCGCCCCTCTGTCATCTGCTGCAGCAGCTCGCCCACATTGGACTGGGTGGTGCAGGTCACCAGCTCGCGCGTCATATAGCCGCTGACCGGCTGATCCAGGCAGCTGGCGCCTTCTTTCGACAGCTCCCGCACAATGTCGCGCTCTGACAGGATGCCCTCCGGCGTTTCGCCATCCGCGGAAACCACCACGGTGCCGAACCGGTTGTCCGACATCACTTTTGCCGCCTCGGCCACGCTTGCGTCCGGCTTCACTGTCACGACGCCGGTGCTGGCTTTGGATTTCAAAATGACCTGAACAAGCATACGGCAAACCTCCGAAATATTATTGCGTTACAGCAAGGTTTGCCGCAACGCAGCTTCAAGTCAAGGATTCCAGCCGGGCCACCTCGTCGCGGATGCCCTTGGACAAGGCCTGGGCAAACCGGTTCAGCCGCTCGCTGCGCTGGTCGCCCTGGTGGCGCACCAAATGGAAGCTGCGGGTCAGGCTCACCTTGTCGGTCAGGATTTTGCGCAGCATCCGGTGGGCTGGCAGGCTGAAGTCATGCGCCACGCAGACCGCCGTTCCCTGCGCCGCCATCTTGATCTGCACGGAAACCGAATTGGAGGCCAGCGCCACCCGCTCCACCCCGATGTCGTTCAGGTAATCCAGTTCCTTGTCGAAGATCATGTCCGGAATATAGCCGATCATCTTGTGGCCCTTCAGGTCCTCCAGCTTTTCGATCGGCGTATGCTCCTTCAGGTAATGGCGCGAGGCCACCAGATGCAGCCGGTAGTCGCAGATCTTCTGCACCAGCAGCTTGCCCGCGGTCGGGGCGCTGACAGTCACCGCCATATCCGCCTCGCGGCGGCTGAGGTTGATGACCCGCGGCAGGGCCACGATCTGAATGTCCAGGTCCGGATTTTCCTCTGATATCTGCGCGCAGACCTGCGGCAGAAGGTAATTGGCGGCGCCATCAGGCGCGCCGATGCGGATCTGGCCGGACATTGTGTCGCTCGGCCCGCTCAGCGCCTCGGTGCCGGCCCGCATCGCCTGCTCGGCCGCTTCCGCATGGACCAGCAGCCGGTCGCCGGCGGCGCTGAGCGCATAGCCCTGCGGCGATTTCACGAACAGCGGGGTCTCCAAGGCGGCCTCGAACCGGGCGATGCGTCGGCCGACGGTGGCAGGGTCCATCTTGAGGATACGGCCGGCGCCCGACAGGCTTGCCTCCCGTGCCACTGCCAAAAACACTTTCATATCATCCCACTGCGGATCCATTGGCCCCGGGTCCTCCGTTCTCCTGTTAACGCTGCGTTAACCTTTTGCGTTCCTGCAAAGCCTCTTTGAAATGTTTCCCCTTTTCCGATGTTTTTTGCAAGCCTACGATGAGGGCAACATGAACAGAGGAGGATCCGATGCAAGAACTCGGCCACTTTATCAACGGCAAGATCGTCTCCGGCACCTCGGGCCGCTTTGACGATGTCTTCAACCCGGCAACCGGTGAAGTGCAGTACAAATGCCCGATGGCAAGCGCTGACGAAACCACCGATGCCATCGAAAAAGCCGCGGCGGCGCAGCCCGCCTGGGGCGCCACCAACCCGCAGAAGCGCGCCCGCGTGATGATGGCGATGGTTGGCCTGATGAACCGCGACATGGACAAGCTGGCCGAGGCGCTGAGCCGCGAGCACGGCAAGACCATTCCGGACGCCAAGGGCGACCTGCAGCGCGGCCTGGAAGTGATCGAATACTGCGTCGGCGCGCCGCAGATGCTGAAGGGTGAATTCACCGACAGCGCAGGCCCCGGCATCGACATGTACTCCATGCGCCAGCCGCTGGGCGTTGTCGGCTCGATCATGCCGTTCAACTTCCCGGCCATGATGCCGCTGTGGCACGTCGGCCCGGCGCTGGCCTGCGGCAACGCCGTGGTGCTGAAACCCTCCGAACGCGACCCCTCCGTGCCGCTGATGCTGGCGGAACTGTTCGTCGAGGCCGGTCTGCCCGAAGGCGTGTTCCAGGTGGTGAACGGCGACCGCGAGGCGGTTGACACCATTCTGGACAGCGAAATCATCCAGGGCGTGTCCTTTGTGGGGTCCACCCCGATTGCGCAGTACATCTATTCCCGCGCCACCGCCAACGGCAAGCGCGCCCAGTGCTTCGGCGGCGCCAAGAACCACATGATCGTGATGCCCGACGCCGATCTGGACCAGGCCGCTGACGCGCTGGTCGGCGCAGGCTTCGGCGCGGCAGGCGAACGCTGCATGGCAATCTCGGTTGCGGTTCCGGTCGGCGAGGAAACCGCCGACAAGCTGATCGAGAAGCTGATCCCGCGCATCGAAAAGCTGAAAGTCGGCCCCTACACTGCAGGCGACGATGTTGACCTGGGCCCGGTCGTGACCGCGGCTGCCAAGGACCGCATCCTGGGCCTGATCCAGTCCGGTGTCGATCAGGGCGCCAAGCTGGTGGTCGACAACCGCGACTTCAAACTGCAGGGCTACGAAGACGGCTTCTTTGTCGGCGCCCACCTGTTCGACCACGTCACCCCCGACATGGACATCTACAAGCAGGAAATCTTCGGCCCGGTGCTTTCCACTGTGCGTGCGAGCACTTACGAGGAAGCGTTGAAGCTGGCGATGGATCACGAGTACGGCAACGGCACTGCGATCTTCACCCGCGACGGTGACACCGCGCGCGACTTTGCCTCTCGTGTGAACATCGGCATGGTGGGCATCAACGTGCCGATCCCGGTGCCGCTGGCCTACCACACCTTCGGCGGCTGGAAGAAGTCGATGTTCGGCGACCTGAACCAGCACGGCCCGGACAGCTTCAAGTTCTACACCCGCACCAAAACCGTGACCTCCCGCTGGCCCTCGGGCATCAAGGAAGGCGGCGAGTTCAACTTCAAGGCAATGGACTAACCTCCTGCCCCTGAACAGTAAAGGCCCCGGAAATCCCGGGGCCTTTTTCGTCTTCCGCCACCGTTCACTCCACCGGCAGTCCCGCCGTCTGCAAGCTTTCCAGCCAGATCCGGCGGTTCTCCGGATGGTTCTTGCTGCCCTCGAATTGCTTGCGCATCGCTGCGACCGACAGCTTCGGATTGATCGCCAGTGCCGCCTCGACCGCCGCCTGCGCCTCTTGGCTGCGCTCCAAACGCGCGAGATTGGCCGCCCGCAGCAGCTGGGCATAGACCTGCCACACCGGGCCTTTTGCCACCGCCCGCATCTGCCGCGCGGCCTCCAGCGCTTCTTCGTAGCGCCCGAGGTGGAACAGGATATGGCCCTTATAGAAATACATCGCATGCAGCAGCGGATCGCGCGGGCTGAGCCGGATTGCCATTTCGATCTCAGGCAGCGCGCGCTCTTGCAGGCGGAACCAGTCCAGCGTGTGAGCCAGCTCCAGCCGGATACGGGCGTCATTGGGGTTAAGCTCCGCCGCGCGCTCCAGATTGGCGATTGCGGGCTCAGCCTCGCCTGTGAACCGGTAGATATAGCCAAGCGCTGCATGGGCCTGCGGGTCGCTGCCGTCCAGGCGGATCGCGGCCTGCGCGGCAGCAATCGCCTGATCCAGCACCGCGCGCCCCTCCGCCGCCCAGCCGTGGAAGAACAGCGTTCCCAGCGCCCGCGCTTCGAGGCTGCGGGCAGCGGCAAAGCCCGGATCCTCGGCTGCAGCCAGCCGCGCCAGCCGCACCGCCTCCGTTTGCGCCTCGGCAGTCAGGATGCCCTGCTGAAACCGGCCCCGCAGGAACAGATCCCAGGCCCCCGGATCATCCGTCGGCCGGGCGGTCAGCGCCGCTGCCTGCGACAGCACGATCTCCGGCAACAGCCGGCCTGCGATGGCGCGGGTGATCTCATCCTGGATGGCAAATACCCCGGCCGGCTCCCGCTCGAATTGTTCGGACCAGACAGTGCGCCCCTCCGGCAGGCTGGCCAGCTCTGCCGTGATCCGTATCCGTCCCTCGTCCCGGCGGACACTGCCGCGCAGCGCATGAGAAACCCCCAGATCGCGCGCGGCCCGCAGCTGGGCCGCCGGATCATCCGGGTAAGACCGCATTGTCGCCGCTGAAATCACGAACAATTCCCTGAACCGGGCAAGATGGGTTGTCAGATCCTCGGTCAGACCGTCGGCGAAATACGGCTCCACGCCCTGCCCGTCCAGGATTTCAAACCGAAGAACCGCGAGCGAAGGCCTTGAATCGATAGCGGAATTCTGCGCTGGCCACAGCCAGAACAAGGCCGCAACCAGCAGAACAGCCATGGCCGCAAACGCAGCCGCCAGCCCCGGGCGCTTACGGCCCCTGGCGGCGGCAGGCGGCATACAACTCTTCACATCGGCAACAAAGCGGTAGCCGCGTTTGGGAAATGTTTTGACATAGCGCTGCCGGGCGCCGTCATCCCCCAATGCGCGCCGCACCGAGCGGATCCGGGTGTTGAGCGCGGCATCGGTGATCGCCCGCCCCTGCCAGACGTCTGCGATCAGTTCATCCTTGCTGACAACCCGCGCCCGGTTGCGGATCAAGACCTCCAGCAGCTGCAGCGCCTGCGGCTCCAGCGCAATCGGCCTTCCCCGCTTGCGCAGTCCGGCACCGGCTGGGTCGAACTCGAACTCATTAAACCTGTACATCGCGGTCCAAAGCCCCTCCAGACCGCGATTGTCATCTAAAAATCAGAAAAAGTCATCCGGTTATCAAGCTTATACAGCAGCGCCCCTCCAGGCTGGAACGGCAGACACGCACCGTCTCAGACACCAGATCCCAACGGGGGGAGGACACTATGACAGCCCGAACTTTGATGATTGCAGCCGCCGCAGCCGCAGCCCTGGCCGGCGCCGCCACGGCCGAAACCGAGCTTCAGGCAGCACTGAACAGCGGCGGCAGCGCGCTAAGCAGTGACGAGATCGCAGAGCTGTTGGTCGGCAAGGCTGTCACCGCAAGGGCCGGCAGCAAGACCTTCCGCTTCTACTATGACGCCGGCAACCAGCTCTTCGGGGAGCTGCAGGGCGGCGGCTGGTCCGGGGCCGGCGCCTATGCCATCACCGATGGCAACCAGATCTGCGTCTCGATGCCCAAGGACGGCGGGCGCTACCGCTGCCTGACCTTGGTCCGCACCGGCGGCACGGTCCGTAAATACAGCGCCGAGGGCAAGGCCTCCTTCGAAATCCTGGCGGCAGAGGACGCGCGGGGGCTGTGAACCGGCAGGCCTGATCGCGCGGGAGACTGTTGCGCGGCGCCTCAAAATGACGGCAATCCGGCCCTGACGCCACAAAATGCCGTGAAAATAGGGGTTCCGGCCCGTTTTTGCTTGTTCCGCGACGTAAGTCGTCTATCCGGTCAGCAACGGACAAACAGACGGCAGGCGCATGAGCAAGACACCCGACCCCATCCAGCCGCAGGCGGCTGCAAGAACCGCCCGCGACTGGGTTAAGATCCTGGCCCAATACCGCGAACCGGACCACCTGCGCAGCGCCTTCGAACTGGCGGTGACGGTTGTGCCGTTCCTGCTGCTCTGGGCCCTGGCCTGGTGGTCGCTGTCGGTCAGCTACTGGCTGACGCTTGTTCTGTCCGTCTGTATCGCCGCCTTCCTGCTGCGCCTGTTCACTATCCAGCACGACTGCGGCCACGGCTCCTTTTTCACCAACCGCCATCTGAGCGACTGGGTGGGCCGTGTCATCGGGGTGCTGACCCTGACGCCCTATGACGTCTGGCGCCGCACCCATTCGATCCACCACAGCACCCACGGCAACCTGGGCAAACGCGGTATGGGCGACATTCACACGATGACCGTGGCGGAATACCGTGCCGCAAGCCGCTGGGAGCGGCTGGTCTACCGGCTCTACCGCCACCCGGTGACCCTGTTCGGCATCGGCCCCGGATACCTGTTCTTCCTGCAGAACCGCATCCCCTACGGCCTGACCGGCCAGGCCCGCTACTGGATCAGCGCCATGGGCACCAATGCAGCGATCCTCGCGGCGCTGGGGCTGATCTGGTATTTCGGCGGGCTGATGCCGCTCTTGCTGATCTTCCTGCCCGCCACTCTGATTGCGGCAACAGCCGGCCTGTGGCTGTTCTATGTGCAGCATCAGTTCGAAACCACGCAATGGACCCACGACGAGGACTGGCAGCTGCATGATGCCGCCCTGCACGGCAGCTCGCATTATGTGCTGCCGCCGGTGCTGCAATGGCTCAGCGCCAATATCGGCATCCACCACGTGCACCATCTCTACAGCCGGATCCCGTTCTACCGCCTGACCGAGGTTCTGCGCGACCACGCTGAACTCGCCGAGGGCAACCGGATGACCATCCGCGAAAGCCTGGCCAACGCCCGGCTGCACCTGTGGGACGAAGACAGCTGCCGGCTGCTGTCCTTTGCCCAGGCCCGCCGGCTTTACGCCTGACGCCCTGACCCGCTGCGGGCGGCAGAAAATTGCCGCCCGGGGCTACACAAACCCGTGAGGCGCTGCCGCAGCGCTTTGACACCTCTGGAAATTCCCGTGCCGGTGATTATCTTCGCCGGAGTTTTTGAGCAGCACGGTAGAGGAAACAATGACAAAACCCCGTATCACCCGCCGCGCCACCCTGATGGGCCTGGGCGTCACCCTGGCCACCCCCGCCATCCTGCGCGCGCAATCGACCGACGCCTTCCCGCAGAACGAGCCGGCCATCCGTGAAGAGGTTCCGGTGCAGCGCAATGTCTCCGCCTTCTCGCAGCAGAACTGGCAGGATCATTTCGACACGCTGGGCAAGGGCTGCCTGCTGGCCGACATCAGCTCCCGGGCGCTGCATTACTGGGGCCCGGACGGCGAAACCTACCGCCTGTTCCCCTCCTCTGTGCCGATGACCGAAGAGCTGACCAAGCGCGGTTACTCCAAGATTGTGCGCAAGGCGGAAAACCCCAGCTGGACCCCGACCCAGTCGATGCGCGAGCGTGACCCCACGCTGCCGGCGCGCGTCGAAGGCGGCGCCCCGGGCAACCCGCTGGGCACCCGTGCGATGTATCTGGACTGGCCTGCCTACCTGGTGCACGGCACCCACGACACCCGCAAGATCGGCCGCCAAAGCTCCTCCGGCTGCATCGGTCTCTATAACCAGCACGTTGAGGAACTGTACGAGCTGGTGCAGGTCGGCACGCAGGTCCGGCTGCTGTAATCCAGGCCGCAACCCGACAAAGCCGAAAAAGAAAGAGGGAGCGCCGTCCTTACGGCGCTCCCTTTGCATTTCCCGGCAGCAGCGGCTTCAGGCGAGACTAAGGTGGTCGGGTTTCAGGCCCGCGTTGTAACGCTGCACCGCTTTCTCCATCAGCGCCTCGAAGTTGCGGGTGAATTTTTCCGTGTCATACAGCGGGCCTTGGGCGATCCCCTCTTTAATGCGCGCCTTGATGGCGGCCAGATACTCCGGATCGCGCGCCAGTTTAAGCGCCAGCGCCTGGTATTGCTGCGGTGTAGCGGCCGCAAGTTCAGGCACCCCGGCGCAATGCACCAGGCTGGTCGCCACCCGCGCGGCGAATTGCTTGCCGGTCTTGGTGACAACCGGCACTCCCGCCCAAAGCGCGTCACTGGCGGTGGTGTGCGCATTCACCGCAAAGGTATCAAGGAATACATCCGCCAGCTGCAGGCGGGCAAGATGCTCTTTCTGACCCGCAAATCCCGCAAAAACGATGCGCTCCGGCCCGATGCCGCGTTTCTTAGCTTCCTTCAGGATGTACTCGCAGGTCTTGTCCCGGGGTGCATAGAACCACAGCACGCTGTCCGGAACGCGGTCCAGCAATTTCATCCAGACGTCGAATTCGTCCGGGGACACCTTGTAAGGGCTGTTGAAGGAACAGAAAACAAAGGCGTCCTCGGGCAGCCCCACTTCAGCCCGCGACGGAACAGTGTCCGCGGCAGCGCGCTGATCATCGTTGGGCTGATAGCAGTCCGGCATGTAAAGAATTTTTTCCGTGTAGTACTTGCGCAGCTTTCCGGGGATAGTGACGGGATCGGCGATCATGTAGTCCATTTGGTCCACCCCGGTCGTCCCCGGATACCCCAGATATGTCACATGCACCGGCGCCAGACGGTCGTTGAAGATGTTCACCCGGTTGCCCTTGGTATAGCCCTTGAGGTCAATGGCAATATCCAGGCCATCCTCACGCGCGACGGCAGCGATTTCGTCGTTTTCCAGACTTGCCACTTGCTTATAGACATCCGCGGCATTTTCCGCCCGCAGGCGGCCTTCATGGTTATTCACCTCGCCGTAGTCGTAGATATAGATTTCAAACCGGTCGCGGTCATGCAGTTCCAGCTGCCGCCCGATCAGGTACATGGTGGCGTGGTCGAAGAAGTCGTTTGAGAAATACCCCAGCCGGATCTTGCGGCCTTCCGCCCGCGGACGTTCGAATTCGATCCCGGAAGTATCTACTTTGGCAAGTTCCGCAGCCTTGACCGAGAACTTCATTTGCAGTCCTGGATCATCAACCATCGACAAGAAGGCAAACGGGTCAATGCCGACATCCGTCTTGCGGAACACCTGAACCCGCTTCTCCCGGTTCCCCAGATCTGTCCAATCGCAGATCCGGCGGCGCAGGTAGACAAGCCTGGCCAGCGCCGTCGCATTGTTCGGATCGAATTTCACCGCAGCATCGAAATAGTTGATCGCCTCTTCATCCTGGTTCAGCCGCATCAGGTAAGTTCCGATGTAAGACAGGCATTTGGAGTTAGAGGGATCCAGCCGCAGCGCATCAATATGGGCCAGGATCGCCTTTTCAGGGCGGTTCATCATTTCCAGCACTTCGCCGAGCGAGGCATAAATCATCCGGTTCTTGTCATCCAGCTTCAGCGCTTGGCGCAAAAGGTATTCGGCATCGCTGAATTGACGTTTCAACGCCAGCTTGCGGGCCTTTGCGTGCAACGCCACGGCCTGCTCCTGCGGCGTGCCGTTAGATTGCTTGATCATCCCGTGCCGCATCGCCATCGCAAAATCGGCGCGGCCGTTGCTGCTGACCGCGCCGGCAAATTCCTGTTTCGAGCGGTCCGGATTTTCGGGTCCCGAGGATGCCAGAAAATGCTGCGCCTGAGAGTTCGCCACTGCGTTTGCTCCTTTTGGAATGCCTCTGCAGGATTCACCTGCGAGTGATCTGTTTGGGACAGAGTTTCCGCGAAGTTTGTTAATTTTTTCCTCACCGGGCAGGCTCCGTGCCCGCGCCGCCCTGCGGCATTGCTGCACGGCGGCTTTGCATTTGCGCAGCTTGCCTCAGCGTCCGCCGCCCGTTATTAAATAAACAACTGTTCAATTCATTGCGCCACGGGAGGAGCCGAACATGGATTTCGCACTCACAGAGGAACAGCAAGCCATCTTCGACATGGCCCAAGCCTTTGGCCAGGAAAACATCGCGCCGCACGCCCGCCAGTGGGAAAAAGACGGCACCATCCCCAAATCGCTGTGGCCGCAGCTGGCGGAATTGGGCTTTGGCGGGCTCTATGTCTCCGAGGAATACGGCGGCTCCGGCCTCAGCCGGCTTGACGCCACCCTGGTGTTCGAAGCGCTGGCGATGGCCGACCCTGCCGTCGGCTCCTTCCTGTCGATCCACAACATGTGCGGTGGCATGATCGACAAGTTCGGCTCGGAAGAGACCAAGCAGAAATGGCTGCCCAGCCTGTGCTCGATGGAGAAGATCTTCTCCTACTGCCTGACCGAACCGGGCTCCGGCTCCGATGCGGCGGCGCTGAAAACCCGCGCCGAGCGCACCAATGAAGGCTACACGCTGAACGGGACCAAGGCGTTCATCTCCGGCGGCTCCTACTCCGACGCCTATGTCGTGATGTGCCGCACCGGCGAGGACGGCCCCAAGGGCATTTCCACCGTGGTGGTCGAGGACGGCAACCCGGGCCTGTCTTTCGGCGCGCTGGAGGACAAGATGGGCTGGAAGGCGCAGCCCACCTCGCAGGTGCAGTTCGACGATTGCGCGATCCCCGCGGACAACCTGATCGGCGAGGAAGGCAAAGGCTTCTCCTATGCCATGGCCGGCCTCGACGGCGGCCGTCTGAACATTTCAGCCGGCGCTCTGGGCGGTGCCCAGGCGGCGCTGGATCAAACCGTGCAGTACATGTCCGAGCGCAAGGCCTTTGGCAAATCCATCAACCAGTTCCAGGCGCTGCAGTTCCGGCTGGCGGAATATGAAACCCGCCTGCAGGCCGCCCGCACCTTCCTGCGCCAGGCGGCGTGGAAACTGGACAACGGCGCCCATGACGCCACCAAGTTCTGCGCCATGGCCAAGCTGATGGTCACCGACACTGCGTTTGACGTCGCCAACGGCTGCCTGCAGTTGCACGGCGGTTACGGCTATCTTGCCGACTACGGGGTGGAGAAGATCGTGCGCGACCTGCGTGTCCACCAGATTCTGGAAGGCACCAACGAAATCATGCGCCTGATCGTCGCGCGCCAGCTGATTGCAGAGTAACCTGCAATCAGCACATTGCCCGCGGCAAGACATACTGACGGAGCACGCCCGATGAGTGATATCCATATCCGCAAGTCCGGCCACGCCGGCCGCATCACCTTCACCCGCCCCAAGGCGCTGAATGCGATGAGCTATGACATGTGCATGGCAATCGACGCCGCCATGCGCGACTGGGCCAATGATGACAGCGTCAAACTGGTGGTGATCGACGCCGAGGGCGACAAGGCCTTCTGCGCCGGCGGCGATATTGCCGAGCTCTATGACACCGGCACCAAGGGCGACTACAGCTATGGCCGCACCTTCTGGCGGGATGAGTACCGCCTGAACGCGCGGATCTTTGAATACAAGAAGCCGGTGATCAGCTTCATGCAGGGCTTCACCATGGGCGGCGGCGTTGGCATCGGCTGCCACGGCACCCACCGGGTGGTCGGCGAAAGCAGCCAGATCGCCATGCCAGAGGTCGGCATCGGTCTGGTGCCGGACGTGGGCGGCTCGCTGATGCTGACGCTGGCACCGGATCACCTGGGTGAATACCTCGGCATGACGGCGGCGCGGATGGGCGCGGATGACGCCATCCTCGCAGGTTTTGCCGACTGTTTCATTCCGCAGGACCAATGGCCCGCGCTGATTGCCGCGCTGGAAGAAACCGGCAGTGCCAAGCTGGTCGAGGATGCCGCCCAGCCCGCCCCCGAAGGCAAGCTGCGCGCGGTCCGCGAGGACACTGCCAGACACTTCGGCAAGGACAGCCTTGAGGCCATCCTGCAAAGCCTGCAGGCGGAGGAAAGCGATTTTTCCGTCGCTGCGCTGAAGTCGCTGAACCGCAACTCGCCGCTGTCAATGGCCTGCACGCTGGAGATGCTGCGCCGCTTGCGCGCCGATGGCCCCGCGATCCGCCGCGCGCTGGACCTGGAATACCGCTTTACCTACCGCGCGATGGAAAAAGGCGATTTCCTCGAGGGCATCCGGGCCCAGATCATTGACAAGGACCGCAATCCGCAGTGGCAATTTGCCGGCCAGGCGGTCCCCGCGTCTGCGGTCGAGGACATGCTGGCGCCGCTCGGCGCGGATGCGCTGACATTTGAGGAGGAACTCGTATGAAGATCGGATTTATCGGACTTGGCAACATGGGCGGCCCGATGGCCGCCAACCTGGCCAAGGCGGGCCATGAGGTCACCGGATTTGACATGGCCGATGTCAGCATCGAGGGCGTGACCATGGCGGCCTCCGGCCCCGAGGCCGCGGCAGGCGCCGATGCCGTCATTACCATGCTGCCCAACGGCGCCATCCTGCGCCTGGTCGCGGCTGAGGTGATCCCGGCCATGACCAAGGGTGCGGCTTTCATCGACTGCTCCACCGTCGATGTGGACTCCGCCCGCGCCGTGGCGGAACAGGCTGCGGATGCGGGCCTGATGTTCGTCGACGCGCCGGTCTCCGGCGGCATCGGCGGCGCCGCAGGCGGCACGCTGACCTTCATGGCCGGCGGCTCGGCTGAGGCGTTTGCGGCGGCGGAACCTCTCTTTGACATCATGGGCCAGAAGGCCGTGCATTGCGGCGAGGCCGGCGCGGGCCAGGCCGCCAAGATCTGCAACAACATGATCCTGGGCGTCACCATGATCGCCACCTGCGAGGCCTTTGCCCTGGCTGACAAGCTGGGTCTCGACCGGCAGAAGATGTTCGATGTGGTCTCCACCTCCTCCGGCTACAGCTGGACCATGAACGCCTATTGCCCGGCCCCCGGCGTTGGCCCGCAGTCGCCCGCCGACAACAACTACCAGCCGGGCTTTGCAGCGGAACTGATGCTCAAGGATCTGGGCCTCAGCCAGCAGGCCGCCGAAAGCGCTGATGCCGACACGCCGATGGGCGAACTGGCGATGGCGCTCTACAAGAAGTTCGTCGAGGAGGAAGATGGAAAAGGCATGGATTTCTCCGCCATGCTGCCCCGTTTTGAAAAGCGCGGCCGCGAGGGCTGACACGCCCGGCCGGTTCTTTTCGGATCCGGCAGCGTCAGCACCGCCAAAGGCCGGCCCCGCACAGGGCCGGCCTTTGCTATTCATCCGACTGCCCCCGCCAGCAATCACACGTAAAGTTTTATTAAACATCCGGTTTTAGACGCCGCGCTGCCACAGTTCTGTCCAACTTCTCCACCATTCCGGTAAGCAACCGTAAAACCTTGCACACCCGGAGGCAGGCTGCACGACATGGCCACCGCAACGGAACTGAACGTCGACACAAACGCCACCGCTCAGCAGATGGCAGAGGAAATCTTTGGCGACGGCGTCACAGTGACCACCGCCACTTACAGCGGCGATGCGCTGTCCTCGGGCATCTATTCCGGCGCCGATACCACAACCCCGGGCGTGGCCCCTGCGGATTCCGGTGTGATCCTGTCAACCGGCTACGCCCGCGACTTCACAAACAGCGACGGCACCACCAACACCAACCAGCGGGCCGATACCACCACCAACACCAGCGGTGTGGACGGGGATGCGGACTTCAACACGCTGGCAGGCACTCAGACCTATGACGCCTCCATACTCGAGTTCGAATTCGTTCCCGACGGCGACACGCTGACCATCGACTTTGTGCTGTCCTCCGAGGAATACCCGGAGTTCGTGAACTCCCAGTACAACGACGTGGTCGGCGTCTGGGTGAACGGGGTCGAGGCACAGGTCTCCATCGGAGACGGCACCGCCTCGATCGGCAATATCAACGATGGCACCGAAAACATCTACGTCGACAACACCGGCGACAATTTCAACACCGAGATGGACGGCTTCACCATCACGCTGACGTTTGTCGCACCGGTGAATGCGGGTGAAGTCAACACCTTGAAAATCGGCGTCGCGGACACCTCCGACGTTGCCTATGACACCAACCTGCTGATTGCAGGCGGTTCGGTGCAGACAGCCGTTGTTGCCCAAGATGATCAGGAAGACATCGCCATCGGCAAAACCAGGGTGATTGATGTCCTGGAAAACGACAGCACCGCCGCCGGCGGCACGCTGAGCATCACCCATATCAACGACCAGCAGGTCGCTGCCGGCGACACCGTCACGCTGACCACCGGGCAGCAGATCACCCTGAACGCCGATGGCACCCTTACCGTGGTCACCGACGGCGACCTGGAAACCGTCTATTTCAACTACACCGCCGATAACGGCGAGGGCAATTCCGACACCGGCCTGGTGGAGATCAATCAGACCGTGCCATGCTTCCTGCGCGGCACCATGATCCGGGTGCCGGGCGGCGAAATCGCGGTTGAGGACCTGCGCCCCGGCATGGAGGTCCTGACCTGCGACAACGGCCCCCAGGTGCTGCTATGGACCGGCAGCCGCCGCACCGCCTGCACACCGGACACGGCCCCGATCCGCTTTGCCCCGGACAGCTGCGGCAATGACCGCGACCTCTATGTCTCGCCGCAGCACCGGATGGTGGTGTCCGGCGCGATGGCAGAACTGCTGTTCGGGGAAACCGAAGTGCTGGTCAAGGCCAAGGACCTGGTCAACGACAGGACCGTCCGCCCGGCGCTTGAGCTGGAAGAGGCGGAGTACTACCACCTGCTGTTCGGCAGCCACCAGATTCTCTGGGCCAACGGTGCTCTCAGCGAAAGCTATCAGCCCGGCCCGGAAACCGCGGCCGGCTTCGACGCCGGAACGCAAGCGGAAATCCGCGACTTGTTCCCGGACCTTTGCGCAGAAACCGGCCGCGGCTGCGGAAATGCCGCCCGGCTGTCCCTGCGCAGCTACGAAGCGCGGGTTATTGCCGCTGCGTAACCGGCAACTGGCGGCCTGCCGCCGCCCCTTTCTCCGCTCCCTTGGATTTGCCGGACAGGCGGTTATGTGAGGGGCAGCGAAGAAAGGACCCGCTGTAAATGGTACGCCGTCACATTGTTCCCTTCACCGTTCTTGCCGCGGCCTGCGCGCTGGCGATACCGCTGGCGGCCGGCAGTGGATACGACGAACCGGACCAGGCCGGATTCCAATGCCCGCCCGGGCTGGACAGGAAAGCCGCGCATTGCGTTCCTCCGTCCCAGGCCAAGAAGTTCTACCGCCGCGGCGATCATATTCTGGAAGACTATATCTGGATCGGCCAGCCCGGCGGCTGGGCGCCGGATCCCTATGGCAGCTATGTTCAGGCGGGCGGCTATGTGTATCAGGTCAACCGGGAAACCCACAAGGTGCTGCGCCTGATCGGCGCTGAGGCTGTGCTGGACAACTAGCCGCCGGCGCTGTCTGCAGCACCCTGCCCGGCCATCGCCTCCAGCACCTCCCGGGTGGCCCCGTCGGCGGGGAACAGCATTTCAATGCGCAGTTCAGACATCGCCAGATCCCCGGTGCCGCCGAATTGCGTGATGGTGGAAAAGAACGACAGCACCTGCCCGCCCATCCGGTAACGCGCCGGAATCACCGCGGGCAGCAGCCCCTGCCGCAAAGCCTCCGAAGCTGCAACATTGGCCTGCAGCCGCGCCACCGCCTGTTCCAGCACCGGATCAGCGCCGAAATGCGCCAGTTCGGTCCGCAGCCGCGCCAGGCTGTGCCGCTCAACCTCTTCCAGATTGTCCAGCGCCGCCCGCAGCGCCGCATTGCCCAGCAGCGCGTCGAGCAGGCTGCTGCCTTTGCTGATCCCGGCACTGCCCAGCATCGCCGCGGCTGCCCGGTTCAGATCCAGCAGCCGCCAGTGCCGGTCGATCATCATCGCCGGATAGGGCGCGTGCGCCGCCAGCATCTGCTCCGCCGCCTGCCACAGCGGCGCCAGTTCCGCATCGTTCAGGTCCCGGCTCACATGGGCCGGCGCCAGCCCGGCTGCCGTCAGCAGCTGGTTGCGCGCCCCGCCCGGCATCTGCAACTCATCGCTGAGGCGCAGCACCATGCCGCGGCTGGGACGTGAACGGCCGCTTTCCAGAAATGACAAATGCCGCGCCGAGACGCCGGCCTGCAGCGCCAGCTCCATCTGACTCATCCGCCGCAGCCCGCGCCACTTCTTCAGAACCGCGCCAAAGCCTTCCGCCATCGTCTGCCTCCGTTTTTGCGCAGCATAGACGCCTCCGCGCCGGATAACACTTACCTCCCAGGTAATTGTTTTGCGTCCGGTTCGCGCGGCATCCTGCAGCGGACACAATACAGGAGCATCCCATGACACACGCCGCCGCAATCCGCATGCTCAAGACCGTTTCGGTGCTCTCTGCCGCCTTCGGCCTCGCCATGGTGCTGGCGCTGGCCACACCGCTTTCACAAGCCCTCGGATTCTTTCTGGATCTGGCCTTCCTGCCGCTGGACGGCGGACAGCGGCTGCAACCCGGCCCGGCCTCCCTGATGACCGCCATCAGCGGCGGCCTGCTGTGCGGTTTCTGCGTCCTGATCTATCTGGTGACAAAGCATGTCTACAGCACCGATCCCGTTCTGGGCCGCGGCCTGCTGATCCCTGCGCTGCTGGCCTGGTACGTGCCTGACAGTCTCGGCTCCCTTGCCGCAGGCGCCTGGTTCAACGTTGTGATGAACTCAGCCTTCCTGGCCCTGTTTCTGGTGCCGCTGCTGCTGACCCGCCCCGCCGCCGCCCGAACGGCATAAGAAAAGGGGGCGCCAACGCCCCCTGTTCACCTTTGCAGAAATACTCCGGGGTGAATTGGCCAAAGGCCAAGAGGGGCAGCGCCCCTCACCCTACTCCGCCGCCACTTTCCGCGCCGCCAGTATGTCTTTCAGATAGCGCCCGGTGTGGCTGCGCGGCTCATCCGCCACAGCCTCCGGCGTTCCGGCTGCAACGATCTCGCCGCCGCCGTCGCCTCCCTCAGGACCGATGTCGATGATCCAGTCGGCGGTCTTGATCACATCCAGATTGTGCTCAATCACCACCACCGAATTGCCCTGCTCCACCAGCTCGTGCAGCACTTCCAGGAGCTTCTTCACATCCTCGAAATGCAGGCCGGTGGTCGGCTCATCCAGAATATACAGCGTCCGGCCCGTCGAGCGTTTCGACAACTCCTTTGACAGCTTCACCCGCTGCGCCTCGCCGCCTGACAGCGTCGTCGCCTGCTGGCCAACCTTGATATAGCCAAGGCCCACCCGCATCAGCGCGTCCATCTTGTCGCGGATCGCCGGCACCGCCTGGAAGAACTCCTGCGCGTCCTCTACCGTCATATCCAGCACGTCGGCAATGCTCTTGCCCTTGAACTTGATCTCCAGCGTCTCACGGTTATAGCGCGCGCCCTTGCAGGTCTCGCAGGTGACATAGACGTCCGGCAGAAAGTGCATCTCGATCTTGATCACACCATCGCCCTGACACGCCTCGCAGCGCCCGCCCTTCACATTGAAGGAGAACCGACCCGGTTTGTATCCGCGCGTCTTGGCCTCCGGCAAACCCGCGAACCAGTCGCGGATCGGGGTGAAGGCACCGGTATAGGTGGCCGGGTTCGACCGGGGCGTCCGGCCAATCGGGCGCTGGTCAATGTCGATCACCTTGTCCAGATGCTCCAGCCCCTTAATGCTCTCGCAGGGTGCAGGCGTCTGGCGCGCGCCATTGAGGCGCATGGAGGCGGTCTTGAACAGCGTCTCAATGGTCAGCGTCGACTTGCCGCCGCCCGACACGCCGGTGACGCACACGAACTTGCCCAGCGGGAACTCCGCCGTCACCTCTTTCAGGTTGTTGCCGGTGGCCTTCACCACCTTGACCTTCTTCTTGTTGCCCTTGCGCCGCTTGCCCGGCACCGCGATCTCCCGCGTGCCTGCCAGATACTGACCGGTGACCGAACCCGCGTCGGAGGCAATCTGCTGCGGCGTGCCGTGGCTCACCACCTCGCCGCCATGCACCCCGGCGCCGGGGCCGATGTCGAACACGTAATCCGATTGCCTGATCATGTCCTCGTCATGCTCCACCACGATCACCGTGTTGCCCTGGTCGCGCAGATTCTTCAGCGTGCCGATCAGCCGGTCATTGTCGCGCTGGTGCAGGCCGATGGAGGGCTCATCCAGCACGTACAAGACGCCCGTCAGGCCGGAGCCGATCTGCGACGCCAGCCGGATCCGCTGGCTCTCACCGCCGGACAGCGTGCCGGAATTACGGCTCAGGGTCAGGTACTCCAGCCCGACATTGTTCAGGAATCCCAGCCGCTCGCGGATCTCCTTGACAATGGCCCGCGCAATTTCCTGCTTCTGCTGGCTCAGATGGTTCGGCACATCCTCGATCCAGGCCAGCGCCTCGCGGATAGACTTCTGCACCACCTGCCCCACATGGACACCGGCGATCTTCACCGCCAGCGCCTCATCCCGCAGCCGGTAGCCGTCGCAGTGGTGGCAGGGCCGGTTGTTCTGATAGCGCTCGAACTCTTCGCGGATCCAGTTGGAGTCGGTCTCGCGGTAGCGGCGCTCCATATTCGGAATCACGCCCTCGAACGTCCGCTCCACCTGGTAAACCCGGCCGCCCTCATCATAGCGGAACAGGATTTCCTCCTCGCCGGAGCCGTACAGGAACACCTTCTGCACCTTCTCGGGCAGGTCCTTCCACGCGGTGTTCTTGTCGAACTGGAAATGCCGGGCAATCGCCTCGATGGTCTGCAGGAAATACGGCGATTTTCCCTTGCGCCAGGGCGCCAGCGCGCCGTCATAGACCTTCAGGGACTGGTCAGGCACCACAAGACGCTCGTCAAAGAACAGCTCGACGCCAAGGCCGTCGCATTTCGGACAGGCGCCAAACGGCGCGTTAAAGGAGAACAGCCGCGGCTCGATCTCCGGGATGGTGAAGCCGCTGACCGGGCAGGCAAAATTTTCGCTGAAGGTGATCCGCTCCGGATCGCCCTCCTTGGGCGCGGTCTCCAGAATGGCGATGCCGTCGGCCAGGTCCAGCGCGGTGCGAAGGGAGTCCGCCAGACGCGTCTCCATGCCTTCGCGCACCACCAGCCGGTCCACCACCACGTCGATGTCATGGCGGAACTTCTTGTCCAGCGTTGGCGGCTCGTCCAGTTCATAGAACTCCCCGTCGACCTTCACCCGCTGGAAGCCCTGCTTGCGCAGCTCCAGGAATTCCTTCCTGTACTCACCCTTGCGGTCACGGACGATCGGCGCCAGCAGATAGCCGCGGGTGCCCTCCTCCATCTCCATGATCCGGTCGACCATGTCCTGCACCTGCTGCGCCTCGATCGGCAGCCCGGTGGCCGGCGAATAGGGCGTGCCCGCGCGGGCAAACAGCAGACGCAGGTAGTCATAGATTTCCGTCACCGTGCCCACGGTGGAGCGCGGGTTTTTAGACGTCGTCTTCTGCTCAATCGAAATCGCCGGGCTCAGGCCGCTGATGTGGTCCACATCCGGCTTTTCCATCATGTCGAGGAACTGGCGCGCATAAGCACTCAGCGACTCGACGTACCGGCGCTGGCCCTCGGCATAGATGGTGTCAAACGCGAGGCTGGACTTGCCCGAGCCCGAAAGGCCGGTGATCACCACCAGCTCATCGCGCGGGATATCCACGTCGATGCTCTTCAGATTATGCTCGCGCGCGCCGCGCACTTCGATGGATTTCAGCTCAGCCATAATGCCCCCGTAGACGCGTCCGCCGAACCCTTGGCGGACGCCAGCCCTACAGATAGGGAATGCGATTGGAAACGCCAAGCCCCCATAAAGAACATATCACGAACAGGTGGAAGTTTGCTGACAGCAGCTGGCAGCAGCCGGGCCAACCGCGTTTCCCGCTCCGGATTTCCCGGAATCCGGCACGCCCAACGGGCGGCGGACCCCGCAGGGGGCCGGCGGCGGGCCGGAGCCCTTGCTGTCAGGCCATAACGCGGCGCCGGGCCGCCAGCAGCAGATGCACCGCGGCACCGCCCAGAAACAGCACCAGCAGCGCCGCCATCATGCCGCTGAACCCCGCCGCCGACAGCGACACCACCATCAGCGGCGTGCCGATGGTGTTGCCCAGATTGCCCGTCTGCGCCATTGCCCCGCTGGCCTGCGCCCGCGACGCGGCGGTGGCGTTCAGCTGCGGCACCGCCGCGAATGAGCCGCCCTGCACCAGCCCCATCGCCCCGGCCATGGCGATACAGGCCAGCGGCGCGCCGGGCACGGCCCACAGCCACAGCGCCGCTGCGGCGCAGGCCAGGAACCCCAGCTGCGCCAGCCGCACCGCCGGCAAAAACCGCAGCAGGTAAACGCCCAGGGTCATCGACACCGCGATGCTGGCCAGCGGCATCATTCCCAGGACAAACCCGCGCGCCTCTTCCGCGATGTAGGGCGGGATCACCGTCAGCACCGCCACAAAGCAGCAGGTGTAAAACAGCCAGCCCGCAGCCGGCGCCGATATCCAAGGGGAGCGGTAGATGGGCAGATGCTGCCCCGGCAGGTCCGCCAGCCGCGGCAAAGGCGCCCGCTCAGGCACCGGAACAGCGCGCAAGGCAAAACCCAGCAGCACCGCCAGCCCCGCCATCACCGCCGCATGGGCGCCAAACAGCGCCAGCAGCCCCCAGGCCCGCACCAGCGGCAGGCCGCCCCAGGCCAGCAGGGTAAAGGCCACGGCAAAAAAAGTGCTCCACAGGGTCATCGCCAGCCCCCGGCCGCGGTCAGAGCTCAGCTGCGCAATCAGAACCGGGCCCGCGACCACAATGCCCAGATGCGACAGCCCCTCAGCCACCCTTGTGGCCAGGAACAGCCCGAACGGCAGATGCAGCGCCTGCAGCGCAGACACCGCCGCCCCGGCCCACAGCGCCCAGACCAGCGTGCGCCGGTAGCCAAAGGCGGCCGCATACAGGCCTGCCACCGCCCCCAGCAGGATGCCCAGCGTGCCCACCAGCGACACCGAAAAGCTCAGCGCGGTGCCCGCCTGCGGATACAGTTCGCCCATGCGGCCGAAGATCACCGAAATCTTGCCGTATTGCGCGGCGGCCCCCAGCCCCGCGGCCCAAACCGCCAGGATCAGCCCCCAGCGGGAATCTCCGCCATCCGTCAAATTATCTGCCCTCAAATAGCAAAAGCAGGCACGCGCAGTGCCTGCTTTCCCTGTCCTGCCCGCTAATCCCGGCCGCGGCAAGAGCTGCGGCGCGGGAATGCTGCGTCAGATGTGGATCACCCGGTCAAAGGCGTCGAGCACCGATTCATGCATCATCTCGCTCAGCGTCGGATGCGGGAAGACGGTGTTCATCAGGTCTTCCTCGGTGGTCTCCAGCTGGCGGCCGACCACATAGCCCTGGATCAGTTCGGTCACCTCAGCGCCGACCATATGCGCGCCCAGCAGCTCGCCGGTCTTGGCGTCAAAGATGGTCTTCACCATGCCCTCGGCCTCTCCCAGTGCAATCGCCTTGCCGTTGCCGATGAAGGGGAAGCGGCCGACCTTGATGTCATAGCCCAGCTCCTTCGCCTTCGCCTCGGTATACCCGACAGAGGCGACCTGCGGCTGGCAGTAGGTGCAGCCGGCGATGCTCTCGGGCTTGACCGGATGCGCGTGCTTGCCTGCGATCAGCTCCGCCACCATGACGCCCTCGTGCGATGCCTTATGCGCCAGCCAGGGCGCGCCGGCGATATCGCCAATGGCGTAAAGGCCATCAACACCGGTGCGGCAGTACTCGTCGGTCACCACATGGGTCCGGTCCACCTTGACGCCCAGTTCTTCCAGCCCCAGGCCTTCGACATTGCCTACGATGCCCACGGCAGAAATCACGGTGTCAAAGTCATGCTTCTCTACCTTGCCGCCAACCTCGATATGGGCGGTCACCTTGCCCTTGCCCTTGTCCAGCTTCTTGACCATGGCTTTTTCCATGATCTTCATGCCCTGTTTGACAAAGGACTTCTTGGCAAAGGCAGAGATTTCCGCGTCTTCCACCGGCAGCACCCGGTCCATCACCTCAACCACCGTGGTTTCAGCGCCCAGGGTGTTGTAGAAGCTGGCAAATTCGATGCCGATCGCGCCGGAGCCGATGACCAGCAGCTTCTTCGGCATCCGCACCGGATCCAGCGCGTGCTTATAGGTCCAGACCAGATCGCCGTCCGCCTCCAGCCCCGGCAGTTCACGGGCGCGGGCGCCGGTGGCCAGCACGATGTGCTTGGCGGTCAGATCCTGCGTGCCCTTTTCGGTTTTCACCGAGACCTTGCCCTTGGCCGGAATGGACGCCTCGCCCATCACCACGTCAATCTTGTTCTTCTTCATCAGGTGGCCAATTCCAGACGACAGCTGTTTTGCCACCCCGCGTGAGCGTTTCACCACCGCATCCAGGTCATAGCCGATGTTTTCAGCCTTCAGGCCGAAATCCTTGGCCCGCTCCATCAGGTGGAACACCTCGGAGGAGCGCAGCAGCGCCTTGGTCGGGATGCAGCCCCAGTTCAGGCAGATACCGCCCAGATGCTCGCGCTCGACCACGCAGGTCTTCAGCCCCAGCTGCGCTGCGCGGATGGCGGCAACATAGCCCCCCGGCCCGGCGCCGATTACGATCACGTCATAGGATTGTGCGGCCATGCTGTCCCCTCGCCTTGAACAGGATCAATAAAACTAGTTTACCGTTAAACTATTTCTTTCTGCACTGCAATCATCCTCTGCTGCGGCATTGCGGCCCTGCGAACTGCGGCAGGTTTCCGCTTGGCAGCGAGGCTGGTTCCGGGCCAGCATAAGCTGAAACAGGCGCTGCAATCCACAGCCGGGAGCGGAAGAATATGACACGAACTGTCGCGGATCTTGCCAAGGCCCTTCTGAACGCCACCCTGATCCTGCTGGCGCTCTGCCTGTTCCTGGGGTGGAAGCTGATGGCGGCTGCCTCTGCCGTCACCGCCAATGCGGCAGAGATCACCAGCCGCGTTGAACCGCTGCACACCGCCGTAACCGGGCTGCAGGGGGAGATTGCCAGTCTTCGCGCTGCCGTTCAGAACGGGACAGCCACCGTGTCTCCAACCCGCCTTGCCCCTTTGGAGGAACGCCTGGACCAGCTGCAGGCGAGCCTATCCGAAATGCGGGATCTGCCCCAGCAGGCCGCGGCAGGGGCAGCCCGCGCAGGGGCGGCGGAGTTTGCCGCCCGCTTGACCGGCCTGCTCCGCTGCAGCGGACAGAAAAACGCTGCGCCTCCGGGTTAGAAGCGCAGCGCATCTGAGTAAGCTTGCCTAGCGTAGCGGCTCAGCCGGCCGCTTGCACCTGCCGCACGGTCTCGCCGTAGCCGCCCGCCATAACATAGTCGAGCTCCGGCCCGGTGCTGGCGCGGTGCAGCGCCTCATTGCGGTAGGGGAAGCGGCCGAACTGGCGGATCACTTCGCGATGGGCGCGGGCGTGCAGCAGGTTGCTGGTGCCGGTCTGCGGCATCCGCTCCATCATCAGCCGGATGCAGCGTTCCTGGTCGCACAGGTTCTCTGAATGCATCAGCGGCAGATAGAAGAACTGCCGCGCCGGCTCGTCGATCTTCATGTCCCACTTCTTGTTGATCGCGACCTTGGCCGCCGACAGCGCCGCCTGGTCGGAGGCAAACGCCTTGCCCTCGCCGCGGAACATGTTGCGCGGGAACTGGTCCATCAGGATGATGTACGCCAGCGTCCCGCTGGGGTAGGTCAGCCAGAAGGAGAACCTGCCCTCGCAAGCCTCCTGCCAGGTTTTCTGGAACTTCGTGCGGATCTCTTGATCCAGCGCATCATCCTGCAGATACCATCCCTTCTCCCCGACCTCGTCGAGCCAGAATTCAAGTATCTCTTCGGGACCAGCCATCGGTCTTAACTCCAAGTTTTTCCTGACCCTGATTTCAGGCCATTTTACGTTGCCATTACAAGTAACCTTGGGTCACAAATTGCGACAGGCAAGACCTGCGAGTGAAATAATCCTCACGAAAACGGCTGGTTAGCGCAATCAGTTCTCCGCAGCGGCGGTTTCCTGCTCCTCAAGCTCGGTATCAATGGCGTATTCCTGGGCAAACTCCACCGCCACCGGCGTTGCGGTCGGCGACATCGCGGCGTAGCTACCGGTCTCCTCGACCGGGATCGAGGCGCGCTGGGTCGCGCGGTAGAGCGCATAGGCCGCCATCACGAACATCAGCGCAGCGATGAAGGTGAAAAAGCCCGGAGGCCCGAACACCGCGTCCCCCATCAGCCAGCCGGTGATCACCGGGCCGGCAATTGCGCCCAGCCCGTTGATGAACACCAGCCCGCCCGACGCTGCCGCCATGTCGTCATGCTCCAGGTAGTCGTTGGTATAGGCGATCAGCAGCGAGTAAAGCGGGTTCGAAAGGCCGCCGATAAAGAAGGCCGCCACCAGCAGCATCTTGAAATCGCCGCCCAGCAGGAAGCCCGCCACAGCCGCGGCGCCGCCAATCAGCGAGACAAACAGGATCAGCACCCGGCGGTCCATCCGGTCGGAAATCCAGCCCAGCGGATACTGCAGCACCGTCGCGCCGACATAGAAAGTCGCGATAAAGACCGACAGCTGGGTCAGGCTCATGCCTGCGGCAGAGCCGTACACCGCGCTCATCCCGAACTGCGCCGAGAAGACACCGCCCAGCAGGAACATGCCCACGCAGCCCAGCGGCGAGATCTTCATCAGCTCTTTCAGCGTCATTGGCTTGGTGGTGTCAAAGGCCGGGGTCGGCTGGATCGACAGCAGAATCGGCGCAAAGGAAATCGAAACCAGGATCGAGGCGATGATGAACGCCTCATAACCGCCCGGGTCACCGATCTGGATCAGGCCCTGCGCGGTGATGATGCCGATCATCTGCACGATCATGTACAGCGACAGCGCCTTGCCGCGGTTGGTGTTGTCGGCGGCGTTGTTCAGCCAGCTTTCCGCGGTCACATACACGCCGGAGAAGCAGAAGCCGATGATCATTCGCCCCAGCGCCCAGGCGATGGTGTTGGGCAGCAGCGGGTACAGGATCATCACCGCCGAGATGAACGACGCCAGCGCAGCAAAGACGCGCACGTGGCCAACCCGGCGGATCATCTCCGGCGCCAGCCGCGAGCCGCCCAGGAAGCCGACGAAATAGGCCGCCATCACCAGGGACATCTCGAAGGAGGAGAACCCCTCCAGATCGCCCCGCACCCCCAGCATGGTGCCCTGCAGGCCGTTGCCCACCATCAGCAAGCAAACCCCCAACAGCAGCGCCCACGCGCTCGACAGCACCTGCAGCATTTCCATGCCTCCTTTGAAAGCAAAGCAGCCCTCCACAGGGGACGGGCTGCCATCACATTTGATTGTTATGTCCGGGCGATCAAGGCTCGCGTGGCCGGTGTCGCTGATTCTGATTTCAGTTTCATGACCGGGCTTTCGCGATCAGGGGCCATGGTTGCGGCGCTTGTCTCTGGATTCGCGCCGCTTTTCTAAGGTGTATCCGTCTTCGCCGGGATCAAAAGCGACGCATCGCCATAAGAAAAGAACCGGTAGCCGCTGCTGACCGCATGATCGTAGATGCGCCGGATCTCCTCCTGCCCCATCAGGGCGGAAACCAGCATCAGCAGGGTCGATTTCGGCAGGTGGAAATTGGTCATCAGCGCATCCGCCACCTGGAACTCGAACCCGGGGTAGATAAAGATGTCGGTGTCGCCTTCCCAAGGGTGGATCTGCCCGTCCTTGGCGGCGCTTTCGATCAGCCGCAGTGCCGTGGTGCCGACCGGAATCACCCGGCCGCCCGCCGCCTTGGTCGCAGCAATGTCCGCCGCAACCTCTGCGCCCACCTTGCCCCATTCCGCGTGCATCCGGTGGGTGGTCACATCCTCCACCTTGACCGGCAGGAAGGTGCCCGCGCCCACATGCAGGGTGACATAGGATATATCCACCCCGCGCGCCTGCAGCGCCGCCAGCAGCGGTTCATCGAAATGCAAGGAGGCTGTCGGCGCCGCAACCGCGCCCGAATTCCTGGCCCACACGGTCTGATAGTCGGTCTTGTCCTGCTCATCCGCGGCCCGCTTGGCCGCGATATAGGGCGGCAGCGGCATCGCGCCGGCCTCTGCCAGTGCCGCGTCGAAATCAGTGCCGCTGAGGTTAAAGCGCAACTGCCCCTGGCCGTCCTCGATGGCTTCCAGCGTCGCGCTCAGATCCTCAGAGAAGACGATCTCCTCGCCTTCACGGATCTTTTTCAGTGGCCTCAGCAGCGCCGCCCAGCTGCCGTCGGCGCGCGGCTCCAGCAGGGTGGCCTCGATTTTCGCCGATACCGGCCCCTGCGCGCTGTCGCGGTGGCGCTGCCCGCTGAGGCGTGCCGGGATCACCCTGGTGTCGTTCAGCACCAGCCGGTCGCCGGGCTGCAGCCAATTGACCAGGTCGGTCACCCGCCCGTCATGCAGGGTTCCGCCCTCAGCCACCAGCAGCCGGGCAGAGCTGCGCGGACTGGCAGGCCGGGTGGCAATCAGATCGTCGGGCAGGTCAAAGTCGAAATCGCTGAGTTTCATGGCGCGCGCTATAGGATGTGCTGCAGGGAAAATCTATGGCGATTTTCGCCCCCAGCCAGTTTACTTGTTGGCCCCAAGCGGGGTTTGGACTTGCTCTTCACCTTCCTCCAGAAGCTCCCCGTCAACGGAGAAGGCCCTGTCGTCCCCCGGCACCTTCGGCGGAGGACCGCGGAAGATCTCACGCAGGAACCCCGGCGCCAGCCCGGCCAGCGGGTTGACCGACACCGAGGGATCATCCGCGGTGCCGCGCAGGGTGAAGGTGAAGCCGAACAGCCCCTCGCCGTCCCGGGGCGACAGCACCCGCCCGATAGCGTTAAGCAGATACACCGGCGAGATCACCCCGCGCATGTTCAGGCGGCTGCTGTTCAGATCAAAGTTGCCGTCCAGCGACAGCCCCATCGACGGCCCGACCGCGCTGCTCTGGTGCAGAATCAGATGCGAACCGCCCAGCCGGAACCGCCCGTCCATGCTGGTGAACAGGATGCCCTGGCCGGTCATCTCGTCCAGCAGCCCGACCAGGCTGATCGCGTTCAGAATCGCCGCCATCGACGGCGCATTGCGCACCCGGATGTTGCGCACGCTGACCCGCCCGTCGTATTCGCCCGGCCTCTCTGCCGGGACCAGCGTCATGTCGAAACTGCCGCCGCGGCCATGCTCGAACACCCCGGCAGACCGGAACACGCCGCCGGCATCATTGGCGCGGATGCGCGCCGCGGTGCCGTTGTTCTGCGGCACCACGGTGCCTGCCACGGGCGTCTGCCCGTTCAGGCGGGCGGTGAACTCCCCATTCATGCCGCCCTGGGTCGAAAACCGGCCCTGAAAGCTTTGCAGCCCGATGCTGTCCGTGACCTGCAAATTCTGCAAACGCAAGGAGATCGGAACCGACCCTCCGCCGCTGCTGCCGCCGCCGCCGCTGCCGGAGCTTTCCGAGAACGGCGAGCGGTTCAGGTCCAGCCTGCCGCCGGTGACCTCAATCGCTGGCGGTGCGCTGCCGCGCCCGCGGAAGGTCACCGCGCCCTGAAACCAATTGCCCACCCGCGCAGAGGAAAACACCGCCTGATCCAGCCCGCCGCCCTCGCGCGTTGTGACCCGGCCGGTGGCCGCCAGCCCGGGCGCCTGCAGTTCCAGCCGCTCCACCGTCGCGGTCTGCGCCAGCTCTGCCGACAGCGACAGCTTGCCTGCCGCCGCCATGCTCTTGCGCCAGCCGATCTCCGCAATCCTCAGGCCGACCCCGGCAAGGTCCGAGTCCAGCTGCAGCCGCGGCGGCGCGCCGGGCTGCAGATCCACCGTGTAACGGCCCTGCCCTTGGCCGAAGACGGACCCGCGCGGCAGGCCCAGGTTAAAGGCGGACACGGCCTCTGCCGACAGTTCGATGGTGCCCTCGGCCCGGCTGTCGCGGGGGGCGTCCTTGCCGATCTTCTGCCCCCAGCTGACGGTCAGCGGCACACCCGACAGGCTGCCGCTGCCGCTGATGCGCACCTCACCCTGGTTGCCTTCGATCTTCAGCAGCGGCGCCACAGCGGTATGACCCGGCACCAGCTTGCTGGTCTCCACCGCCCGCGCCTCACCGCTGTAGTGATAGAGGATCTCTTCCGGCTGCACGCCTTTGCGCAGCGGCAGCGACAGCGTGCCCGCGGCCTCCACCTGCCCCTCGGCCAGATCGACCGGCAGCGACGCCTTGTCCATGATCTCAAGCGGCTCGCGGTTCAGCAGCGACAGCGCCGCAGTCACCGAACCGCGCGCAGCAATCCGGGCAATGCCGGGGGTGCCGTCGCGCACCGTGGTGTCCGGGATGATGAAGGAGGTTCCTGTAACATCCACGTCACCGCCCTGGTCCGCCGTGACCACCCCCTGGGACGCGGTGACCACAAAGCGGTTGCCGTAAAGGCTAAGCTGGCCCGCCGCCTGCCGCACCGGCGGCATGAACTTCTGAAACAGCACCTCGGCCTGTTCAAAGGCCAGATCCAGGCTGACGAACGGCTTGCCGCTGCCGCGCCCGCGCATGTGGAAGCCCACATCGCGCACCAGCCCCGCATGCAGGTTCTCCCGCACCCAGGCGCGCGGCTTGGACGCCAGCGCCTCCGGCCACAGCTGCTTGACCCGCTCGACCCCGACCTGATCGACCCGCCCGTTCAAGTCATAATCCCAGCCTTCGGGCCCGGCCCCGATCACACCGTCGAAATGGATCCGGCTGCCGCCGTCGCGCACCAGCATCTCGCCCAGCCGCAGACGGAAGGGTTTCAGCCGCAGATCGAAATCCGCATCCACCGCCGGGAATTTCACCGGCGTCTCGAACAGGCGGCGCGGGTTCAGCTCCAGATCGGCAAAGCGCAGCTGGCCGGTCAGCCCGGTCAGCTGCCCGTTCTGGATCCCCGCCAGGCTGGCCTGCCCCTGCATCACCCCGGAGCCCCAGCCGCTCTGCACACTCAGCTCGGCGAATTCCAGCTTCTGCGCCGCCGGGTCATAGGTGAAATAGCTGCGCGCCCCGGTGATCGGCACCGGCCGGGTCTGCGCCTCCGGCTGGATCACCCCCTCGCCGATCCGCAGGCTGGCCTGCACCGGCTCCAGCGTGCCGTCGCGGCGCACACCGCCGCGCAGGGAGCCGGAAATCGGCGCCCGCAGGACCCCCAGCCAGCCAAGCGCCGGGCTTTGCAGGGCGATGTCCTCACTAGCGATCTCCGAGACAAGAACCCCGAATTCCGCCTCCGGGCTGCCGATCTCCGAGGTATAACTGGCCTCGACCGAGCCCACGTCGCCGCGTCCGCTCAGCACGGAAAACACCGCCGAGGCCGACACCGCGCTGCCGCTCTTCTGCAGCCGGACCCGGCCGCCGTCCAGGGTCCAGGCGCGGCCCAGGCGGTCATCGGTATAAGACAGCGTCAGCTCGCTGGTCTCGACCCCCCGCAGTGCCGCCAGAACGGGCTTGTCCAGCTGGCTGTCCCATTGCTTGATCAGCTCCACCAAATTGCCCGCCTGCCGGGTTGGCAGTCCGCCGCTGGCAAAACTCAGCGCCAGCGTTCCATCCTGATTGCGCCGCAAGACTGCGAACAGACCGCTGAGCGAGATTTGCTTGGGCTGGACCTGGCCGCGCAGCAGCGGCCGCATCGCCAGGCTCGCTTGGGCATCTGCCAGCTGGGCAAACACCGCGCCGTCCGGGTGGCGCAGCACCACGTCCTTGAGGCTGACCCGCGGCCGCCAGCCCTTGTTCACAACCACATGGATGGCGCCGAAGTCGATCTGCAACCCGTTCAGGTGCCGCTCGATCCGGGTCTCCACCCGCTGGCGCAGCCACTCCGGCGCATCCAGCCGGGTGCCAAGGCCGAAATAGATCGCGCCAGCACCCAGGAAGCTCAGCAATGCAAGCAGCCAGACAGCACCGCGCAGCAGCCGCCAGCGCCAGCGCCGCCGCACCGGTGCCGCAACGCTGGCCTCCGGGCCGGGCACGGGCCCGCGCACAGGCACGGCCTCGGCCGCAGCGCCGTTATTCTCGCCGGCTTGTTTGATCTCAGCTTTCCCTTTGCTGCTCATGGGTTATGGTTGCCGCGCAATGAGTTGCGCAAATTACCGGAGACAGGCCGATGCCCGACGTTTCAGATCCCGCCCCTTCCTTTACCCTGCCCCGCAGCGGCGGCGGAGAGGTCACTTTGTCCAGCCTCAAGGGCGCGCCCGTGGTGCTGTTCTTCTATCCCCGTGATGATACTCCCGGCTGCACCAAAGAATCCATCGCCTTTTCAGAGGCTTTGCAGGCCTTTGCCGACGCCGGGGCGCAGGTTTTCGGGATCTCCAAGGATACCGTCGCCAAGCACGACAAATTCACCGACAAACACGGGCTGACAACGCCGCTTCTGTCCGATGCGGAGGGCACGGTGTGCGAAGATTACGGCGTCTGGAAAGAAAAGAGCATGTACGGCAAGAAGTTCTGGGGGATCGAACGCTCAACCTTCCTGATCGACGCCGAAGGCCGCATCGCGCGGGTCTGGCGCAAGGTCAAGGTCGACGGCCACGCCGCCGAGGTGCTGGAAGCCGTCCGCGCGCTTTGAGGCGTGGCGGCGCTGAAGGCACGGCGGGGGGGCTCCCGCCAGTTCTGCCCGCGACCTGCCGGGCGCAGGCCGCGCTGTTGGGCCCGGCGCCGCCCCTGCGGGCGGCGCGCACCGCGCGTCCCGCGCGGTGCCAGGCCCAAGGCCGCCAGGGCGATCAGCCCGCTGATCGCCCGCGGACGCGGGAGCGCTGCCGTTTCCGCACTGGACTCCGCCGCCCAAATCAGGTGAACCCGGGCCAGCCGCTGCAACAGGAGACCCGCATGACCGATCAGCCCCTAACGCTCGCCGGACGCGCCGCAGAGGTGCTGAACACCGCAGACGGGCGGCAGAAGACCGCGCTGTCGCGCCGCCACGCCGCCGCGTGGTTTGCCTTCCGCAACGGCTCCGGCCCGGACATCGCCATCGGCACCGCCTCCCCGCCGATGCACCCGGCCCGGCCGGACAAGCCTGAGCTGCTGCACCCCCGCGACGTGCCCAAGCGCAAGCCGGGGTCCGAGGCCGGCCGCCTCGCGCTGCTGCATGCCGTCGCCCATATCGAGCTGAACGCCGTTGACCTGCACTGGGACATCATCGCCCGTTTTTCCCACGTGCCGATGCCGGTGGGCTTCTTCGACGACTGGGTCAAGGCCGCGGATGAAGAATCAAAGCATTTCAACCTGATGTGCGACTGTCTTGAAGCGCTGGGCAGCCATTACGGCGCCCTGCCGGCCCACGCCGGCATGTGGCGCGCCGCCGAGGACACGGCAGAGGACCTGATGGGCCGCCTGGCGGTGGTGCCAATGGTGCTGGAGGCGCGCGGGCTGGACGTCACTCCCGGCATGATCGAAATCTTCCGCAAGGCACAGCTCACCCAGGCCATCGACGCGCTGGAGGTGATATATGCCGAGGAGGTCGGGCATGTCGCCTATGGCTCCAAATGGTTCAACTTCCTGTGCGGGCGGGACAACCTGGACCCCAAGGAGGTGTTTCACGCGCTGGTGCGGAAATACTTCCACGGCGCCCTGAAGCCGCCCTTCAACGAGGAAAAGCGCGCCGATGCCGGGCTGCCGCCGGATTTCTACTGGCCCTTGGCCGATCAGGCGCGGGACCTGCCGGGCCGCTGAGGCCTGGCGGCCCACAGCCTTCTTTACCAAACCGCCTCAGCCGCCTAGACTGGGAAACCTCGGCAGCCGGGTGATCCCATGTTCGAAAACGACTTTCCTTTGCTCAGCACAGCAAGCCTCGTGGCCCTGATCCTGCACACGGCAAAGTCCGGCCCGGTAACGCTGGACAGCTGTGAAAAGGCGCTGGGCGGTCTTTTCCGCCAAGCCAACGAAACCCCGGGCCTGCCGCCGGAAGCCCTGCGCGAACGCCTGGCCGGGCACCTGTCCGACCTGGAGATCGCCGGCATCCTGGTCCCGGCAGAGCCGGTGCCGGGAGAGGCGGCCAGCTGGCGGCTGACCAGCCGCGGCCACCAGGCCCTCACGCGGCATCCCGAAGGGCTCGACCAAACCGACCTTGCCAAATACCCCGAATTTGCCGCCCACCTGCGCGACACCGCGCATCACGCCTGCGGCATGGACCCGCGGGGCGCGCAGTTTGACGAGGGCTACCGCGCCGGCATGAACGGCCAGCCCTTCACCGGAAATCCATATGGCTTCGACACTGCCGATCACCAGGCCTGGGAAAGCGGCTGGACCGAAGCGCAGGAGGAACGGCGCAAAGGCCAGCCGGGCTGATCTGCCCGGCCCTCCTTCGGCGCGGCACACGTCCTGGCCGGTCAGGCGGTGCTACCGGCGTCCCGGAGCCGAGCCATTCTCCGGCGCAGTTCTTGCCATTGCTGCTGCCTGCCCGCCGCTCCTTTCGGCAAAATCCCGCCGATACACCTCACCTTACCGCCGGCATCCGTCCCAATGGGTCAACAGGCTTGCCCAATCGGCCCGCCCTGTCTATTCACTTCGCCCAAGGCACCGGATCCGCCTTGCGGCGCCGGTAGGGAACGGGACAGGGAACGGACTTTGCGCACACGGCTCGCGATCAGAATTCACGCGTTTCTGGAGCGCCGCTTTCCTGAGCGGCGGGTGTTCCTCAAATCCGACAGCGACACGCGTTTCATCCGGCTGCGGTCGGAAACCCAGCTGGTTGCGGTGGCAGGCATCACCCTGTTTGTCGCCTGGACCATTGTCGCCACCGCCATCGTGCTGATGGACAGCATCGGCGCCGGCAATTTCCGCGAGCTGGCCAAACGCGATCAGCAGACCTACCGCGAACGGCTGAACGCGATCTCCGCCGAGCGCGACGCCCGCGCCGAAGAAGCCCTGGCAGCGCAGGAGCGGTTCAACGCCGTGCTGGCCCAGATTTCGATGATGCAGTCTGAGCTGCTGGCCTCGGAAACCCGCCGCCGCGAGCTGGAAACCGGCATCGAGGTGATTCAGACCACCCTGCGCGACACCATGAGCGACCGCGACGGCGCCCGCAAAGCGCTGGCGCAGCTGGAGGCGGAAACCCAGGACGAAAACGCCGCCCCCGCGGTCATGGCCAGCGCCACGGAGCAGATGGACATGCTGGCCGGCGCCCTGACCGACACCGCGGCGGAACGCGACCGGATCATGGCCGACGCGCTGGACGCCATCGGCCAGCGCCAGGAGCTGGAGCTGGAACTGCAGCTGATGGAAGAGCGCAACGGCCAGATCTTCCGCCAGCTGGAAGAGGCTGTCGCGGTCTCGATCACCCCGCTCGATAAAATGTTCCGCAGCGCCGGCATGCCGCCCGACCGGATCCTGGAGCAGGTGCGGCGCGGCTACAACGGCCAGGGCGGGCCGCTCAGCCCTTTGGCAATGTCGACCCGGGGTGAGGAACCGTCCCCGGAAGAGCTGCGCGCCAACAATATTCTGGCCCGGCTGGACCAGCTGAACCTGTACCGTCTGGCGGCGCAAAAGGCGCCGTTCGCCACCCCGGTCAACCTGGGCCAAGTGCGCCAAAGCTCCGGCTTCGGCTACCGCCGCGACCCTAAGACCGGCGGCCGCCGCCTGCACAAGGGGTCCGATTTCGCCGGCCGCACCGGCACTGACATCTTTGCCACCGCCGACGGCGTCGTGACCCACGCGGGCTGGCAATCCGGCTACGGCCGCCTGGTGACGATCCGCCATGCATTCGGCATCGAAACAAGATACGCCCATAATTCGAAACTCCGCGTTAAGGCCGGCCAAAGGGTCTCGCGCGGGGATCACATTGCTGATATGGGTAACACCGGACGGTCCACCGGGACCCACCTCCACTACGAGGTGCGGGTCAACGGGCAACCTGTAAACCCCATGATCTACATCAAGGCTGCGAGAAATGTTTTCTAAGAGCAAAATCAACGAGCCCGGGCCGAAGCAGGCCGAAGCAACCCCGGCTGCCCCCGCCTCTGCCGCTCCGGCTGCACCGGCGGCCAGCGACTACAAGTCCAGCGCGCCCAAGGCCAAGCCCGCCGCATCGCTGCTCAGCTCGGATCTGCACATCACCGGCAACGTCAAAACCACCGGCGACATCCAGGTCGAAGGCACCGTCGAGGGCGACATCCGCGCGCACCTGCTGACCGTCGGCGAAACCGCCACCATCAAGGGCGAAATCACCGCCGACGACGTGGTGATCAACGGCCGCATCGTCGGCCGCGTGCGAGGCCTGAAGGTGCGCCTGACCTCCACCGCGCGGGTCGAAGGCGACATCATCCACAAGACCATCGCAATCGAAAGCGGCGCCCATTTCGAAGGCTCCGTGCAGCGCCAGGACGATCCGCTGAACCCGGGCGGCCGCAAATCCGCCCCGGCGGCAGCCCCCGCCGCGGCCCCGGCCCCCTCGGCAGCGGTCCAGGCCGCCACCGCGGCGCATAAGGCCGAAGGCTGAGCCTGAACCATTCCGCGACGAACAGCAAACGCCGCAAGCCTCTGCTTGCGGCGTTTCTTTTTTGCCATCATCCCGCAGGGTCAGGATTTCCCGCTCTTTCAAATTCGCGCTAAACGTGAAAATCAATTCTTAGTTAAAGCCGCCTGCGCCGGAGGCCCCTGGCGCCCGGCGGCAGTTCAATAGCAGAAGGCCTTTCGCATCATGAAAGTTGTCATCGACGATCCCAGCGGCGCGTGGACATTGACCGGTTCCGCCTGGAACAACTTCAGCAACCCCACATTGCTCGCCTACACGGACAGCTACATCACGCTTTCTGGCACAAACGGCTCCGTGATGGAGATTCAGGGCAATTTCAGCAGCAGCAGCTATTACAATTGGACCATCTCCTCGATGGCCATCTACCAGAACGGAACCACCAAGGTTTCTATCTCGGAAATGAACATCAGCTACTACCAGCTGGACTACCTTGGCGGCAGCAGCTCGCTCAGCGGCAGTGACACCATCACGTCCAACGTGCAGACCGGCACTTACTGGGCGACCTATGGCGGCAATGATGTGCTCACTCTGGGCACCGGCGACGACACGGTGGACGGCGGCAGCGGCACCGACCGGCTGGTCATCAACGACACATTCGGCAATGCCACCGCCTCTTCCAGCTACAGCGCGCTGGTTCTCAACAGCGCGGACGGCCAGGACCGCATCAGCGGCGTCGAGATCCTGGAATTTGCCAACCGCACGCTGGCCCTGACCGTCGGCAGCTCCAGCAGCAACAGCCTGCAGGGCGACAGCACCGCCGGCATCAGCCACGATCTTATTCTCGGCGGCATCGGCAACGACACCCTGCGCGGTTTGTCGGGCAATGACGTTCTGAAAGGCGAAGACGGTTCCGACAGCCTCGACGGCGGCTCCGGCCTGGATCAGCTGGACGGCGGCACCGGTGCGGACACCCTGACCGGCGGCGGCGACAACGACTTCCTCAGCGGCCAAAGCGGGGACGATCAGCTGGACGGCGGCCAGGGCAGAGACAGGCTGCTCGGCGGCACCGGCAAAGATCATCTCAAGGGCGGCAACGGCAACGACACCCTGTCCGGCGGCGGCGGCAATGACACCCTGTCCGGCGGCACCGGCGGCGACAAGCTCAGCGGCGGCAACGGCCGCGACGTGCTGCTCGGCCACAAGGGCAACGACCAGCTCACCGGCGGCGGCCGCGCCGACACCTTTGTGTTCCACAAGGGCCACGGCAACGACACCATCACCGACTTCACCGCAGGCCAGGACCACATCCAGATCGGGCGCGGCGCCTCCCGGCTGGGACAGCTGGACTTTGAGCAGCAGGGCGATGACGTGCTGGTCTCCTTCGCCGATGTGACCATCCTGGTGGAAGACATCAGCGCGGCGCAGCTGCAGGACGCGGATAACTTCCTGTTCTAAGCCTGCGGGCCGCGGCACGGATCAAGGCGCGCCCCGCCCGGCGCGCCTTTTGTCATTTCAGCATCCACTTGCCATCCGGCCAGAATGCGTGGAAGGCAAAGGCGAACATCACGTCATGGGGCACATCCCGCCCCTGCCCGTCCCGCACCCGGACCGACCCGATGTCGCGCCCCCTGGCAATCGTGCCCGCATCCAGCGCCGAGGCCTGGCCTGCCCGCCAGCTCAGCACCACGCCGGCCTCGCGGATCCCGCCCTCGCGCGCCAGCCGCGACAGCGGCCAGGCCCGGTTGCCGACCCGCACCACCCGCTCCATCGGCGCCAGCCCGTGCGGCGGCGGGGTGCCGTCATACAGGAACGGCCAGTCCGACCTGTCGTAATTCACATATGGGTTCTGCCCGTAACGCCGGTTCCACCCCGGCTGCGCCATCACCAGCCCGTCCGGGTTGCGGGCGGTGAACTCTTCCCAGCTTTCCACCCAGCTCGGCAGCGCCGCCAGCCGGGTGCCGCTCATCCTGCCGACAATGGCGGTGCCGATTGCCTGCTGCCACCAGCTTTGGGTTTCGCGGTCATACATCACCAGATCCGAATGGCGCAGCTTGCCGGTGACCCCAAAGCGCAGAACCCCGGCCCGGGTGCGCCGGTCAAAGGTCATCGCAGAGTTGCACAGCGGGCAATAGGTCACCGCCACCGGCACCCCCGCCACCACGTCATTCACGATTTCATGCCAGGTCAGGTAGCGCAGCGGATAGGCCCGCGGCCGGGCGCCCTCCAGCTCCAGCGTGATCACCGGCTCGCGCGGCTTGATGCGGCGGTCTTTGGCTGCCTCTGTGAACTGCGGTGCATCCAGCGCCGGAATGCCGTCCTTGGGCACCCCGCCCGAGCGGATTTCCTGCCAGTCCTTAACCAGAGTCTGGCTGAAGTCGGTCTTGGGCCATTCCCTCTGCCAGATCTGCGGATCGGCATAAGCGCTGCCCGCCAGCAGCAGCCCGAAACACAACAACACCCCCCTCAGCATGACCAGCACCTCCCGGTCCCAGTAAACGGCGGCAGAGAGGCGCGGAACAGGGGCGGGCACGGGCTTGTGACCGGCTGTCATCACCCCGCACAAGCAAAGGCCCGCCCCCGGGGTGCCGGGCGCGGGCCATTGTCTTTCAAAAGCCGGAAGGCGCTATTCGGTCACGCTCACCTTGGCCATGGTGTCGGGCTGGCCGATCACCGCGCCATTGGGACCGGCACCGCGCTTGATCGCATCGACCACATCCATGCCTTCGGTCACCTTGCCGACAACCGTGTACTGGCCGTCGAGGAACGGGCCCGGGGCAAACATAATGAAGAACTGCGAGTTGGCGCTGTCCGGGCTCTGTGACCGGGCCATGCCGACCACGCCGCGGTCATAGGTGATGTCGGAGAACTCAGCCGCCAGATCGGGCCGGTCAGAGCCGCCCTGCCCGGCCCGGCGCATGTCGCCGCCGGCCTTGCCGAATTCGACGTCGCCGGTCTGCGCCATGAAGCCTTCAATCACCCGGTGGAACACCACACCATCGTATTTGCCTTCTTCGGCCAGTGCGGTGATCTGTTCCACATGCTTGGGCGCCACATCCTCGAACAGGTCGATCTTGATGGTGCCGTTGGCTTCCCCCTCGACCTGGATTTCCAGGCCGGTGGCAAAGGCCGGCCCTGCCGCCAGCAGGGCCAGAGCGGTCAGGCACTTACGCATCCGCAGCAACCTTGACGCTGATCATGCGGTCCGGGTTCGCAGGCGGCTCGCCGCGGGTGATGGCGTCCACGTGCTCCATGCCCTCGATGACACGGCCGTACACGGTGTACTGGCCGTTCAGGAAGTGGTTGTCCTTGAAGTTGATGAAGAACTGCGAGTTTGCAGAATCCGGGTTGGCAGAGCGCGCCGCGCCCAGGGTGCCGCGGTCGTGCGGCAGCTTGGAGAACTCAGCCGGAACATTCGGCAGCGAGGAGCCGCCGGTGCCCGCCATGCGGATGTTAAAGCCGTCTTCCATGTCGCCGTTGGCCACGTCGCCGGTCTGCGCCATGAAACCGTCGATCACCCGGTGGAAGCAGACGTTGTCGTATTCGCCGGCACGGGCCAGTTCCTTCATCCGCTCGGAATGCTTCGGCGCCACGTCGGGCAGCAGCTCAATCACAACATTTCCGTCTTTCAGTTCGATGATGACGGTGTTTTTGGGATCTTTGATCTCGGCCATGTGGCCCTCCTGTCGTCGAAATTTGCAACGATAGTTAAGGCCAGCGCCGGGAAATGCCAAGGGAGCATTGACTGATGCGCAAAAACCCCCGAAACAGCGCGCGGATTTGACTGCACTTTCACCATACAAGGGGTTTCGCAGATGGGCTGGAAAACACTCGACGACATGGATCTGAACGGCAAGCGCGTGCTGGTGCGTGTGGACATCAACGTGCCGATCGTCGACGGCGTGGTGACCGACTCCACCCGCATCCGCCGCATCGCCCCCACCGTGCGCGATATTCTGGCCGCAGGCGGCAAGCCGATCCTGCTGGCCCACTTCGGCCGCCCCGGCGGCGAGCGCCGCGAGAACCTGTCGCTGAACCAGCTGGTGCCGACACTGGAGCGCGCCTTTGAAACCCGCGTGCTGTTTGCCGCCGATTGCGTCGGTGCCGGCGCCGAAGCCGCTGCCGATGCGCTGCAGCCGGGCGAAGTGCTGCTCTTGGAAAACACCCGCTTCCACGCCGCCGAGACCAAGAACGATCCCGACCTCGCCGCCGGCATGGCCCGCCTGGGCGAGGTTTACTGCAACGACGCCTTCTCCGCCGCCCACCGCGCGCATTCCTCGACCGAGGCGATTGCCCGCCTGCTGCCCGCCTGCGCCGGCCGCCTGATGCAGGCCGAACTGGAAGCGCTGGAAAGCGCCCTGGGCCAGCCCCAGCGTCCGGTGACGGCCGTTGTCGGCGGCGCCAAGGTTTCGACCAAGCTGGAACTGCTGGGCAACCTGATTGAGAAAGTCGACCACCTGGTGATCGGCGGCGGCATGGCCAACACTTTCCTGGTCGCCAAAGGCCTGCCGGTCGGCATCTCCCTGGCCGAGCGCATCATGAAGGACACCGCAGCCGAGATCCTGGCCAAGGCCGAGGCCGCGGGCTGCGAGATCATCCTGCCCGTTGACATCGTGGTCGCCAAGAAATTCGAAGCCCACGCCGAGCACGAAACCCTGCCCGCCGATCAATGCCCGGAGGACGGCATGATCCTGGACGCAGGCCCGGAAAGCCTCGCCCGCATCATCGAGGTTTTTGCAAACAGCAAGACGCTGATCTGGAACGGCCCCCTCGGTGCGTTTGAGCTGGAGCCGTTCGACGCCGCCACCAACGCGGCCGCGCTCAAGGCCGCGGCGATGACCCGTTCCGGCCAGCTGATCTCGGTTGCCGGCGGCGGCGACACCGTTGCGGCCCTGAACGCCTCCGGCGCAGCCGGCGACTTCACCTATATCTCCACCGCCGGCGGCGCCTTCCTGGAATGGATGGAAGGCAAAACCCTGCCCGGCGTCGCCGCACTGGAGCAGTAAGCCCCGCGCGGTCAGCGCTGTCCGGCCCAGCTGCAAAGCTGGGCCTTTTTCTTGTCCGGCGCGGCCCTATGCGCCGCGGAACCGCGCCAGGACCGCCGGCACATCCAGCCCGGCCACCGAGCCCGGCAGCGAACCGCGCTCTCCGGCAACCCGGCTTCCCACATAACCCTCTGCCACTGCAGCAGGCGCCGCGTCCATCAGGCAGGCCGCCGTCATCAGCGTGGCCAGGCTTTCGGCGAACCAGCGCGCCTCCGCCTCATCCGGCAGCCCGGGCCAGCGCGCCCGGTGCGCCGCCAGCGCCGCGTCATAGCGCCTGTCCCCGCCCCTGGCCCCGTCCAGCAGCGCGTTCAGCGCCGCACTGGCCCGCGGCTCCCTGGCCAGCGTGCGCAGGATATCCAGGCAGATCACGTTGCCGGAGCCTTCCCAGATCCCGTTCAGCGGTGCCTCGCGGTACAGCATCGGCATCGGCGTTTCCTCGACATAGCCCATGCCGCCCAGCACCTCCATCGCCTCGCCGATCACCGGGATGCAGCGCTTGTTGCCAAGGTATTTCGCCAAAGCGACCCCGATCCGCGCCAGCGCCCGGCTGTCCGCATCCGTCCGGTCAAAGGCCGCCGCCATCGCCATGCCTGCGGCCAGCGCGCCCTCGGCATCCAGCACCAGATCCGCCAGCACCGCGCGCATCAGCGGCTGGTCGATCAGCTTCCTCTGAAAGGCCGCACGCCCCTCGGCCCACCAGAACGCCTCCGCCAGCGCCGCCCGCATCAGCCCGGCAGGCGCCAGCGCGGTGTCCAGCCGTGTGTGATGCACCATTTCGATGATGGTGCGCACGCCCGCGCCCTCCTCGCCCACCCGGTGCGCCAGCGCATCTGCGTATTCGATCTCGGAACTGGCATTGGCGCGGTTTCCCAGCTTGTCCTTCAGCCGCTGCAGCCGGATGCCGTTGCGCCCCTCCTCCAGCCAGCGCGGCACCAGAAAACAGGTCAGCCCGCCGTCGGCATAGGCCAGCGTCAGAAACCCGTCCGACATCGGCGCCGAGCAGAACCACTTATGCCCGGTCAGCCGGTAGTGCGCGCCGTCCCGCACCGCCCGGGTGGTATTGGCCCGCACATCAGAGCCGCCCTGCTTCTCGGTCATCGCCATGCCCAGCGTCGCGCCGCGCTTGTGCGCCACCGGGCGCACCGCCGGGTCATACTCCGCGCTCAGCAGCTTCGGGTGCCACAGCGCCGCCAGATCCGGCGTATGGCGCAGCGCGGGGATGGCGGCATAGGTCATGGTCATCGGGCAGCACACGCCCGGCTCCACCTGGTTGAGCATATAGACATGCGCCGCATGGGTGACATGGCCGCCCGGCCTGCCGTCCCAGGCGGCATGGGCATAGCCCAGCCGCTGCGCCGCCGCCATCACCTGATGATAGCCCGCGTTGAACCGCACCTCGTCCAGGCGGCGGCCGGAGCGGCTGAACAGCTCCAGCCGCGGCGGGTCGCGCCGCGCCTCCGCAGCAGCCTCCAGCAGCGCGCCGCTGCCGTATTCCGCCCCCGCGCGGGCAAGCGCATCCGCGCGGCCGCCGTGATGCGCCGCATAGGACCGCAGCGCCGCATCCTCCGCCCACAGATCGCGCCCGCCGCGCGGCTGCGGCTGGTTCTGCACCTCATGAGTTCCCAAATCGCCGCGCCCGGCGCAGGCTGCACTGTCTTGCATCGCTGATCCTCCCTGCCCCCCAGCCTGCGCAAGCGGCCTGCCTGAGGCCAGCACAGCGCGGCGTCACCACCGGGCTGCCGTTACGGCAGCGCCGGGGCCGAACCGCAAAAAATTCCCCCTGTGGACAGTTTTGGGATTCACAAGCCGATTCGGTTGTGGCATACATAAGTCAGACGCCGGGAAACGGCGCAAAATCAAAACACTACAGCAGTAACATACAGGCACTCCCAACGTGACCCGAAGCACCCGGCCGTCTTTTGGCGCCATCGCCTTCTTTGCTATCGCCTTCGCGCTCAGCGCGTATTTTACCTTTGCGGCGGTACAAGGCGACTTCGGTCTATTCCGGAGGGTCGAGATCCAAGCCGAAGCAGAAGAACTGCGGCTGGATCTCGGCCGTCTCCAGACCCAGATCGGCGATATGGAAAACCTGACCCGCCGCCTCTCCGACGATTATCTCGATCTCGACCTGCTGGATGAGCAGGCCCGTTCGGTGCTCGGCCTGGTCCGCGCCGACGAGATCGTGATCCGCTGACCCCCGCCTCTACGCTCCCTGTGTAACACCGGCGGCGGCCGGTTCGTCCAGCCCGCCTGCAACAGCCTCCCAAACAGATAGCCGCCCCGGATGCCGGTCGCGGCCCTTGCTGCGCGGCTTGCCGGAACCCCTCCCGCTGTCCCGCTGCAAAAGGGCCTTCCCCTGCCGGGCGCAAGCGGCCATGATGCGGCACCTGCCGCAGCCCCGCCGGCGTGGCATTTTTGCGCGCCCTCGGCGGTTTTTTACGCGGCGGAAACCCCGCGGCAGAATAACACTATTCAGCCGCCGCAAAACCGGTTATGAATTTGTTTAATGCTAAACTATCTAGCCTACAGGGGGAGCCGACCACCATGGCCGCTAGAAAAACCACAAAGAAACCAAACGTTTCTGCCGAAGAACTCACCCACTACTACCGCGAGATGCTGCTGATCCGCCGATTCGAGGAAAAATCGGGCCAGCTGTACGGCATGGGTCTGATCGGGGGCTTCTGCCACCTCTACATCGGCCAGGAAGCCGTTGTCGTGGGCCTCGAGGCCGCCGCCGAGGAAGGCGACAAGCGCGTCACCTCCTACCGCGATCACGGCCACATGCTGGCCTGCGGCATGGACCCCGACGGCGTCATGGCTGAGCTCACGGGCCGCGAGGGCGGCTACTCCAAGGGCAAAGGCGGCTCCATGCACATGTTCTCCAAGGAGAAGCATTTCTATGGCGGCCACGGCATCGTCGGCGCCCAGGTGCCGATCGGCGCAGGCCTTGCATTCGCCGACAAGTACAAGGGCAACGGCCGCGTCACCTTCACCTATTTCGGTGACGGCGCCGCCAACCAGGGCCAGGTCTACGAGACCTTCAACATGGCCGCCCTGTGGAAGCTGCCGGTGATCTTCGTGATCGAGAACAACCAGTACGCCATGGGCACCTCGCAACAGCGCTCCACCTCCAGCGCCGAGATCTGGGAACGCGGCAAGGCGTTCGGCATCCCGGGCGAAGCGGTGGACGGCATGAACGTCCTCTCCGTCAAGGAAGCGGGCGAGCGCGCCGTGGCCCACTGCCGCAACGGCGACGGCCCCTACATCCTTGAGGTCAAAACCTACCGCTACCGCGGCCACTCGATGTCGGATCCGGCCAAGTACCGCACCCGCGAAGAGGTCCAGAAGATGCGCGAAGAGCGCGACCCGATCGAGCAGGTCCGCGACATGCTCCTGACCGGCAAGCACGCCACCGAAGAGGACCTCAAGGCGATCGACAAGGAGATCAAGGAAATCGTTTCCAAGTCCGCCGACTTCGCCAAGGAAAGCCCCGAGCCCGCCCTGGAAGAGCTCTGGACCGACATCTATGCGGACGAAGTGCCGCAGGAAAACGCCTGAGAGGGAAGAACAAGACATGGCAACTGAAATTCTGATGCCCGCCCTGTCGCCGACCATGGAGGAAGGCACCCTGGCCAAATGGCTGGTCAAGGAAGGCGATACCGTGAACTCCGGCGACATCCTGGCCGAGATCGAAACCGACAAGGCGACGATGGAATTCGAAGCCGTCGACGAAGGCACCGTCGGCAAAATCCTGATCGGTGAAGGCACCGAAGGCGTCAAGGTGAACACCCCCATCGCGGTGCTGGTCGAAGACGGCGAAAGCGCCGACGACTACGAGGCCTCCAGCGCCAAGGAAGAGGCCCCGGCCCAGGAAGCGCCCGCCGGGGAAGCACCCTCGGACGAACCCGCCGCCGCCGCACCGCAGAAAGAACCTGCCATGCCGGCCAAGGTTCTGGAGCCCGACTACCCGGAAGGCACCGAGATGGTGCAGACCACCGTGCGCGAAGCCCTGCGCGACGCCATGGCCGAGGAAATGCGCCGCGACGAGGACGTGTTCCTGATGGGCGAGGAAGTCGCCGAGTACCAGGGCGCCTACAAGGTCTCCCAGGGCCTGCTGGATGAGTTCGGCGCCAAGCGGGTGATCGACACCCCGATCACTGAGCACGGCTTTACCGGCATCGCCACCGGCGCGGCCTTTGGCGGGTTGCGCCCGATTGTCGAGTTCATGACTTTCAACTTCGCCATGCAGGCGATTGACCAGATTATCAACTCGGCGGCCAAGACGCTTTACATGTCCGGCGGCCAGATGGGCGCGCCGATGGTGTTCCGCGGCCCCAACGGCGCCGCCGCCCGTGTCGGCGCCCAGCATTCGCAGGACTACGCCGCCTGGTACATGCAGATCCCGGGCCTCAAGGTGGTGATGCCCTACTCCGCCGCCGACGCCAAAGGTTTGATGAAGACCGCGATCCGCGATCCCAACCCGGTGATCTTCTTGGAGAACGAAATCCTCTACGGCCGCGCCTTCGACGTGCCGAAACTGGACGATTTCACCATCCCCTTCGGCAAGGCCCGGATCTGGCGCGAAGGCTCGGACGCCACCATCGTCTCCTTCGGCATCGGCATGCAGTACGCGCTGGAAGCCGCCGACAAGCTGGCCCAGGACGGCATCTCAGCTGAGGTCATCGACCTGCGCACCCTGCGCCCGATGGACCTGCCCACGGTGATTGAATCGGTCAAGAAAACCAACCGCCTGGTCACGGTCGAGGAAGGCTGGCCGCAGGGCTCCGTCGGCAGCTACATCGCGTCCGAAGTGCAGCGCGAGGCGTTCGACTACCTGGATGCGCCGGTTTTGACCTGCACCGGCAAGGACGTGCCGATGCCCTATGCCGCCAACCTGGAACGCCACGCGCTGATCACCACGGAAGAGGTGGTCGAAGCCGTGAAACAAGTGTCCTACCGCTAGAGGCACCGATGGAAATCAGGGGCCGCGATCCCGAAACCGAAAGCTACCGCGTCACGCTGACCGTCGACGGGCGCACAGTCACCGCACTGGTTCCCGAACGGCTGGCAGCAGACACACGGCTGATCGGCTCGCGGCCCTCCCATCAGGAGGCCTACGTCTGGATGGCCGAATACAAAGACAAGATCGAAGCCGCGATCACCCATCTGGCCCGCGGCACCAGGCGCCCCAAGGCGCCGTTTGACCAAATTGTTCTGATTGAGGAGCGCTGACATGCCCACCGAAATCCTGATGCCCGCGCTTTCTCCCACCATGGAGGAAGGCACCCTTGCCAAATGGCTGGTCAAGGAAGGCGACACTGTTTCCTCCGGCGACCTGATCGCCGAGATCGAAACCGACAAGGCCACCATGGAGTTTGAAGCCGTGGACGAAGGCACCGTCGGCAAGATCCTGATCGCCGAAGGCTCCGAAGGCGTGAAGGTGAACACCCCGATCGCGGTGCTGCTGGAAGACGGCGAAAGCGCCGACGACATCGACACCTCCGGCAGCTCCAGCGCGGACGCGGCTCCGGCCAAGGAAGCCAAGGAAGAGGCGCCTGCGGAAGCCAAATCCGAAGCGCCGAAGGAAGAGGCCAAAGCCGCCCCCGCCGCGCCGCAGGGCGCCGACGGCAACCGCATCTTCGCCTCCCCGCTGGCGCGCCGCATCGCCGCCGACAAGGGCCTGGACCTCGCGCAGATCGAGGGCTCCGGCCCCAAGGGCCGCATCGTCAAGGCCGACGTGATCGACGCCAAGCCGCAAGCCGCCAAGGAAGAGGCTCCTAAAGCCGAAGCCGCCAGCGCACCGGCGGCCGCTGCCGCCCCCGTGGCCGGCCCCTCCGCCGACCAGGTCGCCCGCATGTACGAGGGCCGCGAGTACGAAGAGGTCAAGCTCGACGGCATGCGCAAGACCATCGCCGCCCGCCTGACTGAGGCCAAGCAGCAGGTGCCGCATTTCTACCTGCGCCGCGACATCCAGCTGGACGCGCTTCTGAAGTTCCGCGGCGACCTGAACAAGCAGCTCGACGCCCGCGGCGTCAAGCTCTCGGTCAACGACTTCATCATCAAGGCCTGCGCCCTGGCGCTGCAATCGGTGCCGGACGCCAACGCGGTCTGGGCCGGTGACCGGGTGCTCAAGATGAAAGCCTCCGACGTGGCCGTCGCCGTTGCCATCGAGGGCGGGCTGTTCACCCCGGTGCTGCAGGACAGCGACACCAAATCCTTGTCCGCCCTGTCGGCTGAGATGAAAGACCTCGCCGCCCGCGCCCGCGACCGCAAGCTGGCGCCGCATGAATACCAGGGCGGCAGCTTCGCGATCTCCAACCTCGGCATGTTCGGCATCGACAACTTCGACGCGGTGATCAACCCGCCGCACGGCGCGATCCTGGCCGTGGGCGCCGGCGTCAAGAAGCCGGTTGTCGGCAAGGACGGCGAGCTGGCGGTGGCCACCGTGATGTCCGTCACCCTCTCGGTCGACCACCGGGTGATCGACGGCGCGCTGGGGGCAGAGCTCCTGAACGCGATCAAGGAGAACCTGGAAAACCCGATGGTTATGCTGGCCTGACAGGCCGCCTCTGCAAAACACCAAAGCCCCGGCCTCAGCGCCGGGGCTTTTTCTTTTGCGATGCAGCCGCCAATCTCAAATGCCCGCTTCGAGACCAAACTGCGAGTTCGAATTTCTCTCTGCGCGCTCACAGCAGGGAAAATGCGGCATCTGCAAAATTCTTAGTGCCGCCATGCGGCGGAGAACCCGGCCATTCAGGGCAGTGTGCAGCGATTTTAAACCGCAGACCCGTATTGCGCGGGACAAAAAGACCGCTTGATGAAGCTCCGCGGCAAGAGTCGCAAGACAGTGTTAGCTCATGCGCATGGCAACGGCGTCAACACAAAGCAGACCAGCCGTTCCGTAAGGCGCTCCCGGCTTCTGGATAAATGCAGCGGCCAGTGAGATCAGGCCATCCTGGCAACTGAACGATACAAACTGCAGTTCATTTGGACTGGCGCCCAGAGGCAATCACTCTCAGGGTGAGGCGCCTGGCCGGGTGGCCACTGACCACCTTCCGTATCAACGCAGACATAGCGTTCCGTTCGGGTAGGAGAGTTTGCATGTGCACCAGAACTGGCAGGTCATCATAAACCCAGCTCACTTCTTATCTAACCTGTTGCGTCAGATTCAGTTCATTCCTGCCGACCTATGAAGGTCCGCAGGCTGCCAAGGAGTAAAACCCGTTAAGAGCTTGGCGAAGTGCCGATCCGGCATAGTGAAAGTTGTGATGCCCGGAGGGGGTTCAACGGCGGCCAGGCGAGCCGGATCTTACCGAAACAGCGGTACGCCATGCATTTGAAGATTTGCAGCGCCGGCAGATCCGTTCACCGAACCATTCACTCCAGAAAACAGAGTTGCACCGCAAGCAAAGGCGCTCCCGCGGCACGTCTCCGCGGGCAGGTGTCACAAAGGCATCTTGTTCGTTTCTATCAGTCATCACGTGGCTCCTTGCCGCCCGGTATGTCCGGTGCAGGGCTGACAACTTTGTTGGCGCGATTGTCTGCCGGAGGTGCCAAGCCTTCGTTCTCAGCAGATTGGATTGCAAATGCGCCTGAAGGGCCTGCCTGTTCAGCACTTTGGGCAGCCTGCTCACGATCCTGGTCCGGAACGCATTCGCCAAGGTACAAACGGCGGATTTGGGCTTCAGACACGCCGTCAGCCTGCATCACCAAGCGCACCATCGGGTCGGCAAGCATTTCTTCAAGGAAGAACTGCGACAGGTCCTTGCCTGACAACTTGTCCTTGGCTTGGGCGCTCTCGAGGTCCGCCAGTGAAACAGTCAGGCTGCGAGCCAGCCCTGGATGTGACGCGCGCGGGTGCAACTGTATCAAAACAGAAGCTTTCCAGGCCTGGGGTGTCAGGTGGCCGGGAGGTGCGGAAAGTTCGGTTTCAATGCCGTATTCCCCAGCTGGGAGTGTCTCGTCAAATCCAGGCAAGGTGAAAGGGCGGGAGAATATAGCGACGGCCTTGCTTGTCAGCTGATCCATTTTCTGGTTCTCCTTTGCTGCGGTGCTGTTCTTGCCGGTCCGGCAAAGCGGAGTTGCCGCGGATTGACGGCATCAAGGGTCTTTAGAGGGCAGTCAGGGCTGGTCTTGAACATGCAAGCGGATCTGAACCCCTCTCTCTTTCTCGCATTTGCGCCAGCCGAATTGATCGGAAAAGCCGCGTCACCGGTGCCCAGACCAATGCCGGCGCTCAGGCCATTGAAAGAGATGTTTCGGTCGATCGGTTGCGAGCCGCAGTTTTCAGCCTCTCTGTGAGGCGAAGAAAGCACCAGCAGTCACATCAGATATAGGTATTCCCGGCTCAAATTGCTACGGGACGCTGCAGACTTGAGGCCGCTGAACGAGGTTTGGAGCTGCATCGCCAAGAGACCGCCGGCATCACAAGAGTGCCGGGTGCCGACCATTCCGCCTGGCTGAACGAGCGTCTGCAGAAGGTCTGTCGTCGCAAAGAACTTTTTCAACGTCGGGTGCTGCCATGGCGTGCAAAAGGGCGCTGTAGTTCAAACGCAGAGTTATCTCGCTCCCGATACGCAGCGGGCAATTCGTCGTTTCCACGACCAGGTGATCGCTGGTCGCACCGATGTAGGAAACCGCTGCTGGAAAGATCAGCCCGGCCGGATCTGTGTCTTGCAGCCCGATGGCCAGGATCGACCGGGTTTTCCAATGATTGCCTGGCACCAGGCTCAGCGCTGACAATGCAGGATCGGACAGCTTCAACGGTGCCAGCTTAGACTTTGTTTTTGTCTCGATCACCTCTGCCTGCAGGACGAAAGCGTCTGTGTGAAGCCCGTTTATCGGGTTTCCGGAAACCGGATCGGTGCCGAGCAGGATGGCCTCCCCCAGGCGCAGGTTATTCACCCTTCCTGCCGGTCCTGTATCAAGCGCCCACCGCAGATTCGCGGAACTGCCTCCGGAAACCACATCAACGAAGGGGCCGCATTCCGCTTCCGTGGCGTCCGCGAGTGATGAGAGTGCCGCCATATCCTCAGCAGTGGGAGCCGGGCCCGCCAGGCAAGCAAAGTTTGCACCGATGCCTCTGAGCAGCACGCCCGGTGTTCTGGTGACCTGAAGCGCGATGTCGGTCAGATCCTCGCGCATAATGCCTTCACGAAGATCCCCCATCTCCACCATCAGGATGATCCCGTGATTGGTGCCTTGGCGCAGGGCAGCAGCGGCGAGGCTGGCGATGATCCCGGCTTCGGTGTTGCAACTGGCTTCGCAGGACGAGACAACGCGCTCCACTTGGCTCAGCATGGGTGTCCGGATCATCAGGACCGGGCAGGTTATCCCTGCCTTGCGCATACGCTCAACATTTGCCACCCGCGCATCAGCCAGTCCTGTTGCACCGCCAGAAAGCATGGCTTTTGCAATGCCCGGGTGTCCGCATACGGCTTTGGTCACACCTGTCACAGTGATCCCGCGTGGGTCCAAGCGGTCGACAAGAACACGCGTGTTCTGACGGATTTTGCTCAGATCAATTTCCAAGCGCGGGGCACTCATAACGCAGCCTTCCCCGGCACCGGCCGTAATTGAGGATAAGCAGACAGAACAAGTTCAGCCAGATGCGCCGGAGGGCAGCTGAGGGCATCGCTGACCGGCAGGTCCAGTGTCCGCGCATGGTTCCTGATAGCAGCATTGATCTCCGCGTCTGTCAGCCCTTCATGGTTGAGGGTCACGCCGATTACCTTTGTGTCCGAAAACGCTTCGATCAGGGCAATCTCGTCACTGGGATCCGGCATTGCCATCTCCGGAAAGTCGCAGCGGTGCGCCCGCGCTGGCGCATGCTGGAGGATCACCGCGTCGGGCTGGCTGCCGCGCAAAATGAATGCGGAAGTGCAAAACGCCGGATGGCTGAGTGCGCCCTGGCCTTCGATCAGAATGACATCCGGCTGTTCGCTCTCGTATGCCGCAAGCACAGCCCCTTCCAATTCCCCGCAGCAGAATTGCGGCGGCACCGCGTCCATTGCGACGCCATACCTGCCGCCCTGCATCAAACCTGTTTGGCCTGTGCCAACCAGAACCGTCTTGATGCGTTGCGCATTCAGTGCCCTTTCGAGGAGGGTCGCCGTGGTCCGTTTTCCAATTGCGCAGTCGGTTCCCAAAATGGCGATACGGATCGCCTTCACACGCGCAATACTTCCGTCGAACAGGCGCATGTCCTTGCTGAGCCGGGGCTTTCGGATATCCCGGACAGTAACGTTCCAGGATTTTGCAGCAGCAATGATCTCCAGGTCTTCACTTAGGTATTCATGCAGGCCGGCTACGATGTTCATTCCCCGCGAGATCGCCTCCAGAACAACCTTCCGGTCGTTGCAGGAGAGTTTCCCGTTTGACGGCGCCATCCCGTAAATCAGCGTGTCAGGGACTGTGCGGTGATGGGAAATGGCGGCTTCAAGACTGCCGAAAACCGGGATCCGGTTGATTTCCCCATCAAGGACTTGCCCGCTGTCGCACCCGTGGTGCCCGCTGTCGATCACTGAAACTATCCGGTAGGCCTTTGAGTGGCGCACCAGCCCGTTTGCAGTTTTCCCATCATTTCCGGCGAAGTTTCCTTCGCAGTACACGATTGCACTGGGAACAGGGTGGAAGGGCAGCTTGCCATTGCTCCCAGGCTCCTCTGAGTGGACTGGTGAAGACAAACGCGCATTGCTTGCATTTTGCCGTGCTGAGAGGCCGGCTTTGGCTGCGGGGTCCATGATTTGTCCTTTGGATTGAAACAAGCGCTTGGCATTGACTGCCCGCCGCTAGTTATGACGCCGCCAAGCAGGGCAGCATAAGGTGCAAAGCCTAGTTACTCAGAACACAGCGGCCTCTTGCCCGCTGAAAGCTCTTGTTGCACTCCCATCGGTTGCCTGACCTGTCGAGATGAGCGTTATCCGGCAGTTTTATGAGAACACAGCGCTTTCCAGACACTTCGTAACCGCGCGCGCACTTCCAGCCGTTTCTGTAAGGTGCATCGTCAAAGTAGGCATTTTCGGGGATGAACACGGCTGTGCATGTTCCATCCTGTTCAAAGTACCCGCGCTCGCATGTCCAAGGCCGCCCATATTTTGAGCCGTTCAAGAAGGCGTGTTCCGGCACATCGATAGCAACGCATTTCGCACCTTTGGCCTCAAAACCCCGATTGCAGCGCCAAGCTGGCGCACTGGTGTCGTTCGTCAGATAGGAATTTTCCGGCAGGGCAATTTCCTGGCAGATGTCGTCGATCTTCCGGTATCCGCGCAAGCAGTTCCACCGCTTGCCCGAAGGATCGAGATACCCGCCTTCCGGGATAAAGACTTTATCACAAGATGTGCCTTCGACCTCAATATACCCATGCAGACACTCCCATCCGCTACCATAAGGCTTGTTCGTCGGGTACGCGTTTTGCGGCACGGCAACTTCAACACATGTATCACCGGCAAGGCGGTAGGACAGGTTGCATTCCCACCCGCCGCCGTAACTTTTGGCATGGGCGTTTTCTGGTATCGAGGAGGTGCTTGACTGCGAAAAAGCAGGCGCTGCGAATACCAGCAAAAGCCCGAACACGGCGGCAAAACGTCTGATCAAGGATTTCAGGAAAGCCCAGGAGACCATTTCTTTGACCGGCAACGCTGTGCTGGATTCAGAAGACACCGATCGGTCTGAAAAATCAGGAGGCATCAAGATCCAGCCCGGCAAGGCATGCCTGTGCAAGATCACGGTTTGGCTGCTCTGAGCCAGGAACCGTTGCCCAGCCTGCTTCCATAACGGCATCCCGGCGCTTGTAAGACATAGCCTCCTGGATTAATGCCAGCTTGGCAGTCCGGTTGGAATCTGTTTGTGCCTGGTCGACGCAAACCGGCACCAACGCCGCGATCAACGCGTCATGGGATCTGGAACTGGCCATTGCATCTGCTCGGCTTCCCGTCACCCAGCCGCCCCAGGAGAACCCTGCGATGGTAATGGAGACGGCGCCAATCAGGGCTCCGTAAACTCCGGGCCTCAGCCATTCGGGATAAGTCATCTCTGGTCCTCCTGCGGAGAAAGCGCCGCGTCGCTATGATTGCTGTTTTGTGTCAAATCCGCTGGCGCGGCTTTGCGCAGTTTCCAAGTCACTCTGGGTGATCATGCGCAATTCGGTCCGGCCTGCTTGGCCGCCCCTGCCCAGGACCAGCAGATAGGTTGCTGCGGTCCGGTAGGCCACGAAGCTGAGCCCCTGAATCAGCTCCTCTTCCACGATGACTTCGCAGGCTCGGGCAGGAAGTTCTTCTGCATAGCCTGCCAAAAACAAACGGATGGGAAAACGTCACCGTCGATCTGGACGACCGTGTGTTCATCCAGGTTCTCATTGAATTTCTGTTTGGCTTGTTTGGCTGCCTCTGCCGCAAAAAAGCTTCCTGGGATCTTCAGGGCGTGATCCCGGCAAAGCTGAGTATCATCAAAGACCTTAAGGTGAGCGCGAAGTTCACGCACTGATCGATGTTAGCGCCTATCAGCTTTTCAAGTTTTGACGGTACCAAGCTAGACTGCGGCCGCCAGCAGCGGCCGGTGCCACCCCGGTGCCGGTCTGCGTCGGCTTAATGCAGTCTCCGACGCGCACGTGGGCAGGAATAGCCTTCGTCGACAACTTTTGCTCAGGCGAGTGCAACCAGTCTTTGCAGAGCGCCCGAACCGGGAAACCGCTAGCTAACCTGTGTCAGTACGTGCAGACCCAATCCCGGATACAAGGACTGAACCGGCGCCGTATTTTGCCGGTGTGTGATTGTTTCCGAGTGCCAAAGAAGCGCGGGGTATGTGCTGGTCCAATCCGGTCTTGCACATAGTTCGCGCTTTTTATTCTCGGAGACATTTGAAAGGACACCGAAATGACCCCCGAAACAAGAAGACTTTCTGTGAAATTGGATTCCATAAGAGCTGCCTGCGAAAGAGCCCCGGCCGGGCCGAAGAAAGAAGCGGCTTGGAAGCATTACAGGCTTGCGGAGAAGGCGCACAGCGATGAAAATCACACCGAAATGTACAGGGAGCTTGACGCGGCAAAACAAGTTCTCGCCTAGCCTGACCGTTCTGAACCCGCCAGCCGGCAGCCTGGGCTTTACCGAAGGGTGACCGTTTCATTTCAAAAGCGGTCCGGTTTGGTCCAGATATGCCGGATCGAAATCCGCCATTTCCATGAGCCGGTCAATATCTCCGAACTTCACGTGGCCCTCCCGGAAGGTGACCAGTTTTCGTTCCCGAAGTTGACGCAGAACACGATTCACATGGACAGCGGTCAATCCCAGAGCATCAGCAAGATGGTACTGGGTCAAAGGGCAGGCATAGCCCTCCTTGCTTCCCAGTCCGACGAACGCCAGCCTGGCACCAAGTTCCAGCAGAAAATGTGCCATTCGCGCATCTGCATCGCGGCGTCCCAGCCCGACAAGATGCTCAACAACCATCGCTTCATCGCGTGACGCCGCCCAGAGTATGGCGGCCGCCAGCCTTGGGGTGTCGGCAAATGCTCCCAGCAGGTCACCTGCCATAACCTCGGCTGCTTCGATCTCCACAACAGGCTCGATGCTATGGTCCGAAGTGCGCAGCAAAACGCTGCGCAATCCCAGAAAATCACCCGGTATCTGAAAGTCGACGATTTGGCGCGATCCCTCCGGCTGGATCTTGTACGAGCAGGCCCAGCCCGAAGCCAGAATGTACGCGGCCTGTCCAGGCTGTCCCTGATGCACAAGGTCACAACCTGCCGCAAAGGTTTTCCGCCGCTGATGCAGCTGAGTGAGTACGGCCAGCTCATCTTTTGAAAGAGTGGCAAATGCCGACAGCTTCCTTGCGAGCGGGCTGTGTTCGATGGAGTTCATAACCCCTCCTGAGCTGGCGCGGTGGTATTGAACACCGCCGGTCCCCGGAACTGCTTTGGATCAGTTCGGCCTGCTTCGTTTCCTGCGAAGGTGCTGAAGATAACCTCTCTGTCAGCTTATCATGCCACGCAATGCAAGAAAGGAAGGCCCAAAATGTCCGAGCGGACCGACTGTGCAGGAATGGCCGCGCTATCAATCTGCGAGGCATTGCTGCTGGCTATGAAAGATCTCCAGGTGCTGCCTGAGCATGAAGTCATTGGTGTTCTTCGTGATGCCGCGGCCTTTCATGAGAACGCGGATGGTACGGGAACTGATGCCGAAGGGCACCACGCTGCTGCTTCTCTGATCCATCAGATTATTGCCAACGGTAACCCTGTCCGGAAACCTTGATGGAAGCTGACGCGGCCAAGTCCAAACCGGGTTCCTTCACCATCAGTAGGACAGCTCATAAAACGTTTGAGCATCAGAAACCTAGCGGAGCCAAACGTCCTATCCGCGTGAAGAAAGCCTAGCCCCGCTCCCTGCTTCTCGGTTCTCGGTTCTGGTCGCGGCGAAACAGCGGTTCGGGTTCGGCGAATTTTGCACCTGTGTATGACCGCAATCGGGAAATCTTATGCGGTGGCGCAAGTCTCATGCCGCGCCTGCGAGGGATCTCTGCGCCAGCGAAGGCAGTAAATCCAATGTCGGTTTTGTCCGGCATAGCGGTCCGAGCGAATGGCACAGCCAACGCTCGCCCGGAGCCCCGGGAATTCCAGACCGTCAGAAGGCAACGCCCGCCGCCCGCTTTTCATCTTCCCTTAAATACACAGCTGCGCAACACCCGCCGCCAGCCCCCGGCCAGCGGCGGCGCGCCGCTCAGTACTGATACCCGGGGGTCGAGGCCGACAGCGCCTGTTCTGACTCATCCATCTCCGCCGCAATATCCTCAAACAACGGCGTCGACAGATAGCGCTCGCCGGTATCCGGCAGCATCGCCAGCAGCACTGAGCCCTCCGGCGCGGTTTCCGCCACCTTGATGGCCGCCGCCAGGCTGGCGCCGCCGGAAATGCCGGTCAGAATGCCTTCCTCCGCCGCCAGCCGCTTGGACCAGGCGATGCTCTCGTCGCCGCTCACCGGCTCCAGCGCATCGAAATAGCCGTTATCCAGCGCCTCCTGCAGCACCAGCGGGATGAAATCCGGGGTCCAGCCCTGAATGGGGTGCGGGTTGAACGCCGGATGCGTCGCCGCGGGCTCGCCCTCATCATTGCGCTCCTGCGCCTCACCAGACTGCACCAGCGCCGCGTTGGCGGGCTCGCTGAGGGTGATCTTCAGATCCGGCCGCGCCGCTTTCAAGACGCGCCCAAGCCCCGCAACCGTGCCGCCGGTGCCATAGCCCAGCACCACGTGATCCAGCCTTTCGCCCTCGAAATCGCCCAGGATCTCCCGCGCGGTGGTGGCCTCGTGAATGTCGGCGTTGTCCTTGGTCTCGAACTGATGCGCCAGGAACCAGCCGTTCGCCTCCGCCAGTTCCTTGGCCTTGGCGACCATGCCCACCGCCTTGTCCTCTTTGCGGGTCAGCACCACCTTGGCGCCCAGCATCCGCATCAGCCGCCGCCGCTCGACCGAAAACCCGTCGTGCATTGTGATCACCAGCGGATAGCCCTTGGCGGCGCACACCATCGCCAGCCCGATGCCGGTGTTGCCGCTGGTCGCCTCCACCACGGTCTGGCCCGGCTCCAGCCGGCCTTCACGCTCCGCCGCCTCGATAATGTTCAGCGCCAACCGGTCTTTGACCGACCCCGCCGGATTGAACGCCTCGAACTTCACATACATGGTGACATGGTCCGGCGCGATGCGGTTCAGCCGGATGGCGGGCGTGTCGCCCACGGTTTCCAGGATCGAGCCATACAGCCGCCCGCGGCCTTCGGTTGTGTAAATCATGATCTGTCCCCCAAATCGAAACTGCAGAAAACTATCGTGTTCCTCAGGAATATGCGCCCCGGACGGAACAGGATCAAGCCAGCCGCCAAGCTTTAAGACCACTCTCCGCCCTGCCGCCGCAAAAGCGGGACCTGCGGCCTCCTCATCCGGCGTTGCTAGATCAAATGCCGCCTGCAACTCATTATTTGAAAACAATATTCACCGCTGATACGCACATCAAAAAGGGGCGGAACCCGCCCCTTTCATCTTTCCTGAAATACTCAAATTCTCAGGCCCGCAGCCGGGCGGCTCACTCCGTGCCGGAGCCGTTCGGGAACCTCTGGTCCATGCTGACCGAGGGCTGGTCGCAGCCCGCCTCGCCGACGATCTTTGCAGGCACACCGGCAACAGTCATGCAGGGCGGAACCTCCGACAGCACCACCGACCCGGCGGCAATGCGGCTGCAATGGCCCACCTTGATGTTGCCCAGAACCTTGGCGCCGGCCCCGATCAGCACCCCGTCGCCGATCTTGGGATGGCGGTCCTGCTCTTCCTTGCCGGTGCCGCCCAGGGTCACCGAATGCAGCATCGACACATTGTCGCCCACCACCGCGGTCTCACCGATCACGATGGAATGCGCGTGGTCGATCATGATCCCCTTGCCGATGCGGGCGCCGGGGTGGATGTCGATGCCGAAAATCTCGGACGTGCGCATCTGGAAGAAATAGGCCAGATCCTTCTGCCCCTGATCCCACAGGTAATGGCTGACCCGGTAGGCCTGCACCGCCTGGAATCCCTTGAAGTACAGGATCGGCTGCAGCAGCCGGTGGCTGGCCGGATCGCGCTCGTTGATCGCCATCAGGTCGGCGCGCGCCGCTTCCAGAATTTCGGGGCAGTTCTCATAGGCCTCGTCGACGATCTCGCGCAGCACCATCATCGACATCTCATTCGAGCAGAGCTTGGCGGCAATCCGGTAGGACAGCGCCTTTTCCAGCGTCTTGTGGTGCAGGATGCAGGCGTGAATCAGGCCGCCCATCAGCGGCTGGGTGGCAACGGCCTCCTCAGCTTCGCGGGTGATGCGGTCCCATACGGGATCCACCGGAGTTACGGCTTGCTGTGTTTTTGCCATGGGTCAACGTCCTTTCTCCGCTCAGACTACCCATCTAAGGTGGTTTGCAGCAAACGCAAACCCGTGATGAGGCATATTTTCAAAATGAATGAGTCCGGTCAGGCCGCGTTGAAACAGCAGATCACCGCCCGGCTGGCAGAGCTGGCGGCAGAGGATGCCCGCGGTGAGGACGCCCAAGGGGTGGTGGAACTGGACCAGCAGATGGTCGGCCGCCTGTCGCGCATGGACGCCCTGCAGATGCAGGCCATGGCCAAGGCCCAAGCCGCCCGCCGCCAGCTGGAAACCCGGCGCCTGACGGCTGCGCTGACCCGCATGGACGCGGATGAATACGGCTATTGCGAGGACTGCGGCGAGGAGATTGCCCCGAAGCGGCTGCAACTGGACCCGGCAGCGCTCAAATGCATCAGCTGCGCTTCGGGTTAGGCTGGAATTGAGGTTTTTCGCTTCGGGCTGGGCCCGAACCGACCGGCGCCGCGCGCCTGCGGCGCGCGGCGTGGAGGCCCAATTCCTGCGTGCATTGTTCCACCGGCAAGCCGCGGAACGTGCCGCCTCTGTTTCGGAAAGACTTTGCTGAGAAGCGCTTGAGGGCGCTGTCTGCGTCCTCAAGACGCCTGCCCAAGTGTCAGGCCAGCCTGGCAGCCTCAAGGACACGCTGCGCCAGGGCGCGGGGGCCTGCGGCCCTCCTTGACCCCGCCAGCCTGCCGGGCTGCGCACCCGCGCCGCCGCAAGGCGGCGCTGCGCCCAACTGCCGACCGGGCAGGTTCCCTGCACGGATCAGCGGGCGGGAGCTTCCCCGTCCGCCACAACCGCTTCCGCCAGTTCCCGCAGCACCAGCCGGGTGCAGCTGAGGTACTCCGGATCATCCAGAAACGGTTCATCCGCCAGCCCAAACCGCCGGGCCGCGGTGTTCAAAGATCCATCGCCCCAGCGCGGATGCAGGCGGCCGAACAGCCGGCAATGCGCCGCTGCCTCCGCTGCGCCGCCGAAAATGCGGCGGCACAGGGGCAACCGTTCGCTCCCCGGCGCCGCCAGCAAGGCCCGCGCCACCGCGGTCACATCCCCCGGCAGCACCGGACGGATCATCCCAGCTCAACCTTCGCCGCAGGCCCGGCACCAAACCGCGCCGACCGCTGGGCCACCTCCAGAATATCTCCGGCCTGCACCCCGTCCGCCGCCTGCGCCGCCGCCGGGTATGTCCAGTCCGGCGCTGCCGCGGTTTCCTCCCGCAGCACCGTGGCCCCGCGCATCACCCGGATGCGGTAGGATTCCAACTCCTCGCCCAGCGGCACCTCCTCCAGCTCCCAGCTGTCGCCCTCGATCCGGGTGCGGCGTATCCAGCTGGCCGCAATGTCCTCACCCAGCGCACCGCTCAGCCGCAGATGCACCGGCGCATAGGGGCGCAGCCCGATGCCCTCGAAACTCTCCTGCAGATGCACATAAGACGGATCCTCCAGCGCCCGCCGCGCAGGCCCGATCCGGTAATGGCGCACCCGGCGGCGCTGTTCCGGCGCCAGCTCCATCTGCACCGGCGTGCCGTCCAGCAGCACGACAAAAGACCCCGCAGACCAGACCTGCGGCATCACCCCGTCAGTGCCCTGCTGGCCGCGCAACCGCCCGCGCAGCAGATAGGTCTGCGGCGCGATCAGCTCCGCCTCGCGGAACTGGAACAGCTCCCAGTTGCCCGAAGTGCCATCGCCGATGACGGCCGCATTTGCGCCGTTCAGCACCGCCTCAAGGGTGCGGCTTTCCAGGGACCCGGAGATCAGCTTCACCTGCAGATCCGCGCCCAGATCCCAGCGCCCTGCTCCGGCGGCATACAGCGGCGTTTCGGTGACCCCGACCACCTGCCGCGCGGCGATCACCTGCTCCAGCGCGTAATTCTCATCCGCCCCGGAGCCGTAGACCGCCACGCTGCCCGGCCAGGCCTGCGCCGTCAGCGCCAGATGCGGCGCATGGGGCACCTCGTCGCCGCGCATCAGTGGCAAGTCAAGGAACAGAGGCAGCACCGGCCCAGGTGCTGCAAAGGCATTGACGCCCGGCAGCTCCTCCGCCACCGCGGCCAGGTCATAGGTGCCGGGCTCGATCCGCACCGCTTCCGCCAGCTGCGCCTCGCCCTGTTCCAGCCGGTCGATACGGTAGAGCTGATCGCCCCCCTCCAGCGGCAGCGAGACCACGTCCCCCGCCCCCAGATGCAGCATCGAGGGCGGCAGCTGGAACCGCAGCGTATCGCGCGAGATCCGCGCCTCCGCCAGCCAGCGTCCGGCCACCTGGCGCGCCTCGGCACCGGTCAGCGCCATCGGCAGCTCACTCTGGCTGACGGCATGGGTGGCCTCATCTGGCAAGACCGCCTCCACCGATCCGGCGGCATGGTCGCCGCCCCATTCGGTGAACCGCAGCCGGACCCGCCCCGCCAGCTCCGCCTCGCTGGCGCGGGCCAGCTCCAGCGTGCCCTCCAGCTCCTCGCTTTCGGCCAGATGCTCCAGCGCCAGCGCCTCAGCCCCGGTGCCGCTGCGCATCCGGAACTGCAGCAGCCCGTCGCGCTCCACCGCATCGAACCCATGCCGCAGCATCAGGGGCTGCAGCACCGCGCGCGCATCGCTCACATCCGGGTTCACATAGCCATGCACCACGCCGTAAAGCTGCGAGACATCGAACGCCTCCAGCCCCGCCCGGCGGCACACCTCCGCCACCACCGAGGCCAGCGTGCGCTGCCCGGCCCGCCCGTTCAGCCAATGGCCGCGCAGATAGTTCTCGCCGTCGTTCCAGATCTCCAGACGGCTGGGGAAAGCCGGGAACGGCCGCGCGTCCCAGGCCCAGACATAGGCGTTTGCCATGTCCAGCATCGGCCCGCCGTATTCGTCCGAGACCGGGTTGTTGGCTTCCTCGCCCCAATAGCCAAGGATCGCGCGCAGGTAATGGATCTGAATCAGATCGTCACGCAACCCATTGGAATATTTCGGCAGTTTCGATTCTGAGCTTTTCGGGTCCAGGAACTTGTTCGGCTGGTTGGTGCCCTTGTCTATGGCAGCGCAGCCCAGTTCGGTGAACCAAACCGGTTTGCTCTGCGGCACCCAGGCGGTCGGTGCGGCCTGGCGCACCCCGCCGATCCGCTCGTGATGCTCGTGCATCCACCAGCTGCGGATATCCTTGTAGCGCCAGATCCAGGGCTCATCATGGGCGCCGTCAGTGATCGGAGTGCGGATCTGCGCCGCTTCGGCCTCGGGCGAGTGGTAATACCAGTCAAACCCCTCACCGCCCTCCACGTTGCTGCGCAGGTAATCCAGGTCATAGATCGCCGGCACGCCGGAGCGCGCGTCCAGGTGATCCTCCCCCTCTCGCCAGTCGCTCAGCGGCATGTAATTGTCGATACCGATAAAGTCGATCTCAGGGTCCGCCCACAGCGGGTCAAGGTGGAAATACCGGTCGCCCTCCGGCGATTGATAGCCCCAGTATTCGGACCAGTCGGCGGCATAGCCGATCTTGGTCTCTGCCCCCAGCAGCAGGCGCACCTCCGCCGCCAAGGCCCGCAGGGCTTCCACCGCAGGAAAGCCGCTGGCGCCGCGGATCTGCGTCAGCGCCCGCATCTCGGAGCTGATGCAGAACGCCTCCACCCCGCCCGCCGCCGCACAGAGCGCAGCGTTGTGCAGGATAAACCGGCTGAGGCTCCATTCCTGCGGCCCGCTGTAGGCGACGGTGCCGTCGCCCACAGTGAAATCCGCCGCGGTGACGGTGCCGAAAAACGCCACCACCTCCGCATCCGCCGCCGCGGTGCCATCGGGCGAGCCAGGCTGCCCCGGCGCGGCGGACAGTGTGATCCTGCCACGCCAGGGCAGATGCGGCTGGCTGGCGCCACCGGTCCAGGGATCGGGCAATGCGTTGCCCTCGGCCTGATCCATCAGAATGAAGGGATAGAACATCACCCTCAGGCCCCTGCCTCGCATCTCCCGGATCGCCTGGATCACCGAGGCATCGGCGGGCGTGCCGCCATAAAGCGGCGTGCCCTCCTGCGTCAGCACCTGCGCCGCGCTCTCGCGGGTCAGCCCGCTGACGCTCCAGGGCATACTGCCCTCAGCCTCCTTATGCTCCACCTTCGGTGTCAGCGTGCAGGTGCCGCAGCGCAAGTCATCGCCGAACCAGGACACGATCAGCGAGGCCGCGCCGCAGGACGGCAGCTCCGCCTCCAGCGCGTTGAGCGAGGTCTTGAGATCGCTCAGCCCCGAGGGCGTATGCTCATTGGCGGCCTTAGCATCGCCCGGCCCGCCGGAGTACAGCACCGTCCCGGCGGCCAGCGCGTATTCGCCGGTGCCGGGCATCAGCGCCACCCCCTGCACCAGCTGGCCCAGATCCTGCGCAAATGTCCGGCTGTCCGGCTGCTCCGGCCGCAGCACATCAAAGGAAAACTGCGGCACCCGGTTGCCAAAGCGCGACAGCTCCAGGTTCTCAAACACCACATAGGCTGTGCCGCGGTAGGCAGGCACCTCGCCTGCGCCCTCGATCGCCTCCATCACCGGGTCGGGCAGCTGGTCCTGTGTGCCGCGGTAAACGGTCATGTTCAGATCCTTGGGCGCCACTTCCTCGCCGTCGGCCCAGATGCGGGCGACATGGGCGATTTCCCCCTCGCACAGCGCAATCGCCAGCGACACGGAATAGCTGTAGCTGGTGACCTGCGGCTGGCTGGGACGGCCCTTGCCGCCGCCGCCGCTGGTGGTGGAGGTTTCCAGAAACCGCGAGGACCAGATCACCTGCCCGCCCAGCCGCATCCGGCCATAGACCTGCGCGGCGGGGCTGCCCTCGCTGGACTGGGTCAGGCGGAAGCGGTCGACCTTGCCGGTTTCCACCGGGGCGGAGCCTGAGCCCAGCAGGCGGTCGTCGATCATGCGGCCCAGCGTGGCGCCCACCGCCCGGCCGATCACCGCGGATGAGAGGCCCGCCACAGTGCCGCCGATTGCGCCGCCAACCGCCGCGCCTGCGGCCGAGAGAAGAATGGTTGCCATCAGATCAGCTCCTTCGGGAAGTGAAACCGCGCCACGATGCGGCGCTGCCAGGGCGGGCTCAGCGGGCTTTCGACAACCCCGTGGCCGGCGTATGCGTGGATGAAGGCGGGGGCTGAAACACGAACGTACCGCCCGGCGGCACGCCGGGTTGCGCCTGCATGCCCCCCGGCAGGCGCAGCCCTCAGCTCATCTTCACCAACCGCGGACTGCACCCCCAGATGCTTGGCCACCGATCCCTCCCGCATCCGGAACAGGATCACATCACCCGGAGCGGCATCGCGCAGAGTCTTCGCCGCCAGATGCCGCGCCGCCGCCTGCCAAAGCACCTCAGCCCCCTGCGGCTCTGACCAGTCCATCGTATAGGCGGGCGGCAGTTCCGGCTCGGCCCCGCACAGCTCCCGCCACAGCCCCCGGATCAGGCCCAGGCAATCGCAGCCCGCCCCCTTGCAGGAGGCCTGATGCACATAAGGCGTGCCGATCCAGCCGCGGGCGGCCTGCACCACCCGGCTCATCGCCTGCTGCCCCCGGTGTTCATGCCCGACTGGCGCGGCACCGCCATCACCCAGTCCTCGCCCGGAATGTCCGGGAACCCCTGGAAGTTCAGCAGGTTGTTGAATTTCAGCCGGCAGGTTTCCATCCGCTTGTCGCAGCCCGCCTCCAGCCGCAGCATGTCACCCGGCTGAACCGCGGCCCGGACCGGCTCCCACAGCGTGATCCTGCGGCCATCCGCCGAGGTCTGGTCGGCTTTCACCGCCGCCCAAAGCCCCTCGGCCGCGCCGCTGAGGACCGTCAGCCGCCCGCCGGTGAACCAGTCCGGCTCAAACCCCTGCAGGGCGTCCCAGCGGAACACCTCATTGCGCTCCACCTCCGCGGCGGCCAGTTCCGCCGCATAGCCGGGCGTGTCCAGATCAAATCTGCAAGCGGCATCGCCCAGCACCGCGGTGCAGGGCTTCTGATAAATCCGCCCCTGCGGCCTGTTCAGCGCTTCGCTCAGCCCGCGCAGCTCCGCCTCAAAGGCGCCGCCGGCCCGGCGGATCTCACCGATGGAGCCGCGGAACTGCAGCCAGCGCATCGAAACATCCTGCCAGTTGACCAGCCAGCAGCGCACCCCGGCGCCGTCGAACCGGCCGGCCTCGATGTCATCCTCCCGCACGGCGGCGTCGCTCAGCACCCCCAGCGCCTCTGTGTTGTCGACAGACAGGCCGGTGGCCTGTTGCACCGCGCGCGCGGTGAGGCCACTGCCGGGCTGAAAATCCACGCCATCAAAGCGCAGCACACAATCGTGATCGGTGAAGCCCAGCACCGTTCCGTCCCTCCGCTCCAGCGCCCAGGCGCGGCAGACGGTGGTGATGCCGGACTGAAGATGCGCCTGCAACGCCTTGGAAAGACTGCTCATACCCGCACCTCCACCACCGGCACCGCGGGCGCCTCACCGGCCTGGAACGAGGCGACGCTGGTCTGGATGCTGGCGGTGTCGAACCGCACCGGCACGTCGAATTCAAACCCGGCATTGATGCTGAGGCCCGCTTCGGGCGGGTGCGCCAGGGTGATCAGACCGGTGGCGGTGTCCAGTTCATAATCGACGCTCTCGCGCAGCTCATCCTGTTCGATGCCGACCCGCACCGTGCCCGCCACCGGTTTGGCAATCGGGCGATGATACGTGAATGCGCCGGAGCGGTAGGTCTTGGCCAGCTGGAACGTCACGGTGCTGCCATCGCCGGTGGCGATCACCTGGTCGCGGAAATCGGGTTCGGCGCTGGGCCGGGCGGATTTGTAATCGCTCCAGTCCTTCCAGCGGAAGCCATACAGCTGCCCCTGGCGGGCCTCGAAAAAGGCGATGAGCGTCTCGATGTCCTCCAGCGCGCGCAGGCCCAGCCCGGCGTCATAACGGCGGCGGGAGTGCGCCCAGGGGGTGTTCCTCTCCTCGAACCCGTTGGCCAGCGTCACCACATCGGTGCGCCGTTCCGGGCCGCCGACAGAGCCGAAGCTGAGCGAGGCGGGAAAGCGGACTTCGTGAAAATTCATGTGGTTACCTTCCATCCTTAACGGTTGCGCCCGCCGCGGGACAGCGCGCGCGACAGCTGCGCGGCGATCTGGCTGCGGCTGCGTTCAAAGCCTTTGACGTCCGGGGTGGAGACATTCATCACCACGCTCACCCCGCCGCCGCCTTGGCTGCGCACGCCCAGCGAGCCGTCCGCGCCGCGGGTCAGCGGCAGAACGGCCTCCGGCCCGGCCTCGCCCATCAGCCCGGTGGCGCCGCGCATCGGGAAGGTTGTCGGGCTGGTCACGATCCCGCCCTTGGCAAACGGCATCACCTTGCCCTGGCTGAAAGCCGCGCCATCGGCAAAGGGCAGCATGCCGCCGATCAGCGAGGTGAGCCCGTCGGTCATCATCCCGCTGATATGATTGGTCACCGGCTTCATCGCCGCGTTGTAGGTGGTGCGGATCATGCTGCGGGCCAGCGTGTCCATCGCCTCCGACAGGCTGTCGCCGTCAAAGGCCAGCCCCTCAAAAGCGCGCCGTAAGCCCTTGGAAAGACTGCGGTCCAGGATCTGCGCATCGCGGCCGGTTTCAGAGAACCCCTCCTTGACCCGCCCCAGCACTTCTGCAAAGGCTGCGGCCATTCCAGAGGCACCGTCCAGTGCTTCGCCCAAAGCCTCGCCCTGCAATTCCAGTTCCGCCATTGAGGATGAATCAGTCATCTGTTGTCTCCTTGTTCTGCGGCGCAGGCCGGTCCGGGAAGGCCTGCATCAAGGCCGCCAGCCGGTCGCGGCCCAAGGGCTGCGGCGTGGCAGCATCGCCCAGCATCAGCCGCAGCTCCGCCGGGGTCAGCTGCCAGAAGTCACGCGGCAGCAGCCTCAGCCCCGCCATCCCGGCGCGCATCAGGGCGGGCCAGTCGAGCGCAGTCATTTGCTCTCCGGCACGGCAAAGCTGCGCACCAGCAGTTCCGCCGCCACCCGCGCCGCCTGCATCGGCCCGCCGGTGATGGCGGCAGATGCCAGGTCTTCGCGGCTGAGATCATATCCGCCGCCCTGCAGGCCGGCCGCCAGCAGCGCCAGCACGTCGCGGGCGGAAAACCGGCCCTGTTCAAACCGCTGCACCAGATCGACCAGCGTGCCTTCCTCCAGCGCGGCCTCCAGCCCCGCCAGTGCGCCCAGTGTCAGCTTCAGCGCATAAGGCGTTCCATTCACGAGCAATTCCGCCTCGCCTGCGTTCGGGTTCACCATCGGTCACACCGCCGCAAAGCTGAGCTGTCCGGCGCTGGCGAGCGAGAGTTCATAGGTCGCCTCGCCATTGTGGCTGCCGGCATATTCCAGTGCGGTCACCTGAAACGGCCCCTGCACGATGCCGAAGTCGGGGATGATCACCTGGAACTCCGGCGTCAGCCCGTCAAAGAACAGCTGACGGGCGCGTTCGTCGGTTGCCTCGTCCCGGAAGATTCCGGAGCCGGAGATGCTGGCGGAGCGGACGCCGGCGCCTGCCAGCAGTTCGCGCCAGCCGCCCTGGCTTTCAAGGCTCGTCACATCGACGCTTTCGGCGTTGAAGCTGATGCGGGTGGCGCGCAGGCCCGCGATGGTTTCGAACTGGCCTGCGCCGTTCATGTCCACTTTGACCAAAAGGTCCTTGCCGTTTTGAACTGTCATGGGGTTTCTCCAACTGAGATCCAAGGGTCCGCCCGGCGGCACGCCGGGCAGTGCCCGTCCGCCCCCCTGGGCGGGCACTTCGTTTCCGCCCGCGGACGGGCTCTGCCCTTAGCGGGCCAACTCAAACGTCATCCACCCGGGCGCGAAAGCGCAGGGTGATCTGCCTGCCGCCAGTGGTCAGCCGCTCCGCCTTGGCGCGGTCGAACCACAGGCCCGTCAGCCGCCCGCGCGGCAGCGGCACCTGGGCGCCCACCAGCGCATCGCAGACCGCCGCGGCAGCGGCCTTGGCGCCGGCGAAACCGGCGGTGTCCGTGGTAACGGTGACAAAGAACCGGTGCTCCGCCCCGCCTGCGGTCTTGTCGGATCGGTCCAGCACTTCCTCTGATCCCAAGGCCACATAGGTCTGCGGCAAGGGGCCTGCGGGGATGGCGTCGTAGATCGCATTGCCGACCAGCGCGGTGAGGCCCGCATCGCCCGTGAGATGGGTGTAGACGGCGGATTGCAGACCGCCTGCGATGGCATAGGTCATCCGCTCACCTCCTCAACCGCGAAGCATGTCAGGTAGCGGGCGTCGGGGTCGTTTTCCGCAACCGCATCAATGCGATAGAGACGGTTTCTGGCGCGGAACCGCTGATCCGGGCGCGGGCGGGATGCAAAACCATCGGGGCTGGCGCGCAGGGTGATGCGGTATTTCTGCAAAGACACACTATCGCCTGCCATGCGGCCGCTCAGGGATTTCACTTCGGCCCACAGGGTGCCAAGCGCCACCCAGGTTTCCGTGTAACCGCCGGCGCCGTCGGGGATGCGCTGGGGGTCTTCCAGCACCAGTTTTCGGGTCAGGTTCGGGGGGCGTTTCATGCCAGGCCTCCCAAGGTCAGCCGCAGGCTGCGGTAGCGTTCGATCAGGCTGGTGACGCCAAAGGGCATGCAGCCGCCGTGCAGGCCGGTGTCGGCCCGGTATTCGTAGTAATGCGCCGCCAGCAGCATCACCGCCTGGCCCAGATCGGCAGGCAAACCGCCCCAGTCCGCGGCCATGCCAGCCTGCAGGGTGATCCGTGCCAGGCCGCCGACGGGGATGGCGGGCAGCAGGCTGCCGGCAGGGCGCAGGCTGGGCCGCTGGCTGTCCCGTTCGAGGCTGTAGAGGGCTGCGTTCAGAACCGTTTCAGCCCCTGCGGCGTCGCGGATCATCACCTCTGTCACAGCTTGCACCGGAGCGATCGGCAGCACCATCCGGGTGCGGTCGCGCCAGTGGCGGATCTCCAGCTCAAAACCGCGGGTAATCAGTGCCTTGCCGGTCCTTCCTTCGATCGCGGCCAGGGCGGCGCGCAGGAAGCCAAACAGCACCTCGTCCTGCAGGCTGTCCTCGCCAAAGCCGGTGCCCAGACGCAGGTGCGCCTTGAAGGGGGCCAGCGGCAGGGCGGCCTCGGGCACGGGGGTCACTTCGCTCAGCATCATCATCTCACTCCTGCGGGCCTCCCCCTTGGCGGCCCTGATCTGCTGTCCGTTGAAGGTTCGGCCGGCACGCACCGTTCCCTGCCGCTCGGACGGAGGGGGAGCAGCTAGACGGCAAGGAAATACGGGGTGCGTGCCAGCCGGCGGACCGGGCTGCCGGTCCGCCATCAGCGCTGAGCGGTCAGCTCAGGCCGAATTTCATCAGCTTGATTGCGGCAAAGTCGCTGACGTCGCCGCCGACGCGCTTGGTCGCGTAAAACAGCACATGCGGTTTGGCGCTGAAGGGGTCGCGCAGCACGCGCAGGTCCGGGCGTTCGGCAATGGTATAGCCGGCGCGGAAGTCGCCGAAGGCGATGGGGAAGCTGTTGGCAGCCGGGTCCGGCATGTCCTCAGCGATCAGCACCGGGTAGCCCATCAGGCGCGCAGGCTCACCCGCGGCCAGGCCGTCGGACCACAGGAAGCGGCCATCAGCGTCCTTCAATTTCCGCAGCATTCCCGCGGTCTTGGAGTTCATTATGAAAGTCGCGTTGGCGCGGTATTCCGCCCCCAGCGCATAGACCAGGTCGATGATCGCGTCGCCGTTGCCGACCTCGCCATCGACGCCGGTGGCCTTGTAGCCGATGTTGCCCCAGGTCCAGCTGTCGTTTTCCTCGACGTTGTAGTTGAGGAAGCCGGTGGGCTTGTCGATGCCGTCGCCGTTGATGAAGGCGTCAGCCTCGGAGCGCGCGAATTTGTCGGCGATGCGGCCTGCCAGCCAGCCCTCGATATCAAAGGCGCTGTCGTCCAGCAGCCGCTGCGAAGCCTTGGGCAGCGCGCTCAGTTCATGCAGCGGGATAGAGATGCGGTCGATGTTGCCGGTGGAGGTCTCCGCTGCCGGGCCGGTTTCATTGGCCCAGCCGGCGCCCATTTCGCTGTGGTCGATCAGCACGTCATAGCTTGAGGCCTCCACATGCACCACGGAGGCCACGGCGCGGATCGAGGCGGAGGCGTTCAGCACCGCCTTGACGGTATCGGAGGTCTGCGGGTCGACCAGGTAGCCGCCGTCGCTGCCCACGGCGGTGGACATGGATTTGCCGTCCAGTTCCAGGCCGCGCAGGCCGTCGTCGTCGCCGCTGCGCAGGTAGGCGTTGAACGCCTTCTGGTGCGGCGCGCCCGCGTCCTGGCTGGCTGCCAGATGGGGGCGGTTCTGAGAGATTGTCTTACGGTCCAGCATGGTCACTCGCTCTTCTGCCTGTTTCAGCCTTGATTGCACGTCATCCTGAAACCCCTTGAATTCATGAAGAAAGCCGGAGATGGCCTGTTTCACTTCATGCGCCAGGGGCGCTGCATCCCCGGTTTGGGCCGGGAGGTCTTGGTTGCTCATGTTGGTTGTCCTGTTCTGAGGTCACGGGTTATCTGGCGCAGGCCGTCGGCCAGTGCGCGCAGCGCTTGTGCTTCCGCATCGGCGGAGGATTTTGCTGCCACCCGCGCGGCGGGCAGCATCGGGAAGGTGACCAGAGACACCTCCCACAGCTCCACCTGGGTCAGGCGGCGGGTGCCGTCCTGGGCGCGGGTGGCTTTCTGGGTGCGGTAGCCGATGGAGAGGCCGTCAATCGCGCCTGCTTCGATCAGCGCGGCGGCCTCGGCGCCCTTGGGGGTGGCAGTGACAATGCGGCCCTTGACGTACAGGCCGCGGGCATCCTCGCGCACTTCGTCCCAGACGCCGATGGGCTGGGCGGGGTCGTGCTGCCACAGCATCTTGACCGTTCGGCCCTGATCGCGGAGCGCCTTGAGCGAGGCCGCATAGGCGCCGCGCTGCACCACATCGCCGCCCTGGTCGGTCTGGCCGAACAGGCTGGCGTAGCCCTCGATTTCGGTAGCGTCCTTCAGCGAGAGATCCTCGCCGAAGCGTGCGAATTTATGTTCCAGCTGGGGTGTTCCCTGCATCGTCTTTGCCTCGCAAGTCGTTGGAGTTACGGAAATTGCACCGTCAGGAAGGATTGGAAGGCCTGCGCCAGGATCACCGCCGCGACGCCGTAGACGGTGAGCCAGAGGCGTTTTTCCAGCCGCTCCATCATCTGTTCGATCCGGTCAAGGCGGCGGTTCACGGCGTCGTGCTGGATCTGGGCCACCCGCTCATGGGCGGACAGGCGCAATCCCGGGGAACAATCAAATGCGTGCATCGGGTGCTCAGTCATCCTGTCCGCCCTCCATCTGCCCGCCCTCAGTGCGGCATGGGGGCGGGGTTTCTGCGGGCAGCCCCAGCAGCTGCCGCTTTTCCGCGGGTGTGAGGAAATCTGCGGAAATGATGCGCCGCCACTGCGCCTCGCGCTCGGCCGCCAAGGCGGGCAGTTGGTCGAGGTCGGGCTTCAGGCACAGCTCTTCGCCGGTCCAGGCGGCCAGCCAGCCGGACAGCGCGGCGGTGACCTTGGACACCAGGGGCAGCACGGTCAGCCGGTAGAAGGCGCGGTGAGCCTCCTGATAGTTGGCGTAGGTAGCATCGCCGGGGATGCCAAGGAGCATCGGCGGCACCCCGAAGGCCAGCGCGATTTCGCGGGCGGCGGTGTCCTTGGTCTTTTGGAATTCCATGTCAGAAGGCGAGAAGCCCATCGGCTTCCAGTCCAGTCCGCCCTCCAGCACCATCGGGCGGCCGGCATTCTGGGCACCCTGGAAATTTGTTTGAATTTCTTCGCTTAGATGGCGGAATTGATCGTCGGACATTTGGCCCTGACCGTCGGAGCCGGTCCAGACCAGCGCGCCAGAGGGTCGGGCCGCATTATCCAAGAGCGCCTTGGACCAGCGGGAGGCGGCGTTGTGGACGTCAATCGCCATCGCCGCCGATTGCAGGGCTGAGAGGCCATAGTGGTCATCCTGCGGGTGGAAGCTCTTGATATGGCAGACCGGGGATTTGCCCGGCTCGTGTGCGAAGCGGTGTTTGCGCCCGCCCACCACGTAATCAAAGCCTGCGGGCCAGCCGTCCGGGCCGGGCACCACGTTCATCCGGTCGGAGCGCAGCACATGCAGTTCTGCGGGGCTGGCGTCCTCTGTCGCGACCATTTCGATATAGGCGTTGCCAGAGAGCAGAAGGTGGCCGTAGAGCGCCTCCAGCATCTCAGCCTGGGTCTGGGCCGGGTTGGGACGGGCCAGCAGCGCCAGCCAGGGGTGGGTGTCAAAGCGCTGGCGGCTGTCTTGCAGCACCAGCGGCACGGCGGCGGCGGCCTCTGCGATCAGGCGGATCACCCGGTGGGTGACCGGATTGCCGGCAAAGCCGCTGCGGGTCAGAGAGACGGTGTCGCGCGGGCTCCAGGCGATGCGGCCGGCGCCGTGCCAGGAGACCACGCGGGCGGTCTGGCTGGCCTTCTGTTCCAGGCCCGGGTTTTTGGGGTCCGGTTTCCGGGGGTCCGGCGTTTTGCGCCGCAGCAGGTCAAAGACCATGGTCCGCTCCTCAGGTTGTTCCTATCCGGCGCTGCTGGCCCTGTGGGGCTGGTGCGCCTTTGCTGAGGATCATTAGTGGCAGAAAGGGCTGAAGATCTGGGAAGCGGTGCGTACGGCGGGGGCGCAACACCCACCCGCAAGGCACTGTGATTATTCACTTTTGATGAGTTTTACCCGGTGTTGCGAAGTGCTTAGGGCGGCGCCCGTCCCGACGAGGAGGAAGCGAAGCGCCCGCCCCGTGGGGGGCGGGACGGGCGCTGCCCGGCCTGGCGGCCGGGCGGTCAGCTTTGGGATGGGGCTATAAGACCCGCACCTGCGGCCTGCGCAGGTTGGCAGCGGGCTGGATGATCAGCTCATGCAGGGCCCAGACCAGCGCATCGACCCGGTCGGGCGAGCCGCTGCCGCAGTAGCCCTGCGGGGTCATCTGGCACATCTGGTCTTCCAGATCTCCAAGCCCCGGCAGGTGAAACACCCGGCCCTGTTCGTAGAGTGCTGCCACCGGTTCGGCTCGGGCGGATTTGCCCTTCTTCGCGTGCAGGGCGCGGAACGGCACCAGCGGGTCGGCCTGGCGCAGCACGGTCTCCACCAGGGCGCCGCCCTGGTTGACCTCTGCCACCACCCTTTCGGCACCAAACCTGTCGCGGGCGGCGATCACCGCCTGCGCCCAGGCGAGCGGTCCGTAACCCTGGACGGTGCAATCCGCCAGCACATAGGCCTGCCAGTCCTGCGGCGGGCCGTGGGTGATCGCGCCCGCCACCACGATGCCGCAGGCATCCGAGTCCTTGCCGGCACTCACCGCCGGGTCGACGGCCACCACCACCCGGTCCAAGGGTGGCGGTTCTGCCACCTGGGCTTCCACCAGTGCCGCGGTGGTCCAGAGCGCGCCCTGGATGTCCGACAGCATCACCCCGTCCAGCTCCTGCCTGCCCAGCCGGGTGCCGGCGTAACGTGCGCGCACCTCCGTTAGGAATGAGGGCGCGAGGTTGGCGCGGTTGGCCTCAGTCGGGGCGTGGGTGGTGACGGTGCTGGGCGAGGCCAGGAGGCGTTTCAGCACGGGCGCGTTGCGGGGCGTGGTGGTGACGCAGACGCGCGGGTCCTGGCCCAGGCGCAGGGCAAATTGCAGCATGTCCCAGCTCTCCTGTCCCTTTCGCCACTTTGCCAGCTCATCCGCCCAGGCGGCGTCGAACTGGGGGCCGCGCAATGCCTCGGGATCGTGGGCGGAGAACGCCTGCGCCTCGGCGCCATTGGGCCAGATCAGCTTGCGCTCCGACGCTTTCCACTTGGGGCGGCGGTCGGGGGGCGAACAGGCCAGGATGCCACTGTCGCCGTGGATCATCACGTCGCGCACCTGGTCATAGGTTTCCGCCACCAGCGCGATGCGGCGGGCGGTGCCGGGGTCGTGCGGGCGGGCCCCTTCGGCCAGCGAGCGGACCCATTCGGCCCCTGCCCGCGTCTTGCCCGCGCCGCGGCCGCCCAGGATCACCCAGGCGCGCCAGCCGCCATCCGGCGGGCGCTGGTGATCCAGCGCCCAGATGTGGAACAGATGCGGCAGCGCGCAGAGCGATTTGCGGTCCAGCTCATCCAAGAAGAAGCTCAGGAGCGAGGGCGGCACGCAGGCGAGAAAGTCCGCATTCGACAGCTGCGCGCGCCGCGCCGAGATCGAGTTCGTGCTCGGATTTGAGCATACGGGCGAATTCGGTGCTTTGTTCTGCAATGACTTTCTCCACTTTCTGGCAGTCCCGGATCAGCCCTTCAAGCTTGCTGATCTGTCCCTTGGCGCCGGTGGCTTCGTCGCCGCCGGTGGTTTCGAGCTGCTCCCGGAGCTCCTCCGCCTCGTTTCTCAGACGGTGAATGCTCTCCTGCAGCGAGCGCAGGAGATCGGCGGTGAAATGCACCTGCCGCTGCAGCACGGCGGCGCCGTCCTGATCGTGTGTGTTATCTGTCATGGGTTGCTCTGCCTCATGCGTTATTGTCCGCACGAGAGAAAGACAGGACGGCCACCGGTGGAGGGGTCCGGGGCCGTCCATGTTTCTTCCAGCTGCCTTACAACCTATACGTGATTATGCTGGAAAAGTCAAGGGTTATGGGAAGTGGTGCGAACGGTGGGTCCGCAACGCCCCGCCCGCAGGTCACCTGGACGGGCTGGCCGGCATGTCGCTCAGCATGGCCAGCGCACCGCCAGGATCGCGCAGGACGACGCTGTGCACCGCGCCATTCTTAACTGAGCCGCGGTTCAAGATGCACGCCCCATTGGCCTCTGCAGCGCTCTGCGCCTCCTCCAGCGCGGCGATCCGGATGCTTGGCACCCAGATAGCTTGCACGCCTGTCCCCCAGTCCGGCTGTTGCAGGACTGCGGTCAGGCCGCCAGAGGGGCCGGAGATGGCAAGGCCGCCCTGCCCCAGTGTCCGGGGCTCAGCAGCCTGCCACCCCAAAACCTCGCTGTAAAATACACCGGGAAAGGCGCCAGTGTCCGACAGGTAGACTTCAGGTCCGAACTGCCGGCGCGGTACAGGAAAGCTGTGGCGCGACAGCGAGACCCCGATCAGCGCGCCCAGCGGGTCACGGATAACCGCGTTGCGCCCGACGCCTGGAACTTCGAAGGGGTGCCTGACGATACTGCCGCCATGCAACTCCGCCTGGTGCAGCGCGGCGTCCACATCGGGGACTTCGACATAGGCGAGCCAGCCCTCTGCCACTCCGCGCGGCGCCGGTACAATACCGGCCCCGGCCTCATCGCCGGAAAGGGCGAGAACGAAATCCTTCGCGCCACCGCCCCACGCGAAGTCCGTGGAGTGCTCAATCACATAGCTCCACCCCGCGACGCACTTGTAGAACGCCATTGCGCGGTCCGTGTCTGACGTGAACAGGTCGTGCCAGACGACCTGGCCGGTTTTTGACATGCTCATCGGTTCACCTCCGGCTCTCTTTCAGTTTCTTAACGCCGCGCACCATCTTTCCAAAAGCCTTGTCCCTGGACCTGCGTTCGGCAAGGCTGGCTGAATTGAAGGCGTTTTCCGCCTTGAGCTTGCGCCACCGGGCAAGCCGGGAGGCGTCGATTGCGCCCTGTTCAATGGCTTGCGCGACTGCGCAGCCCGGTTCCGTATCGTGCTTGCAATCCTTGAACCGGCATCCAAGCGACAACTGCTGTATATCGGCGAAAACGTCGTCAATTCCGGCTTCGGCATCCGTCAGCTGCAATTCCCGCATGCCTGGGGTATCCAGGATCATGCAGCCGTTTGGCATGGAATGAAGCTCGCGGCGCGTTGTGGTGTGCCGGCCCTTGGAGTCGTCTTCACGGATTTCCTGCGTGTCTATCGTCTGGCTGTTCAAGAGAGCATTGGCGAGGGTGGATTTCCCGACGCCTGACGACCCCAGAAACGCAACTGTTTTCCCTGGCTTGCACCAGGCTGCGAGCACGCTTTGAGGTTCATCGCCGCGCGCGTCCAGCGCCACGGCTTCAACCGTGTCCGAGATCGTGCGGGCAGCATCAAGGTAGGTCTGCGGGTCCGCAACCTGGTCCGCCTTGGTCAAGACGATCACCGGCGTGATCCGCGCCTCGAAGGCCAGGGCGATATACCGTTCGAACCGCGGCACGTTGAAATCCTGGTTGCAGGATGAAACGATAAAGGCCGTGTCGATGTTTGCGGCGATCAGCTGCTCGTCCCGGCCGGTGCCGGGCGCACGCCGCTTGATCAGGCTGCTTCTGTTAAGCACCCGGCTGGAGTGCGGCCGGGTGCGATCCAGCAGCAGCCAGTCGCCGACAGTCACATCCTGCCGGGGCGGAAGGGTGGTGTCGATGCTGTCGCCGAGAACGTGCAGCGCATTGCGATGCACCTGGACGACGCGGACGGGCGGTGTGGCGTCGAAGTCTTCTATGCCGATTTGCTGTGAAAAGAACGGTTGCCAGCCGAGAGCCTGAAGAGGCGTTACACGGCTGCTTGAACCGCCGTCACGGTGACTGAGCGGAAGAAATTGGGAATAGTCCCGTACCATTGGGGTAGGCTTTCATGTCTGGAATGCGGGCATCGCCCGGCAAAAAGTAAGGAAACGCTGCAACCCTCCATTCACCGCCACGCTGCCGTGGTGGTGGTATTCAATGAGAGGTATTGCACTGGGAGGCTTGCTGCCTCCCCTCCTTACCGGGACATAAAATCTCCATTCATCCGGTACGGGATGTAGGGCGGCGGCGCACAGGACGCAACCGCAAACACCTGAAAAACGTGTTTACTGAAAAGTGGAGCAGCTGCCTGCTGTGGTGTCCGGCCATGCAAAAGGGCGCCACCCGGCGCCCTTTTCTGTTTCTGCCCTGCCCTCGCAGCCTCAGTTGCTCTGCTTCTGCTGGGCTTCGATCTCGCGCCATTTGGCGACGTTCCTGTTGTGCTCGTCCAGTGTCTCGGCAAAGGCGTGGCCGCCGGTGCCGTCGGCAACGAAGAACACGTAATCCGTGCTCTCGGGGTTCACTGCGGCCTCCAGGCTGGCCATGCCGGGGTTGGCGATGGGCGTGGGCGGCAGGCCCTCGATCACATAGGTGTTCCAGGGGGTGGCCTTGCGCAGCTCGCTTTGGCGCAGGCCGCGGCCCAGGATGCCCTCACCCTTGGTGACGCCATAGATCACCGTCGGGTCCGTCTGCAGGCGCATGCCGCGGTTCAGGCGGTTGGTGAAGACCGAGGCCACCACACCGCGCTCGGAGGCGACGCCGGTTTCCTTCTCGATGATCGAGGCCAGGATCAGCATCTCCTCAGGCGTCTTGACGGCAGCGTCGTCCGCGCGGCCTTCCCAGGCGGCGTTGATGCGCAGCATCTGGCGCTCCTGCATCTCAGCCAACACGGCGGCGCGTTGGGTGCCGGGGGTGACCTCATAGCTGTCAGGCGCCAGGAGGCCCTCTGCCGGGCGCTCGCCGGGGTCGCCGTCCAACACGTCCATCGCCTTCAGCGCCTCGACCACCTGCCAGCTGGTCACGCCTTCGGCCAGCGCGATGCGGTAGCGGGTGTCGGCGTCCTGGCGGGTTTCCGTGTACTCGGCGGGAACCTCATCCACTCCAAGGACGAATTCCGCCTTCTCCTCGAACTTGTTCGTCGCCGGATCCAGCTCGCGCACTTCGGCCTGGGTGCGGGTCACGCCGATGCGGTAGACGATTTCGGTGCCGCAGGTGGAGGCGCCGGAATGGGTGATCTCGTCGACGATCCGCTCCATCGAGGCGCCCGGCGCCACCAGGAAGCTGCCGGCCTTCAGCTGGCCGGTCTTCTCGCTGTATTTGGCGCCAAGGCGGAAGATGGTGCCGGAGGTGACTGCGCCCTGTTCCTCCAGGTCGCGGCTGACGCGCGCCATGTTGGAGCCGCGCTCCACCCGCAGGCAGATGGCGGTGTCCAGCGGGCCGTCAGCCGTATACTGCGACTGCCCCCACAGGATGAGGCCGCCCAGCAGGAACAGGGCGGCGATCAGGACAGTCAGCATGTTTGAGGCGAGGCTGCGCCACATCAGTCAGGTTTCCCGAAGATCACCGACGCGTTGGTGCCGCCAAAGCCGAAGGAGTTCGACAGCGCCACGCTGATTTCACGCTCGCGTTTGGCGTTGGGGGCCAGGTCGACCGGGGTTTCAACCGCAGGGGTGTCGAGGTTGATGGTCGGCGGCGCCACCTGGTCGCGGATCGCCAGGATCGAGAAGATCGCCTCGATCGCGCCGGCCGCGCCCAAGAGGTGGCCGGTGGCGGATTTGGTCGAGGACATGGTGACATTGGCGGCGTGGTTGCCCAGCAGCCGCTCCACTGCACCCAGTTCGATGGTGTCGGCCATGGTCGAGGTGCCGTGCGCGTTGATATAGTCAACCGCCGACGGCTCCAGGCCCGCGTTCTTCAGGGCTGCGCGCATCGAACGCTCGCCGCCTTCGCCGTCCTCGGAGGGGGCGGTGATGTGATAGGCGTCGCCCGACAGGCCATAGCCCAGCACCTCGGCATAGATCTTGGCGCCGCGGGCCTTGGCGTGCTCGTAGTCTTCCAGCACCACGATGCCGGCGCCCTCGCCCATGACAAAGCCGTCACGGTCGGCGTCATAGGGGCGCGAGGCTTTCTTGGGGTCGTCCGCGTATTTAGTCGACAGCGCCTTGCACGCGTTAAAGCCCGCGATGCCGATCTCGCAGATCGCCGCCTCGGCGCCGCCCGCGATCATCACGTCGGCGTCGCCGGATTTGATCAGGCGGGCCGCGTCGCCGATGGCGTGGGCGCCGGTCGAACAGGCGGTCACGACGGAGTGGTTCGGGCCTTTGAAGCCGAAACGGATCGAGACCTGGCCGGAGATCAGGTTGATCAGTGCGCCGGGGATAAAGAACGGCGACACCCGGCGGGGGCCTTTTTCCTTGATCATCACGGCAGTGTCGGCGATCGACGACAGGCCACCGATGCCGGAGCCGATCATCACGCCGGTGCGCAGGCGGCTTTCCTCATCCTCGGGCGTCCAGCCGGCGTCGCGCACAGCCATGTCCGCGGCAGCGATGCCGTAGAGGATGAAGTCGTCAATTTTCTTCTGGTCTTTCTTGGCAACCCAGTCGTCCGGGTTGAACGTGCCGCCGCTGCCATCGCCGCGCGGAACCTCGCAGGCATAGGTCGTGGTCACGCCGCTTGCTTCGGCGTCAAACTGAGTGATGGGGCCCGCGCCCGACTGGCCGTCCAGCAACCGGGTCCAGCTTTCCTCGACTCCGCTGGCCAGAGGGGTAACCAGGCCCAGTCCGGTGACAACTACTCGACGCATTCCTTGCTCTCCTTTGCCTCGGCAATCCGTCCGTCCAAATAGCTTGGAATGGCCGGCAGGTGCAAGAGCGGGCTGGCAGCAGCCGTGACGCGGCGGAAAACCGGTTGTCACAACAATTTTAGATTGCGGGAACCTTTGGTTAACCACTCAGGTTTAGGTTGAAGCTATCAAAACGCGAAACTCGGCGTCCGTCCTCCAGGATTGCCAAAGCGGGCTGGAGCTCTGGGCCTTTTGTCTCCAGCCCGCGTTTTTTTTGCTGCGCTTGCTGCCGTTCCTGATCCAAAGCGGACCGGCCCTGGCTCAGCGGCTGAAAAGCGGTCTTTCTTCTTTCTCCGCATTTACGCGTTTTGCCGCTGTGCCGCGCGGCGGAGGGCGCCATGGCTGCTGCCGCCGCAAGGTTTTCGCACGCCGCGGCCGCCGCGTTAACCGCCCATTCGCTTCTTTGCGGCATTCTGCTGTTCTCGAAGGATTTGAGGAACGACCCCGCCATGCGCCAATGGCTCTCCATAGCTGCAACCCTGCTGGTGATCGGCCTGTCCCCCGGGCCTGCAAACGCCGGCTGTGCCGTCCACCGCGACCTGTCGGATCTGCACCGGGCAACCAAGGGGTTTCTCTCCTATCTCAGCACCGGCAAGGCGGCGTACAGCGTGCAGCATCTGCGCAGCTGGATCAGCGCGAATCCGCCTGCGCCGCTGCGGCAGCGCATGCGTGCGGTGGGGATTCAATCCGTTGAGCCCGGCACGATGGAGCTGCTGAAAAAGCAAACGATGGTGCTGCAGATTCTCGACAGCCAGGGCCGCGCCGCGGCGCTGGAAAGCGCCCGGCACATGGGCATCCAGGATCTGGCCACGGAATTCGGCATCCGGGTCGAGGCCCTGCCCTGCGACCAGGTCAAGGACGACGGCGACGGCAGCAAGCTGGTTGCGATCAATGCCGCGGACGCGCGCCAGCGCCAGCAGATCATCAATGCCGCCATCGCCTGGGTGTCCTTTCTGGTGCTGGGCGGCAGCGTGCTGTATTTCCTCGACCGGATCGGCATCCGCAAGATCCGCCGCACCAAACGCTATCCCTGCTCGGTGCCATGCGTGCTGCAGGCCGGCGGCCGGACGGTGCCGGCCCACCTGGTCGACCTGAGCCGGGCCGGCGCCAAGGTGCGCCCCGATGCCCCGTGCGAAATTGCGTCCCGGGTGACCCTCAGTTTCGGCGGCTATACCCTGGATGCCAGCGTGCGGTGGCAGACGGCTGACTATTTCGGTGTCAAGTTCTCCAGGGATTTCAACTTCCTGCAGCTGCATCGCCTGCTGGAAGCCTTCCCGCTGGAAGATGAGGACGGCCCGCCGCGGGCAGCGCGGATGCCGCCCGGACTGGGGATCTAGCAGCCGCAGCCCGGCCCCCGCGGCGCAATGCCCGCCGTCTGCCGCCTGTGCAGCATTCCATGACGAAAACGGGCGCCCCTGCAGCAGCAGGACCGCCCGGTTTCCTGACTGGGCGAACCTGCCTGACCGGACGGCCGCGGATAAGATTTAACGGAAGTTTGCTGCGTCCGCTTGCCGTGCATTAAGACGGGCAAGATATACCCGGAGGGGATCGCTACACAGTTTCTCGAGTCGCCCGGATGCCCGCCAAGCCCATCATTTTTTCAGCCGCCGCAGCCCTGATCCTTGCCCTGGGCGGCACAGCGGCGGCCGCTGCGCCCTCCGCCTCCCGCGCGACCTGCATGCTGCTGTCGGATCTTGTGATGATGCAGCATCAGATGCGCCAGTTTCACGAGATGCTGAAAACCGGGAATGATACCGGCGAAGCCCGCAGATTGCGCAACTGGCTGGTTGACCATCCCCAGGTGGACCTGCGCATCCGGCTGCGCCGGGCCGGGATGCAGAGCTATGAGCGGTCCACGCTGGATTTGATCACCCGCTACAAAAGCCTGCTGGAAATCCAACGCAGGCACGGTCGCAGAAAGGCCGCGGCAAATGCACAACGCCGGGGCACTGAAGCGCTGTTGCAGATTTATGCTGCGCGCATTGTGCCCCTGCCCTGCAACTATGTCCCGCCGCAGGGCACCGCCGGCGCCGCGCTGAGCGGCCTGGGCAAGCTGAAGCGGCTGCCGCAGGAGACGGTCATCGCCGGCTCTTTGCTGACCCTTATTCTTGGTGCTGCGGCTGCGTTTGTGCTGCAACGCCTGGCCCGGCGGCGCCTGCGGCTGTCCCGCCGCCATCCCTGCGCGCTGCCCTGCATCCTGAAATGCGGCGATTACCGGTTCGAGGCGCGGATTGTGGACATCAGCCGGCTGGGCGCCAAGGTCCGGGTGGGTCTGGAGGACGGCCAGACCGTGCCAGCCATCGCGGGAGATGTGACGGCCGGCGTGACCGGCCTGCCGCCGGTAGAGGCTCAGGCCCTTCGGCAAGACCACGACTATGTCGGGATAAAGTTCGCCAGGCGGCTGTCCCGGGGGCAGCTGAAAACGCTTCTCAAGCGGAATGCAGCGCAGACTGTTGAGCCGGACGCTGCGGTCAGCACTGCCTGATCCACGCACGCCCGGCCGGGCGCTGCCTGCGGGCGCTCCGCAGACAGCAGGCCGGGGCCTTTGGGGTTACTGGAATTCCGCCACCGGTTCCGGTTCCGGCTGGGCAACCGCCAGCGCATCCTCAACCGACAGCGTTTTGCGGAACAGCGCCCGGCCCACCATCGCGCCGGAGATGTTCTGAATGTACTTCAGCCGTGAAATATCATCGGCATTGCGCACCACGCCGTTGGCAATCACCGGCAGCTTCACCGTGGACGCCAGATGCGACATCAGCCCCATCTGCGCCTCGGTATCGGCGACGTCGGAGTCGATGTCGGTGATGATGATGCCGGCAAACGGCGCGCCCTCAAAGGCCTCCAGATAGGCTTCGGGGGTGAAGGCGCCGGACTTGCGCCAGCCGTCGGTCATCACCTGGCCCTGCCAGATATCAACTGCCAGCACGATCTGGTCCGGATGGTGTTCGGCCAGTTCGCGCACCAGATGCGGGTCGCGGGCAGCCAGGGTGCCGATCACGATGCGCCCTGCCCCCTTGTCGATCCAGTGCTCAACCTGCTCGCGCGAGCGGATGCCGCCGCCCAGCTGCACCGGAATGCCGGCGCCGCGGATGATGTCGGTCACCAGCTCTTCGTTGCTGTAATCGCCTTCAATGGCGCTGAAGTCGGTCAGGTGCATCCATTCCGCCCCTGCGGCAGCAAAGCCTTTGGCGGTTTCCACCGGGTCCACGTGCCAGATCTGCGGCTCGTCGAGGCGGCCTTTTTCGAGGGTCACGCAGCGGCCGTTCTGAATCTCCATCGTGGGGTAAATCATCATAGTGCCAGTCTCCTCTGTGTTCTGCCTGTCACGGAAATATTAGCACGGATAATACCCTCCGATACGCCGTATCCTGACCATTTGTGGAACAATTGCGGCACGCGCGCCCGGCCGCCTGGTAGCGCAAACAAGCAAGGGGCCAGATTGCCGCAGGAGCAGATTCGGACCCCCCCGGCCGGCACCGGATACGCAAAAAGAAAACGGCGCCCTCCGCACGGGAGAGCGCCGTTTATTCCGGTCATCCGGAAGCGTGGCTTAGGACGCTTCGGAGATGAACTTGACCGCGTCGCCGAAGGTCTGGATGGTTTCGGCTGCGTCGTCCGGGATCTCGATGCCGAACTCTTCTTCAAACGCCATCACCAGTTCCACGGTGTCCAGGCTGTCTGCGCCCAGATCGTCGATGAAGGAGGCGTTTTCAGTGACTTTGTCCTCTTCAACACCCAGGTGCTCAACAACGATCTTCTTAACGCGATCTGCGACGTCGCTCATGTCTCTTCCTCGTATTTCAGGGCACTCTGCCCGGTTCTGCCCTTGCCCGTGCGGGCGGCGTGGTTATTGCCCGGAGCGGGCGGTGTTATCCCCGCGGGACGGGGACAGTGCGGCGTTTCCCTTAGGAAATACCTGCGGATATGGGCCGCCTATAGCATAGACCGCGGCCAAGGCAAACGGTTTCGCTTGGTAACGAATCCCGCGGCAGCCGGTATCGTGCGGGTATGAAGCCGTGCAGATGGCCCCGCAATCAAGTGGTTGCAAGAGTGTTAACGGACTTTTTTGGCAATTCCGCCGTTTTTCAACCGCTTGACGGCAACGGCAGGACTGGCTGCGCGGCGCGCTTGGCGAGATATGGCGTAAAAAAGCCCCGCAAACAGGCTGCGGGGCTCGGCAATTCAGAGGCTGGCACGGGGCTCAGATCATCGCCATGCCGCCATTCACATGCAGGGTTGTGCCGGTGACATAGCCCGCTTCCTGGCTGGCCAGATAGAGAACGGCAGAGGCGATTTCGTTCGAATCCCCCATGCGGCCCGCCGGGATCTGGCTCAGAATCGCGTCTTTCTGGCTGTCGTTCAGCTTGTCGGTCATCGCGGTGGCGATGAAGCCCGGCGCGACTGCGTTGACGGTGATGCCGCGGTTGGCGACTTCATAGGCCAGCGACTTGGACATGCCGATCATGCCGGCCTTGGAAGCGGCATAGTTGCCCTGGCCCGGGTTGCCGGTGGCGCCCACGACGGAAGAGATATTGATGATGCGGCCCCAGCGCGCCTTCATCATGCCGCGCAGCACGCCGCGGCAAAGCCGCATGGTGGAGGTGAGGTTCACGTTCAGCACGCTGTCCCATTCCTCGTCCTTCATGCGCATGAACAGGTTGTCGCGGGTGATGCCTGCATTGTTGACCAGGATGTCGACGGAGCCCATCGCCTCTGCCGCCTGTTTCGGCAGCGCCTCGACCGCTTCGGCGTCGGAGAGGTTGCAGGGCAGCACATGGGCGCGCTCGCCCAGCTCTTCGGCCAGCGCCTTGAGCGGCTCTTCGCGGGTGCCGGACAGGGCGACGGTAGCGCCTGCCGCGTGCAGCGCGCGGGCGATGTCGCCGCCGATGCCGCCGGAGGCGCCGGTGACGAGGGCATTCTTGCCAGTCAGATCAAACATGTCGTTTCCTTCAGTTGCGGTTCCGGGCCGCGCGGGGCTGACGCCGGAAAATCTCTTTATGCTTCGGCGGCGGCCTTGGCGTCCTCGGGGGTGCCGACCTGGCGGCAGGCCAGCGCGCGGTCGATCTTGCGGATCATGCCCGACAGCGCCTTGCCCGCGCCGATCTCCCAGAATTCGGTGACGCCCTTGGCCGCCATCGCCTGCACGCTTTCGCGCCAGCGCACGGAGCCGGTCACTTGCTCGACCAGCAATTGGCGGATTTCGTCCGGGCTGGTCACCGCATCGGCGCGCACGTTGGCGATCAGCGGCACCGCGGGGGATTTAATCTCAACACCGGCCAGCGCCTCGGCCATGGCGTCGGCGGCGGGCTGCATCAGGGCGCAGTGGAAGGGGGCGGACACCGGCAGCATCACGGCGCGCTTGGCGCCCTTTTCCTTGGCGATCACAGCGGCGCGTTCCACCGCTGCCTTGGCGCCGGAGACCACCACCTGGGTGGGATCGTTGTCGTTGGCGGCCTGGCAGACCTCGCCTTGCGCGGCTTCCTCAGCCACTGCGCGCACCGCGTCGAGGTCCAGGCCCAAGATCGCGGCCATGGCGCCCTCGCCCACCGGCACGGCGCTTTGCATCGCAAGGCCGCGGGTGCGCAGCAGGCGGGCGGTGTCGGTCACCGAGATCGCCCCGGCCGCCGCCAGTGCCGAGTATTCGCCCAGCGAGTGGCCGGCCACAAAGGCGGCCTTTTCAATCGTAACGCCTTCGGCCTCCAGCGCCCGCATGGCGGCCATCGAGGTGGCCATCAGCGCGGGCTGCGCGTTCTGGGTCAGGGTCAGGGTTTCGATATCGCCCTCCCAGATCAGCTGGCTCAGGCTTTCCCCCAGCGCTTCATCAACCTCGTCAAAGACGGCCTTGGCCGCCGGATAGGCATCAGCCAGCGCCTTGCCCATCCCGATGGTTTGGGCGCCCTGGCCGGGGAACACGAATGCGATCGTCATTGAAGACCTCGTCTGTTTTAGCGTTTGGCCTGATGTAACGGCCCTTGACGCAACGCACAAGCAAAGCTGCAGCCTGCGCACCGCAGCTGTGCGCGGATGAAGGGCGTGCGAATATTGCGCAGGGCGGCGGTGTTGCTACCTTGAGTGCAGCACACGACTTGAAAAGGACCCGTAGTCCCATGCCCGGCCAAAACACCTTTCAAAGCTATGGCAGCGTTGCCAAGACCTTCCACTGGCTGACCGCGCTGCTGATCTTCTCTGCCTTTCCGCTGGGCTATTTCGCCAATGAGCTGGCGCATGAGATCCAGAGCCCGGCGTTTGACGGCAGCCAGGCGGTGATCGAGCGGGCCACGCTGCTGTTCTCGCTGCACAAGACCATCGGGGTCACCGTGTTCTTTACCGCGCTGCTGCGCATCCTGTGGGCGCTGAGCCAGCCCAAGCCGGGGCTGCTGCACCCGGACCGCAAGGCAGAGGCGCTGGCGGCGGAGATGGTGCATTGGCTGCTGTACGGCTCGCTGGTGGCGGTGCCGCTGAGCGGCTGGGTCCACCATGCCGCCACCACCGGTTTTGCGCCGATCTGGTGGCCGTTCGGGCAGACCCTGCCGTTTGTGCCGCAGTCCGAGGCCGTGGCAGAGCTGTCGGCGGGGCTGCACTGGGTGCTGGTCTGGACCCTGGCGGGGGCGCTGGGGCTGCATATTGCCGGCGCGCTCAAGCATCACGTGATCGACCGCGACGCCACCCTGCGGCGGATGCTGCCGGGCGGTTCCGGCGCACCGCAGCCCCCGGCGCAGAGCCACAGCCTGCTGCCGCTGCTGGCGGCGCTGCTGGTCTGGGCCGGCGCGCTGGGCGGCGGGGCTGCAATCGGCGTCTTCGGCGGCAAGCAAACTGCCGGCACCGCAACGCCGGTCGTGGCCGCAAAGCCGGGCGGCGGCGGGGCCGGCAGCTGGGCGGTGCAATCGGGCACAGTGGGGATTTCCGTCACCCAGATGGGCAGCGCGGTCTCCGGCAGCTTCGGCGAATGGGATGCAGTGATCAATTTCGAGGAGCCGGCAGCACCGGGCCCGGCCGGGGATGTGGAGGTGACGATCGCCATTCCCTCGCTGAAACTGGGAACGGTGACACAGCAGGCAATGGGGGCGGATTATTTCGACAGCGCCAGTTTCCCCACCGCCCTGTTCAAGGCGGAGATCGAAAAACTGGCAGACGGTTATGAGGCCGACGGCACGCTGACCATCAAGGGCCAGACGGTGCCGGTGACGCTGCCCTTTGACCTGGCGCTGGACGGGAGCACTGCGAAAATGACCGGCGGGCTGACCCTGAACCGGCTGGATTTCGGGATCGGCAAGAGCCTGCCGGACGAAAGCTCGCTAGGATTTTCGGTGGAGGTTGCGGTGGAGCTGGAGGCCGAACGGGAGGAGTGATCCGGGGCGTTCACGCCCTCCCGCGCCTGCGGAAGTCCCGGCTGCGCCGGCTCCCCCTGGCAGCCTTGGGCCCGGCGCCGCGCTCACGCGCGGCGCTGTGTGCTTGTGGCGCACATGTTCCGGGCTTAGGCCAGCCGCCCGGCCGGGAAAGGCCCGCGGGCGGGTTTCTGCTCAACAGGTCCGTGCAATGGCCGGGCGTCAGTGGCTGTGCCTGTAATAGCCGCCGTGACGTGACCGGTGACGGTGAATGCCCCGGTAGTGGTGGCGGTACCGTTTGACGTGGTGGCGGCCGCCGTAGGGCTTGTAGTAGGTCCGCGGATAATAGCTGTGATTATAGCCGTGATGGCGGTGTTTGCGGTCATCCAGGCTTTTGGCGATGATGCCCAGGGCAAGCAGCCCGGCTACGGCGCGGGCCGCATCATGGCCTGAATCATGGGCGGCGGCTGGCGCTGCAAATGCCAGATTGGCTGCGAGGGCCAAGGCCGCGCCGGCCGAAGCGAAGAAGCCTAAGCGGGACATGGGTGCCTCCTTTCCGAGTTGGCCGGAGAGGCCATCTTCAGCCTGCTCCTGAAGCGCCGGAAAGGCCAATGAACTTGTGTCACGCTTTGGGGAGGCCGGCAGCGGCAGGCAAACGAAAACCGCCGGCCCGTTGGGGGCCGGCGGCTGGAAATTCGCTGAGGCGGCAGCTGGATCAGCTGTCGGCCTTCATCGCCTCGACCGAGATCTTGATGTTGACCTCGTCGCTGACGAAGGGCGCGAACTGGCCCAGGTTGTAGTCGGAGCGCAGGACCTGGGTGGTGGCGTCGAAACCGGCCCAGGGCTTCTTGGCCATCGGATGCTCGCCTTTCTGGTTCAGCTTGGCATCCAGCACCACCGATTTGGTCACACCGTTCAGGGTCAGATCGCCGGTGATCTTGGCGGTCTCCTCGCCGGTCACTTCGATGCCGGTGGAGGTGAAGCTGATGGTTTCATCCTCAGTGGCGTCGAAGAAATCCTTGGTCATAAAGTGGTCGAAGCGCGCCTGCCAGCCGGTGAACATGCTGCTGAGCGGCATGGACACGGAGACGGAGGAATTTGCCGGGTCTTCCTGGTCAAACATGATCTCGCCCTCAAAACCGGCGAACAGCCCGTAGGTGGTCGAATAGCCCAGGTGGTTGTAATCGAACAGGATCTGGCTGTGGCCGGGATCCAGGACGTATTTTTCGGGGGCGGCAGCAGCGCCGGTTGCGGCGGCAGCGGCCAGGGCGGCGGCAAGCAGTGTCTTTTTCATGGAAAGGCTCCGTCTGAAGAAATCTTGTGGCAACAGATGTGGCGAACGGCTCCCGAAAAGGAAGCCGGCAAAAACCAACAGTACCTGTGAGCGGGCGAACACAAAACCCGGCGGCTGTGCAGCCGGGCCTCACTCGCGGGAAAGTGATGATCCGTCAGGTCAGGATCCGCACCGCGCCGCTGAACTGGTCGCGCAGCTGGCTGCGCATCGCGGCAGTCTGGAGCGGCAGCTCGATCAGCAGGCTGCCGTCGGTCTCGTAGAGCTGCACCGACGCGGCGGTCAGCCGGACCGCGCCCAGGCTTTCGTAGCTGCGGCGCAGCACCGTGCGCGGGCGCCCTTTGCCGTCACGCTGCAGCAGCCTCAGCTCGCGGCGCACCGGGTCAAAGCAGGCTTCAGGCCCGCTGCCGGGCTCATGCACTGTCATCAGCACCAGCCCGGCCAGCAGGAAGGCCACCGAAACCCCCATCCGGAGCAGGTTCATCTCCGGATCGGCCCCGGCGCCGGGCACCAGCCACAGGCCGGTGGAGCCGAGGATCATCGCCGCCCCCAGAAGCCGGAGCAGGATCAAGCGCAGTTTCCAGTTCGCCTCCAGCTGCAGGCTGAGCGGCGCCGCCCTGGCCGCTGCGCCAAACGCCGCGGCGCCGGAAACGCCCGGTCCCTGCGGCGGGATTTGATCTGTCATTGCCATCCGACTGCCCTTTCTAAAGCTGCCCATGCCGGCGCGGGGGCCGGCGCCGCGGCTTCTTACCGCGTTAAGACTCCGTTAAACAATCAAGGCCGGCAATTGGGCAGCAATGCGGCGCGCCTGCGGTTTTGCGGCGGCGGCCCGGCGCCGGGCGCGGCCGGGCGCCGCTTTTGCCTTGCCCTTTGCGCCTCAGCCTGTATAGGAGGCCCTGCTTCCGCGACACTTTCGATCCGCGCAGCCTCTCGTGACCGGGCAGCGGAAGCATCAGATGCCCCGTCTATGAAATGCGCCTAGACACAAACAGGAGTTCGCATGCCACTCTATGAGCATGTCATGATTGCGCGTCAGGACCTGTCCAACTCGCAAGCAGAAGGCCTCATCGAACACTTCGGTGCTGTTCTGTCCGACAACGGCGGCAAGCTGGTCGACCAGGAGTACTGGGGCGTCAAAACCATGGCCTACAAGATCAACAAGAACCGCAAGGGCCACTATGCCTTCCTGCGCACCGACGCACCCGCGTCTGCCGTGCAGGAAATGGAGCGCCTGATGCGTCTGCATGATGACGTGATGCGCGTCCTGACCATCAAGGTCGACGAGCACGCCGAGGGCCCTTCGGTCCAGATGCAGAAGCGCGACGAACGCGACGGCCGTCGCGAGCGCCGCTGATCAACGCTTGAGAAAAGGACGCTAAATCATGGCAGCCAAACCGTTTTTCCGCCGCCGCAAGGTTTGCCCGTTCTCGGGCGACAACGCGCCGAAGATCGACTACAAGGACACCCGTCTGCTGCAGCGCTACATCTCTGAGCGCGGCAAGATCGTGCCTTCGCGCATCACCGCCGTTTCGGCCAAGAAGCAGCGTGAGCTGGCCCGTGCAATCAAGCGCGCCCGCTTCCTCGCCCTGCTGCCCTACGCCGTGAAGTAAGGAGAAAAGCAGATGCAAGTTATCCTTCTTGAGCGCGTTGCAAAGCTGGGCCAGATGGGCGACGTCGTTGACGTGAAGCCCGGGTACGCCCGCAACTTCCTGCTGCCGCAGGGCAAGGCAAAAACCGCCTCCGAGGCCAACATCGCCTCTTTCGAAGCCCAGAAAGCGCAGCTGGAAGCGCGCAACCTGGAGACCAAGAAAGAAGCCGAGGCACTGGCAGAGAAGCTGGACGGCCAGCAGTTCATCGTGATTCGCTCCGCATCGGACGCGGGCGCGCTGTACGGCTCGGTCACTCCGCGCGACGCTGCTGATGCCGCAACCGCGGACGGTTTCTCGGTCGACAAGAAACAGGTCGCCCTGATCCACCCGATCAAGGAACTGGGCCTGCATTCGGTCGCCGTGAAGCTGCACCCGGAAGTGGAAGTCGAAATCAAGCTGAACGTGGCCCGCTCCGAAGAGGAAGCCGAGCTGCAGGCATCGGGCAAATCGATCCAGGAGCTGGCCGCCGAAGAGGAAGCCGCTGCTGAATTCGAGATCTCCGAACTGTTCGACGATATCGGCTCCGCAGCCTCCGACGAGGACGAAGGTCCGGAAGCCGAAGCCGCTGGCGATGAAGAAACCAACTGATCCCTTCGGGTCAGGTGAGACATGGGAAAGGCCGCCTGACGGGCGGCCTTTTCTGATTCCGGCGGACACCGATAAAAGCCGGCCTAAGTTTTAGAAACATGCGCGTCTGCCATAAACCTTCCGTTTGCCGTTCCTTGCCAGCATGGCAGCGGGAGCAGAAGGGAGGGGTTTGCCTTGGATGACGACCTGGAGCGTGAGGAGCTGGCACTGCGCCGGCGGCTGCTGTTCAGGCTGCTGCGGGGGCACCGGTTCGACCGGCCGGACTTCAGAACGGAAGCGATTGCGGAGATTGTGCCCGAGGGTGTGATTGCGCCGGGCCGCAGCCTGTTCGGGACGCCGGACAAACCGGGCCGCACGGCTGGCTGACACCGCGCTTGGCCGCGCTGCGCCGCAGGCCCGGGCGGCGGTCAAACCCGGCATGATCCAGATGGCGGCAGCTGCGCCTGCCGGGAGTTGTTGGGACCGCGGAAAATTGGGAAACAGCCGCGGCCCCTTCTGCCCGATCTGGTCAGATGCCCCACAGGCGTGAGGGGCAATCTGCCTGAGGGTCGTGTTGCCTCAATGCGCATACCCAATATGTAGTGGGAGGACATATTTAACAAATGTCTAATACTTAAACTTTGAGGGACCACCCCGAAGGCCTGCAAGGCGGCCCTTTTGCAGGCGGAATCCCCCTTCGGGTCTGGCGGTTCCCTGCCGGTTGCCGCAGAGAGCGGCGCAGACCATATTGCAGCCCGCCGCCATGCGGCTAGGCTGTCCGCGAGCAACTATAGGCGGAGGCCGCATGACGCGCCGGACCACACTGATCTTATTTTTTGCAGCCGCAGTTCTGGCTGCCTGCGGAAGCACCGCTGCGCCCCCGGAGGTGACACGGTACAATCCGCCGCTCTTCCCCAATGAGACGCCCGAGCTGCGGCAGCAGATCAATTATTGGGCAGACCATTACGAGGTGCCGCGCAGCCTGGTGCACCGGCTGGCGGTGCGCGAAAGCACCCACCGCCCGCACGCGGTGAACCGGCCCTATTACGGGCTGCTGCAAATCCTGCCGGCCACCGCCCGCTCGATGGGCTTTCAGGGGCAGCCCAAGGATCTGCTGGATGCGGACACCAACCTGCAGTTTTCCGTCAAATACCTGCGCGGCGCCTGGCTGCTCGCCGATGGCAGCCAGGACATGGCGGTCAAGCATTACTCCCGCGGCTATTATTTTGAGGCCAAACGCCGCGGCATGCTCCGGGAGACCGGCTTGCGCCCCTAGGCCCGCAGAGCCGCCGCCCGCAGCGCCCCGCAGGGGCGCTGCCCGGCCCAACGGGACGCCGGCGGCTTCCGCAGGAAGCTGCCAAGGACGGGCGGGAGCATTTCGCTTTCGTTCTGGCGGAATTTTAGCAGAATTCTAACCGGCGCCCGCTTTACTGGCGCCATGCTGACCCTGTTCAAACTGCTGCTGCCCGCGCTGATGCCGTCCTGGCGCTTTTTCAAGTCGGTGGACCCCTCGCCCCGGGTTGAGTTCCGCATGCTGGCGGGCACCTCCGGTCCGCCGACGGACTGGCAGGAATTCCGGCCGCGCCCGCAGCGGCTGAGCCCGCTTGCCGTGGCCGGGCGGATGCTGTGGAATGCGCGCTGGAACGAAAGCCTGTTCCTGGTCAGCTGCGCCGAACGGCTGACACTGGCGCCCACGGAACACAGCCGCCAGGAAATCCTGCGCCGGATTGCGGCCGACCTCCAGCGCGCACTGCCGCCCGGTGCCCTCCTGCCCTGCCTGCAGTTCCGTTTGGTGTTTCTGGACCGCGGCGAAGACGGCCGGCTGGTGAAGGCAGTCACCTATCAGTCCGAGCCGCAGTTTATGGCCGGCGCCGCCGCCAAAGCGGCACAGGCCGCACGGGCCGCCGCATGAGCCTGGAGCTGGCCCTGCGCGCGACCGAGGTGCTGCTGGCGCTCGCCTTTCTGCAGCAAAGCGCCGAGCATATGGCGGGCTTCCGGGACGAGCAGATCCTGCACGCGCCGCGCCTGCTGCTGGCCGGTTTGCTGCTGTTCGGGACCGCCACGCCCTGGGTGCTGCTGGGACTGCTGGTCCTGGGGCTTTTGCTGCTGCAACGGTTTCAGGGGCCGTATAACGGCGGCAGCGACAAGATGAGCCTGCTGATCCTTTGCTGCCTGACCGCGGCCCGCTGGCTGCCGTCCGAGCAATGGCAGGAATACGCCTTTGCTTATCTCGCCGGGCAGCTGGTGATCTGCTACTTCATCTCCGGCCAAGTAAAAATCGTGAATGCTGAGTGGCGCTCCGGCCGGGCGTTGCAGGATGTGTTCCGCTTCTCCGCCTACCCGGTCAGCGAAAACCTGCGCCGCCTGGCGGACCGCCCGCGGCTGCTGTGGATGATGGGCTGGGCGGTGATGCTGTTCGAGGTGCTGTTCCCGCTGGCGCTGTTCAGCCAAGAGGCGCTGGTTCTGGCGCTGTTCACCGCAGCGCTGTTCCACCTCGCCAATGCCTGCCTGTTCGGGCTGAACCGTTTTTTCTGGATCTGGCTGGCGGCCTACCCTTCGCTGCTGTGGCTGCAGGAACGCGTCGTTCTGTGACCGGGCCGCGCACGAAAAAGGCCGCCCCAGGGGCGGCCTTTCCGTAATCTAACAGGGAGAGGAGTATTACTCCTCTTCCAGCTCCTCAACCGCCTTCTGCAGCTCGTCTTTGGAGACTTCTTTCTCCTCGACTTTGGCCTGCTCGACGATGTGGTCGACAACCTTGTCTTCGAAGATCGGCGCGCGCAGCTGCTGCTGCATCTGGGCGTTCTGCTGGATGAATTCGAAGAACTGACGTTCCTGGCCCGGGTACTGGCGGGCTTGCTGCATGATCGCCTGGGTCATTTCGGCGTCGGTCACTTCGACCTCGGCTTTCTGGCCCAGCTCGGCCAGCAGCAGGCCCAGGCGCACGCGGCGCTCTGCCAGCTTGACGTGCTCTTCGGTCGGCTCGATCTCACCGTGGTTGTGATCGTGCACTTCCGGGTTGTCCTCGTGCCACAGCTGATGCGCGATCTGCTTGGCTTCGGCGTCGACCAGCGACGGCGGCAGGTCGAAGGAGACCAGCGCATCCAGCTTGTCCAGCAGCGCGCGCTTCAGCACCGCGCGGGCGGCACCGGCGTATTCGGCCTCCAGGCGCTCAGCGATCTGGCCCTTGAGCGCGTCCAGATCGTCAGAGCCGAATTTCTTGGCCAGCTCGTCGTCGATCTCAGCCGCTTTCGGAGCCTTCACCTCTTTCACGGTGCAGGTGAACACGGCCTCTTTGCCAGCCAGGTGCTCTGCGCCGTATTCCTCGGGGAAGGACACGGTCACGTCTTTTTCTTCACCGGCTTTGGTGCCGACCAGCTGCTCTTCGAAGCCGGGAATGAAGGAGTTGGAGCCCAGCACCAGCGGGTAGTCGTCGCCTGCGCCGCCGTCGAAGGCTTCGCCGTCGATCTTGCCGACGAAATCGATCACGACCTGGTCGCCGTCTTCGGCTGCTGCGCCGTCTTCGCGGGCTTCGAATTCCTTGGCGGTTTCGGCCAGGTTGGCCAGCGCTTCGCTGACGGCTTCGTCTTCAGCCTTCACAACCAGCTTTTCCAGCTCAACGCCGGAGAAGTCGACCTCGGGGATTTCCGGCAGTGCCTCGTAGGACATCTCGACGTTGACGTCGTCGCCTTCTTTCCAGTCTTCGTTGGTCATCTTGATTTCGGGCTGCAGCGCCGGACGGTCGCCGCTGTCCTCGAAATGCTTGTTCATGGCGCCATCGATGGATTCCTGCATCGCTTCGCCCATCAGGCGCTGGCCGAACTGCTTTTTCAGCAGCGCCATCGGCACCTTGCCCTTGCGGAAACCCTTCATTTCGATTTCCGGCTGAGCTTCGACCAGCTTTTCGTTGACCTTCTCGTCCAGCTCTGCAGCGGTGACGGTAATGGCGTAGCCGCGTTTCAGACCTTCGTTCAGCGTCTCGGTGACCTGCATCCTATTCCCCATAGAGATTCGGGGCGCGTGCGCGCAGGCGCCCCCAGACAATTTGCGGTCTTCTATTTCCCATGGCGCGGCGGCGCAAGAGGGATTGCCTCTTTCCTGCGCAATCCCGCGGATTTCCGGGGTGCCGCAACGAAAACACGCCCCGCTGCGGGGGCGTGTTCGCTGTTCTTAAACCGAAAAGGGGAGGATCAGAACTTCCAGCGGGCGCCGGCCAGGATCACATTGGCGTCCTGGTAGCTGGTGGCGCTGGTGTCGGCATAGGAATAATCGCGGTAGGCCAGGTATGTCTCGACGTTGTAGGCGTCGATCTTCTGAACCGCGGCCACGCCCCAGGACTCGGCGCTGTCGCCGGCGGTGACCATGTCAGAGCCGTCATAATAGTCGACCGAGAAGGAGGTCGACCCGGCCGCAATCAGGTCCGCCGAATAGCCCAGCTTGGCATAGGCATAGGTGCCCGCGATGTCGCGCTCGCCCGCGGCGAGGTTCAGCGACACGCCGGTGGCCTTGTGCAGAACCGCAAAGGAGCCGGAGATGTCGCGGGTGTCGGCCTTGCCGGTTTCCTCGGTCCAGGAGGCGCCGATGCCGGTGTCGATGGCAAAGCCTGCGGCGTCGTCATTGGCCCACCGCACCGCCACATCATAGCTTTCGCGGTCGTTGGCGTCCTTCAGGACATCGGTGCCCCAGGAGGTCGAGAAGGTGAACCCCGCCAGCTCCGGCGAGTCGTAGCGGACGCGGCCCAGGCGGCTGCCGTCGAAGTCACTGAAGACATCGCCGATTTCCACGGAGCTGAGTGCGCCGGCGCCGGTGCGGAAGGCATAGCCGCCTGCGGAGTCAGCCACCGCGTTCGAGGCGCCGAGGCCGGTGCCGGAGAAATCCGCGCCGGTGATGCCGTCGGTTGCCATCGAGCCCTGACCGGCCGAGAACCGGCCATAGCGCGCGGTGTCGAACTGGAAGTCGACGTGGCGGATATTGGTGCGGTCCCAGCTGATGTTGTCGCCGGTCGAAAGCTGGCTGACCCCGTCCGAGCCGCGGAGGCCAAAGGCGGTTTCAAAACGGAACCGCAGGGTGTTCACGCCATAGGCCTGTTCCAGCTCAAGGCCGATGCGCGAGTTTGACGCCTCGTTATCAACCAGCCGGTTAAAGTCCTCCTGCCCGTCGTCAAAGGACTGGTAGGCGGGGTTGAACTGCCCGTACCAGCGGAAGCTGCCGCCGGTGTCATTGGTATAAGTCGGGCCCGCAAAGGCCGGGGCTGCCAGGGCCGCTGCCAGCGACGCCGCGCCGGCACGTGCTGCAAATTTTGTGCTCATTGTTCTGAGTCTCCTGTTGCGCCGGCAGCGTGCTTCTCCATCCCTGAGGCCGCTGCCGCCGAGCTGGATATCATGCAGTTTTCGGGAGCTTCAGGGTTGAAAATCCAGACTGCCGCCAGGCAACCGAGGTAGGCGGAAATCCGCTCAGCAAGATCCCGCCCAGGCGATAAACCGCCTTCTTTCAAGGCGTTGAGTGAAGGGCATCACATTAAACCGGGCGCTTGCGTCAGAGGTGCCATGCAACCCGCGCAACCCTGCGCCGGCGCGCAGAACCCTTTTCATTCGTGCACAATCAGAAAACCCGGCGGGTGCAAAAACCAACCCAGAGCCCAGGTCGTCACAGCAGGCTGATTTCAGCGCCGCCTAAACGTCCGGCGCGCGCCCAGACCCCGACTGCAACCAAAATTGCGGCCTTGAAACGGACAAGGCGCCTTGCCGGCATAGGTTTCTTTGTTCTCAAAGGGATTGAATGGTGCGGGTGAAGGGACTTGAACCCCCACGCCTTGCGGCGCCAGAACCTAAATCTAGCGAACAATCAATGATTTCAACACACTTAGCCTAAAAGTTTATTAGGACATTGCCAGAACGAAACGAGAAAGCGTAAAATGGAACAGACCAAGTACAAACCTCACCCATTCGTATGCGTGCCAAAGACTATCCGCTGCCCCTAGTCGAAATAGCCTGCGATTACTGCGGGCGGCATGGCAAATACAGAAAGAGCAGGTTCACCGATCTGGTTGGCGAAAACACAGAACTGCCGCAAGCGCTCTCAATTGTCGCCACCGACTGCTCAGAGGATCAAGTTACCCCTGACAACATGCGCGGGCGCTGCCGCCCCTATTATGCACAGAACTGGTGGGGCGCCGCCAGAAAAGAACCAAGCTGACCGCGCCTTCCTATTTAGACTCAACCAACTTCGGGCCCTGGAGAAGTCCCGCCGCGGCCACATCAGCGCGCGCGGCGACAACCAGTGGCCGGAACGAAAGTTCGAATACTCCAGCCCCAGTGTGACCCCGAATTACTACAGCCAGGCTTTCGCACACAGCACTGAATTGCCGTCTGTCCTTAGCATCAATTCCCCTGCTCCCCTTTGTTAGGTAAACCCCTAAGCCGTTCCGTAGATACCAACATGGCCCTTGGAGAGGTTACCTGAGAGGGACGGTCTGCAAAAGGACGGCCAACTGCAAGCCGCCCGCCCTGATGTCCGGGTATCATAGAATGAAGTCGTTGGCGAAGAACTGGCCCGGTTTGCTGTCTTCGATCAGCAGCTGGTCGCCCCCGCCAAAATCAATAAGGGTGTCGCCGCTATCGAGGCTCATCATCTTCTTGAGGGCGCGGAACGAACCAATTTCGAAGTCGCTCAGATCGATTTTTTCCGTTTTGCCTTTGCGCTGAAAGTCCGAAATGGTGTCACGATCGCTGTTTTCTTTGAACACAAACCTGTCAGCGCCCTTGCCGCCAAACAACATGTCGTCCCCGCGGCCGCCAAACAGAGTATCTTTGCCCAAGCCGCCTTCGAGCCGGTCGTCCCCGCCCAGGCCGTTCAGCCGGTTGCCGCGGCTGTCGCCAACAAGCAAATCACCATAACTGCTGCCGGTCAGATGCTCGATCCCGGTGTATGTATCCCCTGCGGCAGCGCCCAGGTTGGCTGATTTTCCGGTCAGGTTGGCGGCCACGCCGGTTTCCGACCTGGCATAGCTGGCCGTATCTTGTCCATCACCGCCGTCCAGAACGTCGGCTCCGTTCCCGCCGTTCAGGGTGTCATTGCCCTTGCCGCCGAACAGCTTATCGTTGCCGTTGCCGCCGTGCAGCACGTCGCCGCTGTCTTTGCCGGGAAGATGTTCGAGCGTCTGGCTAGTGGAAATGACTGTATTGGTCCCGTCATTGGCGACTGCGCGCACTTCGATCACGTCATCAGCGGATCTTTTCAATCCGGACAGTTCCAGTTCGAAATAACGCAGGCCAAAGGGCGTGACGGTCAGATTTTCCGGGCTGAGCGTTGCCACATTTGTACCGTTCAGGAACACATCAAGCGACTTGAGATCTGTAGCTTCGATACCAGGATCCAGTAGCTCATCCGAGAGGGCGGACGGGTCTAGAACGATGGTGGTGGAGTCGTTGTTGCTGCCGTCGTCGACGATGTCGAGATCGGCTTCGCTGGCGTCGCTGCCCACCCCGAAGCTCTGGATCTGCACCCCCAGATCCTTCAGCTGCTGGACTTCATCCGTAAGTGAGCCACCCTCGTTGTTGTCGCCATCCGAGAGGAAATACAGAACCTTTTGCCCGTCGCTCGAATTGCTGAAATGGCTGATGCTGTTTTGCAGAGCACTTTCAAAGTCTGTGCCCCCATAATCGCGCAGCCCGCGCACGTAGTCCAGAACATCGGCGACACCGTTGCCGTTCAGATCTTCTGTGGCGGAGAAGGTTTGCGATAGTGAAGGTTCAGATGCGAACGGCACGATTGTGATGTCTGCGTCCGGCAGGTTGGCATCATTGACGATCGAGGTGTGCAGAGCTTCGAAAGATGCGATTTCCGCGTCCAGAATGGTGTTGCTATAACCATCGCCATTGCGGTCACCCACATTAACTGATCCAGAAAACTCGTACCCTGTGCTGCCAGAGATGTCGATTGCAAAGACAAGGTCGACATTGTTGGAAATGACTTCCTCACGCGAGATGAAGCCGGAGATCTTTGTCTTGGCGCCTTTGCCCGCGTCGTCCATTGACAGGCTGATGGCAATTTCGCTGTTATCGCTTAGGGTTTCGGTAGCTGTGCTTGTGACCGAGGTGACCGAGCCATCACCATAAAGGATGTCCTCTCCGTCGCCCCCCAGCATGGTATCCTGGCCAAAGTTTCCGCGCAGGCTGTCGTCGCCCGCGCCGCCTATCAGTAGGTCATCCCCCTTTAGGCCGCGGATCTGGTCGTCGCCGCTGGCACCAGACAACTGGTTGTCTGAGCTGTCGCCCTCAAGATTGAGGTCCCGGCTGGGCAAATCCCAGTTGACGATCGAATTGATTTGCTCTGCTGACAAACCCTCAAGTGAACCAAGCGGCAGGTTCTCAAGCTCGGACAGTGTTGACGAAACGTCGCCGGAACTGCCCCCTTGCGAGGCGAAGGTCAGGAACGATGCGGTTTCCCCCGGCGCCAGCGTAATTGTGAATTGATAGGTCAGGTCATCATAGGAAAGCGACAGTTCGCCGACGTTGTTTCCAGCGTCATTGGTGAACAGAACGCCAGCGGGTGTGGCTGTGCCGGTGCTGTCATAGGTAGTGACCCAGTTGTCTTCCGAAGTCACCGCGCTGTCGCCGCTTGCCGTATCGCTGGTAATAGACCCATCGCTGCCAAAATCCGTCCGCAGATCATAGGTAAAGGTCTTGGTCGTGTCGGTCGCATTGGTGACGCTGTCCAGAAAACGGGCGTAGCCGTCAGTCTGGGAGACGTAGATTTGACGCTGGGTGTAAAAGCCTCTGTAGTTCACACTGCCTACGGTCGAGAAGGTTTGGCTGTTCTCAGCGATCAGATAGTAGGAACTTTCCAGTTGGGTAAAATCCACGCCGGTGTCAAAAGCGTCGTTGGTGCCGTCATAAATGGCGCCATCGCTTCGAATGTCCCAGATGAAACCATCTCCATCCGTGACGGAATGTGTGGCGCTAACAAAATTGTTAACCATAATCTTCTCCTAGAAAAATGGACCGCAGAATCCTCTCAAAGCATCCTATGCAACGATGACGGAAGTATTTCCAGAAATTTCTCCTTTCCAGAGGCTTTGATGCTGTAACCGCCCACCTTGGCACGTCGATGCCGTCGGGGGGGCGGTTACAGCATCAAAGTCCAGTCACACCCCTCTCCTTCTTCAAACAGCTATAGACGCAGGCTACGGCCAGCCTAAGGCCTGCTGTTGCTCCCAAAATCCCACTATTCGTTTCAGAAGGTCATCGACTGAAATCTCGCTTCCGTCCTCTTTGACAATTACTAGAGGTCGAGCGAATCCGCTACTGAACCCTGACGAAAAACCAGGCTGAGTACGAGTCTTGATCTTCGGATTCGCGTGCTTTACGCCGTTAGAAATTTTTCTTGCGATTTCAAAAAAATCTGCCAAATCACCATTTTGAGGATAGCGCTTATCAAACCTATCACGAGTGAATTTATTACCAGTGGCCCATTCGTAAAGATGATAGCTAACGATGATCGCGCAGACTGCCGCCCGAATGTCTGAGTTTTTTTTCAGAAAATCTTCATACTGGGGCGCGACCACATCGGTAAAAAGGTTATCAGCTGAGCCCACGAAGAACACGGCCATACCAATCCGCTCCTTTCTCAGACGTCGCATTTTTTGCGCTCGAACTCAGCAAAGTCGCGCATGCTCGGAAAGCCCATACGGGCGCGGTAGGAGTGCATCGCCTCTACATCTTGACTGGTCGCACTCCGGGCTGGCGCGTCATACATGCCATCGCTTTCCTCGGGGTCGTCGCTCATATCGAGGTGCCACAGGTCTTCGGTTCGCGTGTCGCGAATAATTTCCGCAGTGGGTGTCGCGACCACTGTGACGAACGGGCTGCGCATATAGCTCCCAGAGGCCGGGTCGATTCCGGCTTGCCGCAACAATTCGAAGAGTTTCAAAGCCTTGCTCCTATTCCTCATCTTCGTATTCAGCGCCCCAATTCGAGACCCCGTGAGCGATCTGCACCAGCAAACCAAGGACGACGGCACCCAGAATGTACGTCAAGCCCATGTTGATTGCCTCTCCGGTGGTGTCTGCTGCCAGGTAACGGCGCGCAGCAAACTGGGGATCTGACACCGTCATCGCAAGGTAAATGCCGAAGCCAGCCTTGTAGCAACCAAGCGCCAAAATGGCGTAGCTCAGTAGGGAACCAAGCCCTCTAAAGAACATCGTCCTCGCTCCTTTTCTGGACGGCTTTAGTTGAAGTGCTCATAGCCCTGAATACAGCCAAAACCAAATGAACAAGGAAAACCCTGGGAGCCCAAGGGTGGCTGCCAAGCCCATGTAGTGAGCTGATTGGCTACCACCGGCAGTAAACGCGGGAAGGTTGCTGGATGCTTCAGCTTTATCTCCAACGGACGGCGCTCTCCCCTGCTCAGCAGCCCATGACGCCTTTAGGCTTATCATTGAGCGCACGGAAGCCAGAACTGAGATTAGGGTGATGCCTGACAAAAGCATTCCCAACCAACAAACGGCCTCTTGCATTGTAGCAAGCCGTTCCATGCCCTTAGGCTCGAAGCCTGCACTTAGAGAAAGTGAGTAAGAGGCAAACAGAAACGGCTGTGAAACAGTAAGCCAGTTTATTCTGCTTCCGATAAGAGTGTCTTCGTGGACGATGTAATCCCGATACACGCGGTAGAGCTCCAACTCGCTCTTACTAGCACACATTCTACAACTCCCTGGATGGATTTATTTCAGATGGATAACGACTTGCACGGCAATGGCCATCAAACCGAATAATCCGAAAATCAACAGCCCGAAAACCCAATCACGACCGTCGGCAATTTTTTGAAACCAACACAACAAGCGCATCCAGCCGATCGACCAAATCGCCAGAATGCCCAGGGGGATCGCCAGATACAAAGCTATCACAAGAATGCCCACGCCCTACTCCTTTCTGGGACTACGAGATCCTTTGGATGGCGTCGAACAACACTTTCCAGCCACCGAAGGCCAAACCGGCACCAAACACCAGTGCCAATAAGAAAATCCACTTACCCATTTTCCTTCTCCTTTGATGGACTCAAATTTTACTACCCTTCCAACCCCAAGAGGGCGCGGATCTCAGGCGAAAACACTGAGGAAGCTGCCCCGGCGAGAAAATAAAGTAACTCCCGCCCCCTAGCCCAGGCTGCCTTCTTCAACCTTTCCCAACGTTGCTCTGGTGTCTCTGGAACCGCGCGGGCGACGAAGCCTTCAAACAATAGTTTCCGCACGAGGTTAACAAGGACCAGCAATGCCACCCCCAAAACCATAGAAAAAACCATCTGCTGCAAGTGAGGCAAGTCCTGCATCGCGCTATTCTCCCTTTCCAGATTACGCCGCCAGGGGCGCCAGCCCCCGCAACGCTTTGGCCATATCGAGGTAGCCGGTATAGCTATACTCGGCGTGCATCTGCTCATACCATGCCGCCCAGGGCTCCCGCCGATCTTCGGGAAAGACATCGAACCATGAACCTTTTCGAACGCTAACCTGGCCATCAGCCAGCCGCTCAACCTTAATCTTGCTGGCGATCATCGCCCTCGCTCCTTTTTTAACTCAGCGGCAGTACCGCGCCCGCCGCAACCTCGATTTCGCGGCAGGTGTTTCAAGGCGCTGATACCGCCCGCCCGAGTACCGCTGACAATCCAGCGCGTAACCGGCAGCAATGACGGCGGCGCCAATATCAACCCCGTCCGCATAGCAAACACCGACGTGCCGGTCATATGTCCGCTCACCATTCAAGCGGCACTCAACCGATTTGCCCGCGAGGTAATTGACCATCCAGCGACGGGCGTCCTTACCAGCACCGGTATCCAGTTCTGGAGCGTCCACCCCCTGCAAGCGAACCGGCGTACCGCTCACCACTATCGTGTCAGCATCGCGCACCTTCACCCCGCCCGCCCAAAGGGGCGGAGCAAGCACCGCGAATGCCAGCATGAACAATGAGAGCCGCACCCCTTGCTCCTTAGTTGGACTTGAAGCGGGCGAGATACGCCCACGCTTCGTCAAGTTGATCATCATCAAGGCGCAGCGCGGCCAAAGCCTCAATCAGCGCGCGCACCTCATTCGTCAGCCGCTTCGGCGGCTTGGGGCATTGGCAGTCGGCATGGTCGCCACCGACGACGCGGCTCCAACAACCAGGCACAAGAAATCGCCCGCCCGGAACGTCATCAGCCTTGTGCCACCTGCAAACCTGCACCGCCTGCGCTCCTATCTGGCTTCCGAAAACGCCGACCACGCGGCCAAAACGCCAGCACCGGCTGCGAACCACCAGAGGCCCGCGTCCTGGCCGCTCCACGCCGCCGAGAATAGGGCGCCCGATAGCCCGAAAATCATGTGTGATGGCCGGATCATCGCCTCGCTCCTTTACTGGACCAGAACAGCGCCAGAGGCGCTGGTGAACAGTGCTATGCTGCACACTCGGCAATCCCGCAGGGTGAGCTTCTGCCGCAAGTTTCTCAGCTCCTCAGGCATCGTCCTTACTCCTTACTTGGACTTGCTCTTGCCGATGGCCCAAGCCACGACATCGCCTGGCGCAACGCGACGAATTCGCCCCTTCTGATCGACCATCAGCCACCCGGCGCCATAGACAAAAGCATCATCGCGCGCGGCGTCCAGGTCACGGTCGATATCGTCAAGATCCTTGGTCACGCTCATGCCTTGCTCCTATCTGACTTCCGAAAACGCCGACCACGCGGCCAAAACGCCAGCACCGGCTGCGAACCACCAGAGGCCCGCGTCCTGGCCACTCCACGCCGCCGAGAATAGGGCGCCCGATAGCCCGAAAATCATGTGTGATGGCCGGATCATCGCCTCGCTCCTTTGTCAGACAACGCTGTCGATAGAATCTTTCACCGCATTAGAACCAAGGACGAAGGCCCCGATTGCCGCGAGAAACACAAGCATCGAAATCAAATGAACTGCGACCTTGAAGATGTTGGCAAGTCTTTCCCGCTTCCCACTTATGATTGCCTCTATTTGGAGCATTGTCGCAAGATGCGTCAGGTAGGAAAAACTTGAAGACAAAACAGAAATGACAACGCCCCAGGCAAAGAACATCAACGCGTCGGTAATGCCTGGAGGAAGCGCCCCCCTCGCCCAAAGGGAAGACACAAACCCAAGGACAGCGACCGCCGCGCCACCATTCATTAGAAGCGCCCCCTTAATCGCACTGGCGGAGGCCTCGATAGCTTTATCACTGAAGGATTGAAATTCAGCCCGCCTAAACTTTAGTTCTTCATCAGTCACTTAATATCGCCCTCCTTTGTTGGACTTAGGTCAGTTTCATCACCAACTGCGAACGCAACTTAGCGCGATGCCACCAACCCTTCCCTTTCTGCTTCGCGTCAATCTTCACATAGCCTTCGATGCATACCTCAATCTCCTTCTTGGAGTACCCAGGCTCCAAGCCGGATGACTTTCGGATCTCAATTTCGGCGAAAATCTCTTCAAATTCAGACTTTAACTGAGCCAAGTCATCGTCTGAGTATCCACTTAAGCTGGCTGCCACTTTCGCATGATCACCGCGACCTAACGGCATACATTTCTCCTTTTTATGGTTGTTCACCGTCATCGACGGTTTCTATCTCGCCCGCGTCCCACCGCTTCTGAAAGGCATAATACGCGGCCCGGCTCAGCTTGACCTCTGATAGCGGTTTGACCGCATCAAAGACTTCCTGCCCGCGCTTGCCGGTGCGCAACATCATATCAGCGACCTCGACCCGCGCGGGGGTCATGGCAATCGGGCGTCCAGGCTTCTCGCCCCGCGCCTTGGCCCTTTCGACCCCTGCTCTGGTGCGTTCAATGATCAGATTGCGCTCCAGCTCAGCGACCGCGCCCATGATTTGCACCATAGCCTTGCCCATCGGGGTGGTCATATCCACACGCTCTGTCAGGCTGAAGAACTTCAAACCGCGCTGCTCGAACAAGTTCAGAACACTAATGACGCCTTCCAGCGTTCGGCCCAGCCGGTCAAGCTTCCAGACGACGAACTCTGTACCAGGGTGCTGCGCGAACCTCAGCGCGCGGATAAAGTTTGGGCGGCTTAGACTGCCGCCGCTGGCCCGATCCACGAAGATCAACTCTTCCGGTACGCCATAATCCTTGAGCGCCTGGATCTGCATGTCCGGGTTTTGGTCGGCGGTCGAGACGCGGGCGTACCCGATTTTCCGAACCGGCCGCTTTTCGGTTTCGGGATCTGCTTTCTTACTGCTTTTCGCCATCATCGCCGCCGGTTTGGACAGGATTTTGAGACTCAGCCTCGCGCCTTTCCAATTCGTTGTCTACCGCCTCACGGATGAATGCGGCGCGCTGGTTCGGCCCCGCGATCTTTTCGATGCGGTCCAGCGCCTCTTGCGTCAGGCGCACGACAGTTGGCTTCACGTTCATTGGCGGACGTCCCATCCGTCCGGCGGTATCCGATATCGGAAAGTCTGTCAAAAGTTTCAGCTCCTTCACGAGTAAGCGATATCGCTTATTGACTTAGTAACCGATATCGCTTATTCAGTCAACAACACAGGAAACCGGAGGCCGATATGCCTTTTGAAGAAGACATCGCAGACGAACTTGAGAGTTTGGCCCGCTATTCAATGCGGCGCTGCCAAGACTTCGATGCGGGAAAGATCAACGAAGACGAGCTGCCATTCATTGACGGCGACAAGTGCGAGACGCTCAGAAGAGCAGCCGAAGAACTGAGGGCGTTGCGGAGCAAAGTCCAAAAAGCTCAAGCCGCCCTGTCCTAATCCAGAAACCGCCGGAGACTGCAATGAGCGCCAAGTGGACCCTCTGCGAAAAGAAAAAGCCGGACGATGAGCGACAAGTGCTACTGGCACGCCCTGACAAATCTGAAGTCGAAGCCGGTCATTGGTTCGAACCGGAACAGGCTTGGGTTCTGGCAGGGACGCACATTCAAGTCTGGCCGACCTTTTGGCGCGACATGCCCAAAAGCCCGATGAACCACGAGTAATCCAGCTACCCCCCCGAGGTGAAAAATGCAGCTTGAGAGTGATCAGACATACGTCACGCGGGACGGCAAACGGACAGTTTCCGTCCGGTACGACCCGGAGAGCATCGGGGATAATCACCCCTTCGTCTCATCGTGTGGCTACCAGCGCTATACGCCTGATGGGAAGCTGTTCGCAGACAGCGAATGCGACGGCGATCTCGTGTCGCTGAAATCCTAATCCAGAAACCGCCGGAGGCACCATGACGCCAATTCAAACGCTTTTCGCGCACACTCGCGCGGCACACCGAACCGCGCTCAACAGCGCGGAGACCATGATGACCGCTGTTGCCGATCACGATGATGAATACGTAGGCAGCACCGTTTCAGAACTGGAAGGGGCCGCAGCGAAGATGGAACTCAGCGCCCGCACACTCCGCGCGCAGATCGCAGTGTTTCGCCACGCTACCGAGAAATCCTAAAACCGCCGGAGGCCGATATGCCAAGCCACACCATGACCCGATACAGCAACGGCGGAGGCGGATACGCCGAGTTCGAATGCGGGTTCTGCCAAGTGGATTATGACCTGTTCGACTTCGATTACATCGAGGCCAGCCGGGCCAGCAACCAAGGTGAAACCTTCAAGTGCCCAAACTGCGGCAAGACGGCCGCCATCAAAGACGAAACTCCTTAATCCAGAAACCGCCCGGAGGCCAATATGGCAGATTGCAAGCACTGGGATGGCGATACCGTGAACGGCTACTGGCTGTGTGCTAAGTGCTTCGCCAAGCTCGAAGATCGCCCGCGCCGGTACTACATGCTAGGCGTTGAGGACGGCGATGTGCCGCCGCGCCAGGAAGTGACCTATGCCCCGGTTGCGGAGGCAGACGGCACAACCCTCTCTCAATTTGTCAACGCGATGGCCTTGCGCCTGATTTCCCGCACCGGTGGCGGGTTCAACAAAACTGACGCCCTTGAATATGCCATCGAAATTCTGCGGACCTTTGGTGAGCCATTCGGATCGGATGATCTGGACTGGAGCGGCGCCGGAGCGTGGGAGCTGGTAGACGAAGACTTGCAACATTGGGACGCCGACGAAGCCGCGTCCAACTAACCCCGGAGGTGCCAATGCAGATCAAAACGACAGTGCAGATGGAAAACCAGCTTGCCGCCCAGCACCTTGCTGGGCACCTGCGAGATAGCGCGCCCTACCCGAATGCTGTGGCGACCATTTCCAGGGTCATAATCACCTACAGCTACAGGGATGCAGGCGCCGTGGGCGAAAGCATCGCCGAATTCCTGATCAACCGCTAATCCAGAAACCGCCGCCCGGAGGCAGCCATGCCGACATACAGTGTCACAGTACGAAGGCAGATCGCGCACACCTGCCTAGTCGAAGCGGAGAACGCTACCGAAGCCAAGCGGATCGCTCGCGAAGAACGCGACAAATGCGAGTGGATTGGATTCGAAGAAATCTATGACGGCTCAGGACCAAAACCCACCGTCATGGCCTGCGCAAAAGACAGTGACGACTAATCCAGAAACCGCCGGGAGGCCGCATGACTTACCTCGCCCCGCTCGCAAACCCCGACAACAGATGTGACGACTGCACCCTGTATCGTGGGGATTGGTGTTGCACCATCAACTGCAGCAACGCCGAACTGAAAGCCTTTCAGCCATTCGGCGAAGCTGAAACCGTCGAGTTGCGCGTTTGCGAAGACGGAAAGGCCAGATGGCATGTTGCCACCCGCGATGGCTGGCAGGTGACCGGAGCCGGTGACGGGGCAACGCTAATGATGAAGGCCTCACATTACGCAGTCGGCACAAAGCTCAGCCTGCGAGAGCCGATCACCTCAGCAGATCAAGCCTAATCCAGAAACCGCCGATCACAGGAGACACCATGAAACAGCTCACCTCAAAGCAAGCGAACACCCTGATGGCCTTCATCGAATGCTACGACCTCTACGGCCCCGGCTGGCCTCCCATCGCAGAAGGCATGCGCAATGAATTCGGCGTTGAAGACCCGGAAGAGGATCTGGAAGACGCCCGCGGCGCACTGGCATCCTGAGTTCCAACGGCCGAAACCGCTCGATGCGTTCAGCCCTTCGGGGTGCGGGCGTCCCATTAGGGGCAGACAGGCGGCACACGTTTACCTGTGTCGCTGAGTAGGCCACCCAACAATCTTAAACCGCCGCCAGGAGGCACCATGAGTAACCATCCGCCACATACGGTTCTGGAACTGAGCCGGGAGGAAACCCAGTGGCTGTTCTCCCTCCTGTCCAAGGCTGAGAAATCAGCAGACGAGGCGTTCGAAGAGGTTGTCAGCATGTCCTCAAAAGACCCACGGGCGCGCCATCGCGTGATGCTCCAAATGGCCGCGAATATTGATCAGGCCATTTCAGACAGCCTGCTGTCCCGTTTGGAAAAGCAAGACCCCAATCTGGAACGCGGGCAGCCCATCCTTAACAAGTCCTGAAACCGCCCGGAGGACGATATGACAGCGCCCCGCTTCAATGACCGGATCATTACGGATGGACTTCCTGAGGGTTGGTTCATTGAAGACAGGATCTGCCAGAACCATGCCCTCCTGTGTCGAAAGTCGGATTTCGCAATTGGCGGCATGATCTGCATCTGCACCCGCCCACGCGCTATGCGGACTGAGGACTGGCTTCTGACGGCCCAAATTATCGCACACGGTTTTGAGGCGGAAAACGAACGCCGCCTCGATCAATCCAGCTAACCCCGGAAACACGAAGGATAGACGGCACCACGCTTCAACCACCTATGATTGCACTTTACTTTTTGTGAACAATTTGAGAGACGTGTTGATATGTTCAAACAGTTTTTTATTTTTTTATTCGCTCTGACAACTCAGGCCGCCGCAGACGCCCATGTGGTCAATTCAGACCGCGGCGGAAGCCTAGCCGAGCGCATTACAGAAATCAGCCACCTCCAGGCCGCCGGAGATACTGTGCAGATACGCGGCCGGGTTTGCTACTCCACATGCACGATGTATCTCGGCCTGCCGGGTGCCTGCGTTGACCCCAAAACCATATTCGGATTTCACGGCCCTTCGCGCAGCGGCCGCCCCTTGACGAAGAAGCAATTCGACTATTTCAGCCGGGTGATGGCCCGCCATTACCCGGCTGAAATAGCAGAGTGGTTTTTAACTACCGGACGTCACAAAATCCGAGGCGTGTACAAAATCAAAGGCGCAGACCTGATCCAACAGGGTTTGGCGATTGCGTGCGTCTGATGAGAAAGTTCTATCTGGCAATCGGGAAGGCGGCGTGGGCGTGGGAGCGTTATCAAGCGCGAAGCGGTTGGTGGCTTCTGCCAGCGATGGCGGCCGCAGCAGTTCTCTGGACTTGGGTTATTTGGAAAATAGTCCAGTTTGCCGCGAATTGTCTTTTGGGGTGGCCTGTCTAGAAAATACGCCCCTCACGCCGTTGTAGCTTTCGACTGCAACGGCTTTTTCACGTCCGCATCGGATCAGGGCGCCACCGACACGCCCAAGACTAATTTCATCGTCCGCGACCGTCCCGCCGCGGCTGAGAAGCGCGGAAGGGTGCGGACAAGGCTCCTCAACAGAAGGCGGTAGAGGCTCAAGGCGCAACGCGCCAGCGCCGCTCCAGCCGAGACAGCCCGGCAGCACCGATACCAGGGCGAGCATTATCAGGATCCGCGCGGGCGGCTTCTTCCAGCTCCGGCGACAGTTCGTCTTGTGCATTTCGATACCTTTCCAACTCGGCAGCTTGTTCCGACAGCCGGTCGGCCAGGCGGAACAGCTCCGCCTGGCGCTTCTCCTTTTCGACCCGGGCCCGATCGACCGCCGCAGCCTCGCCGGTGCGGTAGCCATTCGACCAGGCAAGCCATGCCCCCAGCGCAAGCACAGCCGCGCCACTCAGCGCCCAGGACAGGCGCGCCATCACAGAAACGCGTCCTGCGTTGCAATCAGAATGGCTCTGGCCAGCGCCTGCATCTCATGCGGCTCATCAGTGGCCTGCTGACCCTTGGGCGAGGACCCAAAGAAAGGCTCGATCAAGGCGGCCGGCGCACGCCCTGCAATCAGGCTGGCGGCGCCCCGGCCGGTCCGAACAACCTTCCGCCCCCGGTTTTTCAGGCCAAGTGCGGCGAGCATCCGGGTTTGCAGCGCCTCGCAGTAGCGCAGGGAAGCAGCGGAGCCGCTGGAAAGGGTTTCCGTGCCGGTGGCCTGCGGATTGTGGTGACTGTTGAAATGCAGCTCACAGGTGGCGTCTGCGCCCCAGTCATCGGTTTCACGATAGACACGCCGGATCTCATCGCCGTAGGTGCCACCACGCGCCCGGAAAAAGGTTCGGACGTCAATTCCCGGAAACCTCTTGGCCTCCGCGAGGATCATCTTAGCGAGACGGCTGTTCCAGGCAAATTCCGTTTCGCCAGTATCAGGACGCACAGCGCCCTGCGCCCGGGCGTTGTGCCCGACCACGATTGCAAGTTTCATGATGTTTTCCCTTAGTTTAGCCGATGACCTTCGGCAGAATTACCAGCAGGACAAGGAAGCAAACCCCGCCGACGCGGAGGGTGTGCCAGAAGTCAGCGCAGGGGTCCTGCTTGTCGCGGCGGATCTTGGGGAGGTGCTTCATTTTTCGGCCTCCCCAAGCTGACCAGTCTCCCCGGACTGAGCCAAAGACCGTTCAATGAAGGTGACGGCCAGCAATCCCACAAGGAACGCACAGGAACAGAGCGTGCCAAGAGCCGCGGCCATGCCCTCTGGCAGCTCACCTATCCAAGGTCGCAACAGAATAGGGGCCAGCACCCCAACACCAAATGCAGTAGTGGTTCCGATGAAGGTAACCCGCAGCCCCTCGCGCCAGGTCGTCTTGAGGGCCGCGGACCGCACCGCGCCCCCCATAGCTCCGAAGATGGCCAGGAGCGCGCCGCGCTCATTGAAGACTTCGGCGAACAGATTGAAGTTGTTCATGGCTTTATTTCACCACTTCAGATCAAAAAAAGGGCACATGGCGGACGGTCAGACGGGTGTAATAAGCGAGCCGTCCAGTTGCGACTTCCAGCTTGCGGACGGGGCCGCTCCAGTTGCCCGGTATTCCGCGTTTGTGGATGCCGAGAAAACCGGCTTCCCGTAGTATTTCCCGGTTGTGTTGATGGGGTTGTTGGCGTCTGCAAGGTTCGCCGCGTTGGTTTGCACAAACGTGACCACCCGCTGCCAGGACCCGCTCTGACGCAAGAAGCACCCCGCGCCACCGTCACCCTCGCCGATACCGCCAGGATTCCAGCCCACCCCGTCTGCATAGGACATAACTCCATCCAAGATATCCGGCGGGTTGCTTGCAGGGATCAGCCGCAAGCCCTCATAAATCTTCAACGGGCTGAAAGCTTTGGAATCGGGAGTGCCGTGAAACAGATCCATCTGGTTCGACAGATCAATATCGCCAATGCTCGGACGCTCGAACGTCCAGTTGTCCAGGCCAGCGCTGTTCTTCAGCACTCGGAAAGCATATGCTCTGGTGCCCGCCTCCGCCTCGCAGGCGATGTGCATGATACGGGTTCCGACCATACCGCCGCCGAGGTCCATCACGATAACGCCGTCTTCCAGATTCCCGGTGATGTTTTCGAACGTGCTGTCATAGACATTGGGAAGCCTTGGGGAAACCACGCTAGACGGGGTTCTGGTTTTTCCAGAAGTTACCCCCGTAATCGTATCTGTGGCATTGAAATCCCCGGTTGCCGATCCAATGTACAGGACGTTTTGGGCCTCCGGCCAACCCAAAACCGTACCAGAGGCCCCGGTTACCGCCTGAGTCACCGTCTCCCCCAGCGTGAAATTCTGCGGGTTCGTCACACCCAGAGCAAAATCCACATCCGTGGTCAGCGCGATCTGCGCTTCACCAGCAACCCCGCCGTTCAGGGTCATGTTCTCGACCATGGCCCGGGCGAAAGAGAAACCTCCATCCACACCGCCGGAAAAATGGAACTGGATCGTATGCCGAAGGTTCACACCGGAACAATTCTGCCACATGAAACGCTCCGCGTAAGCGTTCTCGTTCTCGATCAGGACGCCCACGCCGCGGCTGGTCAAAAGGCTGGGGTCGCCGCGCACCTCATGACCGAAGAAACGAACATTCCTTGTGTCTTTGATGTGGAATCCGATGTTGTTATCGGAATGGAGGTGCGTTGTGCCGCCGTTGATGTAGACGTATTTCAGCACGCCCAGGGACTTGTCGTTCTGCTGGATCAGGATCTTGGCGCTGTTTTTGGTGTTCGTCCGGACACTGCCCTCAAGATCCAGGGTTTTGCTGCGCGTCAGATCGTCGACAACAATGGTGACGGTATCGGAAAGGGTCCATTCAGACCCACGCGGCGCACGGAAGGTTTCCCAATCCCCGTCAGCAAACTGCTGAAGGTAAGGCAGCATGTCGCCGGAACTCCAACCGAAAAACCGGGGATCGTAGACATCGCTGCGAACATACCATTTCTTGCCGGTGCCGCCGGTGTAATCCAGATGGGCATCGCTGGCGCCGCCAGGCGCCCGCTCATACACCGCCCCGTTTTCAATGCAGCGCAGCAGCCCGCCGACCGGAACCATCGTCTCGTCAACAGCCGCAAGATCTGCAAAAGTTTCCACTTTCGGGCCGCCGTTCAGCTCCATCCAGTCCCGCAGCTCAGCCGGTGAGGGCTGATGAATGTCCGAGGGCGGATTGCCGAACATGATATCTGTGGGGCTTTTTGGTGACATATGGGTACTCCAAATGAGCCGGGCCAAGCGCCGGCTGAAATCGTTTCTGGTTCTGGGTTGGGTTTCCCGGGCGCTACGGGCCGGGTTCGTTAATCGTGATCGTCTGCGGGCCAGAGCGCGGGCCGGGAAGCTCACTGCTGTTGATAGGCTCAGCCCAATAGTAAAAGGTCGCATATCCGGGCGCCGGATCGGTGTAGCTGTCACCGCTGCTGGAGATGCCGTATTCCGTGTGGATCAACGCTGCGTTTTCAAAGATGCCATCCCAGCCGCGGTAGATCCGGGTGCCGAAATAGTGGGAGTCATTCGGCGCAGTGAAGGAAATGACCGCATCGCCAGCGGCTTCCGACACGCTGAAAGCACTGAGCCCGCCCGGCGGCACAGTGTCGGCAACAGCGCTTAGAACAACGGGCGTTTCCGGCCCCCAATCTGAGGCGCCCGCTCCTGCCGTCCTGTTCCTGACTTGCGCTTCATAATCCTGGCCATCCGCAAGCCCGCCGACACGCAGCCTGTCAGCGCTTTCGGATGTTTGCTGGGTCAGCCAGTAGCTGTCACCAACAGGCCGGTAGCGAAGCTCCTGCGTATACGCACTGTCCTGCGGATCCCAAACGAACAGGGCCGACCCATTATCTTGAGGCGCCCCGCTGAGGTTTTCAGGAACCGGGATGCTGCTGTCGCTGACCACGGTGCCGTATTTCGGGCGCTTCGGCTCCTCTGCGGTAGCGTCAAAGTCGAAATCTTCGGGCCTGACGCTGTTTGCGGTAAGGTTGAATGTACCACTTCCTTCGCGCTCCAGTTCGCCGATTTCAAAGTATTCATCCAGGCCTATCTCATCGTTTTGCACCCGGATGAACCTGTGGGCCCGACCGCCCTCCCGGCCGCCAAGGATTTCATACCCCATCATCCCGATTGTACCGCTGAGCCGATACTTCGCACGCTTTGTCTTGGCGATGCGCTTATTCAGACGCGACGCCTGGTTGTGGCTGTGGACCATGTAAAGCTGCGGTTCTTCCCGAACGGGCTTAGCGGCATCACTTTCAACCCAGGTGCCGCTTGGCGTCTCCCGCCAGGCATTCAGCGGCTCAACATAGACAGCAGAAACCTCGTCCGGCGCATCGTCTCCCCATTGGCCTTCTGACAGCTCCAGAGCAAAGAAATCGTCCTGGGTGAGGGTCAGTTCCGGCTCGATCCAGCGGCCAACCGTGAACCCGACCTTGCCGTCCGTGCGCTCATAAATAAACGCATCGCAGGCAGCCGCCAATTGCGCGCGCTGGTCCTCGTAGGGCTGTTCGTCAGAGATAGTTCCGTTCAACGTCCAGAGCGGCTGCGCCTCCCCTTCAGCATTCAAAATCAGCGGATCGCAGGCGTCGGCCTCATCGGCCACCTCATCCCAATCCACGTCGCGCCCAAGGACATTCACCACCCAATCTGCCAGCACCAAAGCCGCATTGTTGGTGTAGCCCTCAACACCTGTGCGCGGGTCATAGAGGTCTTTTTTGCCGTCGAATACCGGCGCATAGGCCCATTGCCTGCCATTCGGGTAGATCTTGGTAAAGCTCTCCTGCGGCGGGCGTTTTGCCCACAACACCGCACCGGCAAGCCCCTTGAAATTATGCGCCTCAGTGATCTCTGTGAAGGCTGCATCAAGGCCCGGGTCGACCAACTGCTCCGCCGCGCCGGTAAAAGCGTTGATCCTGCCGTACCCAGCTATGGGGTCCGTTCCGATATTGCTCAGCGCGGGGTCAGCCTCCGCCGTCAAAGCCACGGCGCGCTCATCAAGCCAATGCTCGACAATACCTTCAATCTGGTGGGCGGCAAGTATCGGGACGTAATAGCGCCTGCCGTCCGCGAAACCGGTGAAGCCCAGCGGCCCACCCTTGCGCGCCCGGCCATAGACGTGTTCCGCATACGCTACCGGCTGTGCGAAATTCACCATCCGGGCGCCCGGGGGCGGCAGCGACGGCTTCGGAGCGAGCGCGCCCGCCAGAGCGGACAACCCCACGGCGACAACGGTCTTGACGATAAAGCCGCCAATTGCGGTCGCCGCAAATGCTGCGCCGGCACTCACCCCCGCCACGAAGGCTGCAGATGCTCCAGCCGCAGCCGCACCGCCAAGCGCACCAACGATAAAGCCGCCGACCGCCGCGGCCTCGGCAGGTTCCGGGGTCAATGCGGTTGTGCCGAGAAAGGCCGCAATCAGAAACTTACGCCTCATAACCAACGCTCCAAATTGCCAGCACTCTCAGCACCGCCTGAGGCTTTAGCGTGGTCGTGCCATTTTGACCCTTGCAACCCCAAGCGCTGCCAAGCCAGACCGCGCCGCAGGAGGACACGCGCCCATCGGCTTCCGGCACAACGATGACGGCAATATCCCCTTTGCGCGGCTCCTGGACCCGTTCAAGGCCGCCGATTGTGGCAAGACAGCCCTCAACCGCCGCGACCGGATCGCGCAGGAAACCAGTTTCACGCTGGCAGCTTCCCCGGCTGTCATAGGTGCCTCGGATGTGAGCCGCAGGATCGGCCCCGCGCACGCGCTCAATCCAATCCGCCAGAACCAGCATGCAATCAGTCTCGCCCCAGATGAACGGCAGCGCCATCCATCGGTGAAGTTCTCGATAAAGAGGTGTCATCCGAACAGCTTTTCTTCTTCAAAATCGTCAGTTGGCATGAATTCGAGGGACGGGTTTTCCTCGCCGATCAGCTTCGCGTGGCCTTCAGTGTTCAGGATGATCCGGCGGGAAGCCCGGCGGTTTTCGCTCCAAGCCTCGAAGGTCACAGAAATAGACCGGTCCTGTGCGCCGCTTTCTCTGAACACCAGCGTCCGCATAGTGCGCTGCAACCACTGGACCGGAGCGACGGCGGGCGCATAAAACTCCGACTGCGAATTGATCGGCTGGATATAAAAGGTGATTGGCCGCCCCTTGATGTATTGCAGCCCCAGTTCTTTTACCTGTGCGATCAGGTTATCTGCGTCCGGATCCTGGAAAAAGCTAAGCGTCAGGCTGCCTTCTGGCGCCTGCCCGTCCAGCGCACTCGCGAGGCTCGAAACGCTGGCAAGCTGGGTGCCGAACCACTTGTCGCCGTTGATATCAGTGAACACGCCATCCGTGCCTATTATGAACCGCGCCGGGCCGTCCGGCGTGTCGATCAGGCAAAGGTCAAGAGCCCCCAGAACATCGTCCTGAGGCCTGTACCCGGCAGGGAAAAAGCTCATCTCTGGATGTACTCCTGCAGGATCAGCTTGGGGCGCGCGATCCCATCCTTCTGGTAGGCCAGCCGCCCGGTTTCATCGGATGAAACTTCGAACAATCCTGTTCCCAGGAGCTTCACCGTTTCTCCAGCACCGATCTCCCGCCGCTGCATTTGGACTCCCAGCCGAAGGATGGATCCGCCCTCATCGGCCACGGACAAAACTGCAAAGGGCCAATCGCCAAAGCTCATGATTTGACCCGGATTAGGCCGGTAATCCGGAGAGGTTACCTCGACAAAGAGCGTCTCATCGCCAGGCTTGGCAATTTGAGCAACAACCAGCCGGGGCTCGAAGGCAAAGCCCAGTCCATTTGAAAAGTGAGCCCCGCCAGAAAACGGAATACCCTTCTCAGAATACTCTACCCAAGCGGGCATTCGGCGCAGGTTGGAGACGTGAGGGTCAACCATCGGCACCCGGTATATTCCGGCCCGGCCCTGAGCTTGCCACCGAATTGCCCGCCAAAGCCCAAGGCGCTCTTTTGGAATACGGAATTCCGGCGTGCCCACCCAACGGGGGAATGCGTTGAAAACCGTGGCTGATGCACCGGACGTCGTTACACCGAGAGACTGGCTGCGCCAGTCAATATCCCAATTCACTTCTAAAAGCCTGACCAGTTCCAGAGGAAAGGTCACGATCGGGCGCCTCATGATGACCCCCCTCTCTTTTGCAGTTTTGCAACATGTGCGCTGAAGTTCTTGTTGTTCTGGCCGATACCGGCGCGTGAGATCTCCAGAGAGTGGCCTGCAGCCTGCTGCAGGATTTCCGCTTTCAGTTCCGGTGAAAGCTCAAGCTGAATGACCGATACACCGGCTTCTTCGGCCGCGCTGCTGGCCCCGCTCACAGGGGGATCAACGCGGGCCGCAGCTGAACTCACAAAACCTGAGTACGCCCCCGAATAAGCCCCGCTTCCCTCCAGAATGCCACCAGCAGCATAGCGCGGCACACGCTTCTGCCGGATGGCTTCCATGAACTCGACACCGTAATAATCGACTGCATCACCAGGCTGGATGAACTCGCCTGCAGCGCCCCAGAAGAGAATATTATCTTGGCGCTTGTGACCTCTGCCCTGCATCCGGCCAGCAGCTCTTCCGCCAGCTTGCAGATCACCGCCAGCGGCATAGGCCCCGACCAGCTGACCGCCGGAAGCTTGCCCCAGCAGGCCGCCGAAAAGATCGAGAAACGCACCGCCTTCAGATGCACCTGCCTGCGATGCACCGCCGCCTAGCCCGCTCAGCGCTCCAATCAGTCCGCCGCCGCCGCCACTACCGCCGTTCAGAACATCATTCAGGAGCCCCCCGAGCTTTTCCCAAACCGGGTCCAAGGCAGCCTCCCAAAGCTTTTCGATCATGTGATCAATGATCGTATCCAAGAAACCGGCCCAGCCCTTTCCGCCTTCGCGCAGCTCATCAAAGGCCGATTTCACAACGCTCGTGGATTCCTCCAGGTCGCGCTTCTGCTGATCCGACAACCCAGAGGATTCGCGCTCTTTTTTTGTCCTGGCCGCGATGGCATCGGCTTGCCGGTTGATCACGTCAATCAACAGCTCGCCCGTGTCGGCCCGCTGCTTTTCCACATCGATGCCGGCAGCTTTGGCTTGGGTCAAAGCCTCATGGATATAGGTCAACCTGGCCTGCTCTGAAGCCGACTTGCCGACCAGCATGGCCTCCAGCTCCAGCTGGGCCAGCTGCTCATCGCCCGCGGCAATCAGATCCTTCAGCGCCCGCGCCTGATCCTCCTGGATCCGCACACGCTGCTCTGCCGCCGCCTCATTGGCCTTTTGCACCCCGGGATCCAGTCGGGAGATCGACTGCGACCCCAAACCGGCTTGGATGGTTGACCACGGCGTGCCAGCAAACTTGAAGCCCTCCCATTCATTATAGAACCCTTCGCGCCCCTGCGGCATCCGGCGGCGCACCAGCTCCATGCCCAGCCGGTCCTGCATGCTCTTGTCAAACAGCTCATCGCCGGAAAGGCCGAGATCCTTGATCAGATCCTTCAGGGTGGTGCTGACGATCTGATAGCGCCCGGCCGCTGAGGAGTTGAAGGTGTTATCCGGGTGCTGAAGCATTTGCTTTTGCAGCTCCAGGATCTCCTTCAGGGTCATATTGATCAGGTTGACCGGGCCATCGGTAAAGGCGCCATAGCCAAGGGTTTCATTATACCCCCTGCCCTTGTCAGTCCCTTCAACAAAGGCCACCAGGTCAAGAATGCCCTTCTGCGCGGCCTCCAGCTCCGATCGCTGGTAGGACCCGCGATCAGTGCCCGGCAACCCCTTGCCTTGACGGCGCGAAAGCGCTTCATGCGCGCGCTCCATGCGCTCCAGCTCATCGGCCGCGGTCTTGGCATCGTCGCCGATTTGACCAGCGAAGGTCTGCCCCGGCTGCTCTTGCGCTACGCTCCAAGTGCCTTCCAGCGCGGATTTCAGGTTTTCGATCTCGATTTCACCTTTGGCCAGCGCTTCGACAAGCCCCAGCAAGCCGTCTTCCCCGGTTTCACGCAAACGCTTGCCCGCCGCCGCCGCGCTCAACATGGCGGTGCGCAGCTGGTCATAAGCCCGCCGGATCTCGTCCTCCGTCTGGGCTTCCCCGATCGCTGCAAGCTCTTCCCCAAACAGGCCGATATCGCCAGCAATGGCGCGCATCCGATCACGCACGCTGTCAAGGTCCACATCGACAACGCCCTCCAGAGCATCATCGAACAGACCGATGATAGACGTTACTTCTTGACCAGCGCCCGCAACTGCATTCAGAGTTTCCGCAATTTCGGAAATTGGCCGACTGCCGTCCCGAAGATCTCCCAACGCCTCCAAGACGTCACCGAAGACCGGGCCGACATTGACAAAACCTCCAGTGATAACATCTAAGTCCGGACTATCGCCTAGAGCCCCAGAGCGAACCCAATTCTCCATCGCAGCTTCAAAGATTTCATCTATTGCACCCGTGATGTGGTCGCCATTGAACAGGCCCTCACCCTGAGCTACGCCCAGCAACTCCAGCTGTGCCTTCTGGCTTGCTTCCAGTGCCGTTTGAACAGCAACACGGCCCTGCCGGACCATCTCCGCTGTGGTGGCTGTCACCTTGCCGGAAAGAGCGTCCTGGTCTTCGGCAGCTTGGCGGGACGCCTCTGCATACTGCCGGAGCGCTTCGGCTGCGTCCGAAGATGCGCTATCGGCGCCCTTCAGCGCATCAGCAGCCGTATCGATATCAAGGCCAAGCGCGGCGATGGACGCGGCGGTGACGGCCAGGCTGAGCGGGCCGCCCATCAAGCCAGTGATTGCCCGGGCGGCAACCCCGAGGCGGGCCAGTGGCCCAAGAGCCCGCGTGGCCGAGGTGCCCACACCAGACACGGCGCCGGCCAATTCGACATAGGCCGCTCGCATTGCAATACCGCGCGCGATCGCCAGCTTGATGCCGCGGCCGACCAGAACGACGACAAGCCCCTGGGCGACACGCTGCACGATTTCATCAACTTCCGCGAAGTTTTCTTGCAGGTAGCGCAGCGCGGCTGTGAAACGCTCCACAGAGGCCTCTGCGACATCCAGCCCCCCGTTTGAGGTGGCTTCCAGCTGCAAGGCCTCCCAAGCCGCCGACAGCTCCTTCAGCGCGCCCTCCAGGCCCTCCAGGCGAACTTCTGCCTGGTCCTGGGCTGACACCTGGG